>NZ_JALHBK010000021.1:0-158894 GCF_031570565.1 Nonomuraea sp. 3-1Str
GGCGATCGGCACGCCGCCGGCGTAGACCATGTCGAGCACCCCCGCGAACTGGTCGGTGCGGGTGGCGTGCAGCCGCTCGACCAGCTCGACGATCCACCGGTGCGCGAACCGGTCGGTGCGGCCGGTGGTGCGACCGGTGGTGCGACGGGTGGCGCGTCAGGCGGTGCGTCGGGCGGGTCGGGCCCGCGCGTGTCCGGTGGGACCGGTCCGCGGGTGTCGGGCGGCGCGGGCGCGGTGTCCCGGCTGGCGGGAGCGGGCGGCGGCGGCAACCGCGGTGGCAGCGGCGGTGGCGGCAACACCGGCGGTGACGGCGGTGGCGCAGGCTCATCAGGTGGCTCGTCAGGCGGTGGCGGCTGGTTCGGCGGCCGGTCCGGTGGTGGCTGGGCGTCGCGCGGCGGCGGCTCAGGCGGCTCGGGCGGCTCCGGCGGCGGGATCTTCGGAGGCTCGGGGTCCGGCGGGTCACGGTCCGGCGGGTCACGGTCCGGAGGCTCGGGCGGTGGGCTGTTCGGCGGCGGGTCGAGGTCGCGAGGTTCCGGCGGTTCCGGCGGGTCGCGTTCGGGCGGCTCCCGGTGGGGCGACTCGGGCGGCCGGCGGTCGTCGAGCGGCGGCTCCTCGGGCGGCGGGATCTTCGGCGGGTCGTCGCGGCCGGCCGACGCGCCGCGAAGCCGCGCGGAGGAGCCGCCGCCGCTGTGGCTGCCCAGCCGCCGCGGCAACGGCTCCGGCGGTGACGAGCCGCCCGTGCCGTTCTGGCTCAAGCCCGGCGGTCAGGACAGGGACTGACGATGGCCCTGCCCGGTGACAAGCGGGGGCTGGCGTTCGCCGCCATCGTGGTGGTGATCGCCGCCGTCGGCCTCTACGTGACGATGTGGCCCGGCTCCGGCGAATCCGCCGAGGAGGAGCCGGTCGCCGGCCGTACGCCGAGCGGCGTGGTGACCGTGCCGCGCAGCACGCCCCTGGCGACGGCGAGCGACGCCCCGTTCGACATCTACGCGTACCTGCCGATGTCGAAGGAGCAGCTCGCGGCGTCGGCCGATCTGGCCGAGCGGTTCACCGCCGCGTACGGCACCTTCCGCTACGACGAGGACCCGGCGGCGTACGCCGACCGGGTCAAGGCGTTCGCCACGGCGGACCTCGGCGCCGTCCTGGCGCGCACGCTCACCTCGCCCGGCACGGTCGAGCGCAACCGCGCCGACGAGGTGGTGTCCACGGCCACGGCCAAGGTGAAGGAGATCAGGTCGGTGGAGAAGACGTCTGTGGTCCTCGTCGTCACCGGCACCCAGCAGATCACCGCCAAGAGCGGGAACAAGCAGCTCACCGACGACTACGCGGTGACGGTGAGCGAGATGGGCACCGACTGGCGGGTGTTCGACCTGCAACCCGCCGGAGAGGGCCAGGACGGGGACACCACGGGGTGAACCTCTCACGTACCCGCGTGGCCCTGGCACTCGGCGCGGCCGGGGCGGTCCTGCTCGCGCTGGTCATCGTGTCGCCGATGCTCATGACCTCGATCCCGTCGTTCATCGGCAACGGCGGGCAGCAGCCCGACTGCGGGAGCGAGGCGAAGGCGCAGGAGGCGTCCGACTCGGCCGCCTCGGACATCCCGCCCGACTACCTGGAGCTGTACAAGAAGAACGGCGAGAAGCTGGGCGTGCAGTGGACGATCCTGGCGGCCGTGGGCAAGCGCGAGACCGACCACGGCCGGTCCGACCTGCCCGGGGTCACGAGCGGCACCAACTACGCGGGCGCGGCCGGGCCGATGCAGTTCCTCATCAGCACGTGGGGCGGCAAGGCCAAGGTCCCGATGTCGTCGCAGGTCAACGGCTACGCCTCCGACGGTGACGGTGACGGGATCGGCGACATCTACAACCCGGCCGACGCGATCCTCGGCGCGGCCAAGATGCTCAAGCGCAACGGCGCGCCGGAGAACGTGCGGCGGGCGCTGTTCGTCTACAACCGGGCCTGGTGGTACGTGGACCAGGTTGAGGAGATCGCCCGCCGCTATGCCAAATCGGGCGAGGTCCAGGAGCCGCCGGAGGCCGACGGCGCCTGCGACGACCCGCTGGTGGAGGCGGCGCCGAGCGAGGTGGTGGGTAAGATCCTGGCGTTCGCGCTGAAGCAGCGGGGCAAGCCGTACCTGTGGGGCGGCACGGGTCCTGACGCGTTCGACTGCTCGGGGATCATCTACGCGGCCTACCAGGCCGCGGGGCTGCACATCCCGCGCACCACGTTCCAGCAGTGGCCGTACGGCGTGAAGGTGTCGCAGGGCGACGAGCAGCCGGGCGACCTGGTGTTCTTCAACGCGGGGCCGGGCACATCGCCCGACAACCCGGGACATGTGGGGATGGTCGTGTCGAAGGGGAAGATGATCGAGGCGCGGTGCCGGCTGTGCGGGCCGATCAAGGTGACGGCTTACGAGTCGCGTACGAACATCGTGGGCTTCACCCGGCCGCTGCAGAACCCGGACACCCTCGAACAGCTCAAGAAACTGCGGACGCTATGACGGTGGTCGTGGTGGCGGCGGTGATCGTCGATGCGCAGAGGCGGGTGCTCGCCGCGCAGCGTGCCGAGCCGCCCACGCTGGCCGGCGGCTGGGAGTTCCCGGGCGGCAAGGTGGACCCGGGCGAGAGCGAGACCGAGGCGCTCGTGCGCGAGTGCCGGGAGGAGCTCGGCGTGGAGGTCGCCGTGGGGGAGCGGGTCGGCGGCGACTGGGCGCTGGCCGAGGGCTACGTCATGCGGGTGTGGCTCTGCTCCCTCGCCGCCGGCACGCCGGAGGCCAAGGAGCACCTGGCGCTGCGGTGGCTGGCGCCCGGCGAGTACTTCGACGTGGCATGGCTGGGGGCGGACCTGCCGGTCATGCGGGCGGTCGAGGAGGTTCTGCGCGCAGGTTAGCCGGGATTTGTCAGGGAATCTGGCGGTACTTCCGTCTTTACTGTGCCTTTTACCGGACTAAGATTCCTTTGACGATTAAGATCCTCATGACCATGGTTTCGGATCGTGCGGAGGGCACAGGTGGCACGCACGCGAGCGACGGCTGTCTCCGCGATGGTCCTTTCGCTGGGCCTGACCGGCATCGGCGCCGCGCCGTTCGTCATCCAGAGCGCCAGCGCCTCGGTGTCGGCCTACGATCCCGCCGTCGATCCGTGCGACACCGACCAGTTCTGCGAGAGCTCCCCAGAGGTCACGATCACGGTCACCACCACGCTGCCCACGCCTGAGGAGCAGCCGGAGACCACGATCACCAAGACCATCACCAAGTCGCCGCCCGCCACCAAGACCACCCAGCCGACGCCGAAGAAGACCAGGACCAGCACGGCGCCCACCCCGCCGCCCAGCACCCCGGACCAGACCCTCCCACCGGTGGTCCCGCCGCCGCAGACGTCCGCCTCGGTGGAGGATCCGCTCGCGTCGCCGAGCGAGGAGCCCACGGAGGAGCAGAGCCTGCTGTTGCCGAGCGTCGCCGGCACCGACACCCCCACGGCGACGCCCACGGCCACACCGCAGGAGACCTCGACGAGCGAGTCGGTCCAGCTTGAGGTGCGCGCCGCGACTCCGGAGTTCGACCAGGCCGAGATGACGCGCAAGCTCAGCATCCCGGCGCTGGTCATGGTGCTGCTGGTGCTGTTCGCCGTGCTGATCTTCGAGGGGCGGCTGCGCCGCATGGCGCACGCGGCGGCCGTCCGCAGGGCCGGCCCGCAGGTGCCCCGGCCCGACCTGGGCGGCCCGGGGTACCCCGGCGGCTATCCGCCCGGCGGGCCCTACCCGAGTGGTTACCCCATGGGTCCCGGCTACCCGCCGCCCGCCGGTTACCCCGCGGGTCCCGGCTACGCCGCCGCGGGTCCGCACGGCTACCCGGGTACGACGGCGTACGCGCCGATCCTCAGCTTCGTGCCGGTCCAGACGTATCCCGGCGGCCCGCTCCAGTACGGGGCCGTCTACCAGGACCCGAACACGTACGGCGGGCCCGACGCGGGTGTTCCCGTGCTGCCCGGCCTGCCCAGTCCTCCGCCCGAGCCGGCCGCCGAGCCGGTGGTGCTCTACAGCAACGAGCCGGTCGAGGAGGAGCGCCACGGGGCGTACCGGGCGCCGTTCGAGCCGCTGGTCCCGCCGGAGCAGCCGCCGGCCGACATCCCGGCGGGCGGCGCCGCGCCGTTCGAGGCGCCGCCGGAGCATCCCGTGAGCCCGGCATCCGCCGCCGAGACGGGCGACGCGGAGCCCTGGCAGGCGCCCCCGGCCGGCCCCGACCCCAACGCGACGCTGATCGAGTTCCTGCCGGACGAGGACGGCGGCAAGCACCGCCGCAAGCACTGAGCGCTCCGCGCGAGACCCTGACCGAAACGCCGAGGCGGCCGGTGGAATCCCACCGGCCGCCTCGGCGCTTTCAGGCGCGGGTCACTTCGGGCGACGGAAGATCTTGTTGCCGAGCCACACCAGCGGGTCGTACTTGCGGTCCACCACGCGCTCCTTCATCGGGATCAGCGCGTTGTCGGTGATCTTGATGTGCTCGGGGCAGACCTCGGTGCAGCACTTGGTGATGTTGCAGTAGCCGAGCCCGTGCTCCTCCTGCGCCGACTCCTGGCGCTCGGCCACGTCGTACGGGTGCATGTCGAGCTCCGCGATGCGCATGAGGAAGCGCGGCCCCGCGAAGGACGTCTTGTTCTCCTCGTGGTCACGGATGACGTGGCAGACGTTGTTGCACATGAAGCACTCGATGCACTTGCGGAACTCCTGGGACCGCTCGACGTCGATCTGCTTCATGCGGTACTCGCCCGGCCGCACCCCCGACGGGGGCGTGAACGAGGGGATCTCCCGCGCCTTCTGGTAGTTGAACGAGACGTCCGTGACCAGGTCCTTGATGACGGGGAAGGTCCGCATCGGGGTGACCGTGATCGTCTCGTCCTCCTCGAAGGTGGACATCCGGGTCATGCAGCCCAGCCGCGGCTTGCCGTTGATCTCCATGGAGCAGGAGCCGCACTTGCCGGCCTTGCAGTTCCAGCGGACCGCCAGGTCGGGCGCCTGGGTGGCCTGGAGGCGGTGGATGATGTCGAGGACGACCTCGCCCTCGTTCACCTCGACGGTGAAGTCCTCGAGCTTGCCCTCTCCGCCCTCACCGCGCCAGACTTTGAACTTCGCCTTGTAGCTCATCTCGAAATCCCGTCGAACTCTGTCATCTCTTCGTCGGTGAGGTACTTCTTCAGCTCGTCGCGCTCGAACAGCGTGATCAGGTCGTCGCGCATCGCCGGCTGGGTCTTCTCCTCGACGGTGACCGAGGAGCCGTCGGCCGTGGAGCAGACGAGCAGCTTGCGGCGCCACGCGGGGTTCATGCCGGGGAAGTCGTCGCGGGTGTGACCGCCGCGGCTCTCCTCGCGCAGCAGCGCGGCGCGGGCCACGCACTCGGAGACCAGGACCATGTTGCGCAGGTCGAGGGCCAGGTGCCAGCCGGGGTTGTAGATCCGGGACCCGGCGGCGCCGACGAGGCGGACCCGCTCCTTGAGCTTCTCGACGACCTCCAGGGCCTCGGAGACCTCATCGGCCTTGCGGATGATGCCGACCAGCTCGTTCATCGTGCGCTGGAGCTCGTGGTGCACCTCGTACGGGTTCTCGCCGGCGCGCTGCAGCGGGGCCAGCGCCTCCTCCCGGGCCTCGTCCACCAGCTCCTGGACGACCTTGGGCCGGGCGGGCAGCGCGTCCACGTACGCGGCGGCGCCCGCGCCCGCGCGCCGGCCGAAGACCAGCAGGTCGGACAGGGAGTTGCCGCCGAGGCGGTTGGAGCCGTGCATGCCGCCGGAGACCTCGCCCGCGGCGAACAGTCCGGGCACGGCGGCGGCGCCCGTGTCGGCGTCGACCTCGACGCCGCCCATGATGTAGTGGCAGGTCGGGCCCACCTGCATGGGCTCGGCGGTGATGTCGACGTCGGCCAGCTCCTTGAACTGGTGGTACATCGACGGCAGCCGCCGCCTGATCTCCTCGGCCGGCAGGCGGGTGGAGACGTCGAGGAAGACGCCGCCCTGGGGTGAGCCGCGCCCGGCCTTCACCTCGGAGTTGATGGCGCGGGCCACCTCGTCACGGGGCAGCAGCTCCGGGGGCCGCCGGTTGTTGGCCTGGTCGGTGTACCAGCGGTCGCCCTCCTCCTCGGTGGTGGCGTACTTGTCCTTGAACACCTCGGGGATGTAGTTGAACATGAAGCGCTCGCCGTCGGAGTTGCGCAGCACGCCGCCGTCGCCGCGGACCGACTCGGTGACGAGGATGCCGCGCACGGACGGCGGCCAGACCATCCCCGTGGGGTGGAACTGGATGAACTCCATGTTGATGAGGTTGGCCCCCGCCAGCAGCGCCAGGGCGTGGCCGTCGCCGGTGTACTCCCAGGAATTGGAGGTCACCACGTACGACTTGCCGATGCCGCCGGTGGCGAGCACCACGGCCGGGGCGTCGAGGACGACGAGGTTGCCGCTCTCGCGCCAGTAGCCGAAGGCGCCCGAGATGCGCTCGCCGTCCTTGAGCAGGCGGGTGATCGTGCACTCGGCGAAGACCTTGATGTAGGCCTCGTAGTCGCCGTGCTGCTCGTAGTCCTCCTGCTGGAGGGCGACGACGCGCTGCTGGAGGGTGCGGATCAGCTCCAGGCCGGTGCGGTCGCCGACGTGCGCCAGGCGCGGGTACTCGTGGCCGCCGAAGTTGCGCTGGCTGATCTTGCCGTCCTTGGTGCGGTCGAACAGCGCGCCCCACGCCTCCAGCTCCCAGACCCGGTCGGGGGCCTCCTTGGCGTGCAGCTCGGCCATCCGCCAGTTGTTCAGGAACTTGCCGCCGCGCATGGTGTCACGGAAGTGCACCATCCAGTTGTCGTCGGAGTTGACGTTGCCCATCGCGGCGGCGGCCCCGCCCTCGGCCATGACCGTGTGGGCCTTGCCGAACAGCGACTTGCACACGATGGCGGTGCGCTTGCCCTGCTGGCGGGCCTCGATGGCGGCCCGAAGCCCGGCGCCGCCCGCGCCGATGACGACGACGTCGTATTCGTGACGCTCGATTTCCACTGAGATTCCTTACGCGTACGGGAAGGCGATGATGCCCTTGGCGACCAGGCGGACGTAGAAGTCGGCGCCCATGACGGAGAACATCGAGGCCCACGCGAGGGGCTGGTGCTTGGCGTTGAGCTTGGAGACGAAGGTCCAGGCGCGGTAGCGGAGCGGGTGACGGGAGAAGTGGTTCAGCCGGCCTGCGGTGATGTGCCGGCACGAGTGGCACGACAGCGTGTACGCGGCGATCAGGACGGCGTTGAGCAGCAGGATCCAGGAGCCGAGGCCGTTCGGCCGGTGGACGAGCGCGAGGATCGCGTCGTAGGCGAGGATGGCGCCGATGACGATGGCACCGTAGAAGAAGTACCGGTGGATGTTCTGGATGATCAGCGGGAAGCGGGTCTCGCCGGTGTACTTGCCGTGCGGCTCCTGGACGGCGCACGCGGGCGGCGACAGCCAGAACGAGCGGTAGTAGGACTTGCGGTAGTAGTAGCACGTCAGCCGGAACCCGCCGGGCAGGCCGAGGATCAGCAGGCCGGGCGGCAGCGTGTACCAGTCGCCGAAGGGCGCCAGGCCGAAGAGCCTCGCCCCCTCGGGGCAGGAGGTCGCCAGGCAGGGCGAGGAGAACGGCGCGATGTACTCCGGCCCCGGCACGTAGTACGGGGTGTCGAAGATGGCCCACACGCCGTAGACGAGGAAGGCGCTGAGCCCCAGGAAGGTCAGCAGCGGGGCCAGCCACCATCGGTCTGTGCGCAGTGTGCGCACCTTGATCTGCGCACGTTGCCTTCTGACGGGCGCGTCGGGCGTCGTCTGGCTCATCGGGGACCTCTCCACCTCCCGCGGACCCTTCACTCGCCTGGGGTCCGGGTCGTTCGCTGTTGCGCGCGGCGCGGGGCGTCGTCTCCGCTCGGGCGCGCATTGGTGGGGGATACGTTACGACGCCCGCGTGAGCATTTGTGACAAGGGTCACTCACTTTTTCGATGACCCGCTGTGATTCCTGTCACGTCCACGCGTCAGAGGCGCTTCCCCAGGTGCGGCAACTTAACCACCGTGACGAAAAAATCATCTATTTGTCGGACAACTCGGATAAATTGCTCGAAATCGACTGGTTTGGAGACGTACGCGTTGGCGTGCAGCCGGTAGCCCTGGAGGATGTCCTCCTCGGCCTCGGACGTCGTCAGGATGACCACCGGGATGGTGCGCAGGTCGGGGTCGGCCTTCACCTCCCGCAGCACCTCCATCCCGTCCATGCGCGGCAGATTGAGGTCGAGCAGCACCAGGTCGGGCCGCGGCACGTCCTGGTAGCCCTCGTCGCGGCGCAGGAAGGCCATCGCCTGCTCGCCGTCGTTCACCACGTGCAGGCGGTTGCTCACCTTGTTGTACTCGAACGCCTCCCGCGTCAGCAGGATGTCGCCCTGGTCGTCCTCCACCAGCAGCACCTCGATCGGGCGGCCGGCACTCATGCGTCATCACCCGCCGCGGGCAGCGTCCAGCGGAAGGTGGCGCCGGGCCCCTCGGCGTCGCCGTCGAGCCAGAGCCGGCCGCCGTGATAGTCGACGATCTTGCGACAGAGCGCCAGCCCGATGCCCGTTCCCGGGTAGACGTCGCGCGGGTGCAGGCGCTGGAAGATCAGGAAGATCCGGTCGGCGTACTTGCCCTCGATCCCGATCCCGTTGTCCGAGCAGCTGAACTCCCACACGTCGTCCTTCCGCACGGCCTCGATCCGGACGCGGGGCGGCTCCGCGGAGCGGAACTTGACGGCGTTCTCGACGAGGTTCTGGAAGAGCTGCGTGAGCTGGAGCCGGTTGCCGAGCACGCGGGGGAGCGGGCCCGCCGTGACGGTCGCGTCCGTCTCCTCCAGGACCGCCGACAGGTTGTCCAGGGCCGCGGACAGCGCCGGGCCCGTGTCGACGGGCGTCCGCTCCCCGCTCACCCGGCCCACCCGCGAGAAGTCGAGCAGGTCGTTGATGAGGAGCTGCATGCGCTTGGCGCCGTCCACCGCGTAGTGGATGTACTGCCTGGCGCGCTCGTCGAGCCGGTCGCCGTAACGCTGGTCGAGCATCTGCGTGAAGCTGGCGATCTTGCGGAGCGGCTCCTGGAGGTCGTGGCTGGCCACGTAGGCGAACTGCTCCAGCTCGCCGTTCGAGCGGCGCAGCTCGACCGCCTGCTCCTCGGCGCGGCGCCAGGCGGTGACGATGCGCTCGCGCATGGCGTCGACGTGGCCGGACAGCTCCGCCAGCTCCGCCGGGTGCTCGACGGCCGGGCGGTGGTCGTAGTCGCCGGCCGCCACCTGGCGCACCTGCTCGGTGAGCTTGGCGATGGGCTTCAGGACGACGTACCTGACGACGCAGCCCAGCACCACGCCGGTCACCAGCAGGATCAGCAGCAGCACGATCAGCGCCATGTACAGCCTGCCGAGGTGCTCCTCCACCTCGGGGCGGGGCCGGGCCGCGCGGACCTGGTCGATGAGCAGGATCGTGTACACGATGGCGGTCGCGAACGCGAGCGTGACGACCGAGCCGACGACCGCGAACCACCGGCCCATCGGGAGGCTGCCCAGCCCGGTGGTCACGCGGGGCGGCGGCAGCGGCCGGATGCCCGACACATCGCTCATGCCGTCCCCTTCCCGAGGAGCACCATGGCGAGGTCGTCGTCCGGGACGCCCACGTGCCGGATGAGCCGGTCGAGGTCGATGGAGCCGTGCTCGCGTACGAGCTCGACCAGGCCCTCGACGCCGAGCGGCAGGTCGTCCTCGCCGGCCGCGGCCTCGATGAGGCCGTCGGTGTACATCATGATCGCCCAATCCTCTCCGAGAGGAACATCGATGACCTTCCACTCGGCGTCGGCGAAGATGCCGAGCGGCGGCCCGGACGGCGTGCCGTCCACCACGGCCACCGCGCCGTCGCGCACCAGCACGGGCGGCGGGTGGCCTACCACCCGCATCCGGGCATGACGCAGGTCGGGGGTGATCGTGGCCATGCACAGCGTGGTGAAGATCTCCGGAGCCTTGCGCTCGGCCCGCAGCAGCGCGTCGAGCGTGTGCAGCAGCCGCTCGCCGGTCTGCCCGGCCAGCACGAGCGTGCGCCAGGCGATGCGCAGGGCGACGCCGAGCGCCGCCTCGTCGGGGCCGTGGCCGCACACGTCGCCGACCACGACGTGGATCGCGCCGTCGGAGGTCTGCACCGTGTCGAGGAAGTCGCCCGCGAGCAGCGTGCCCTGGTTGCCGGGCAGGTAGCGGGTGGAGTGCTCGACCGCGTCGGTGCGCAGCAGTGCGACGGGCAGCAGGCCGCGCTCCAGCCGGGCGTTCTCCTTGGCGATGAGCTCGGC
Organism: Nonomuraea sp. 3-1Str; assembly: GCF_031570565.1. NCBI lineage: Bacteria > Bacillati > Actinomycetota > Actinomycetes > Streptosporangiales > Streptosporangiaceae > Nonomuraea > Nonomuraea sp. 3-1Str. The sequence continues at coordinate 10,336 of NZ_JALHBK010000021.1, forward strand.
CTCGACCAGGCGGATCTGGGCCAGGTCGGCCCGCTTGCGCTCCATCGCGTAGCGGATCGCCCGGGCCAGCAGCCGGGCGTCGATGTCCTGCTTGACGAGGTAGTCCTGGGCGCCTGCCTGCACCGCGGCGACGCCCACGTGCGCGTCGCGCAGGCCGGTCAGCACGAGCACGGCCGCGTGCGGCGCGAGGCGCAGCACCTCCTCCAGCGCCTCCAGGCCGGAGGCGTCCGGCAGCGTCAGGTCGACCAGCACGCACTGGATCGCGGTGGTCAGCTTCGGCCTGGTCTCGCGGAGGCTGCGCACCCAGGTGATCCTCGGCGGCGCCTCCGCCTCCTTGAGCAGCTCCTCCACCAGGAAGGCGTCACCGCCGTCGTCCTCGACGAGAAGCAGCGTCAATGTCTCGGAAAGCGTTGCCGTCACACGCGGGCCTCTTCGCAGGTGGAACTGTTGCAGCTCATTGTGCGATGAGCTCGACCCCTTGCGGAAGCGTCCCCTCGTGTCCCGCTTCGACCACGAACGCCAGGAGCGTGGCCCGGAACGCCTGCGCGGCCCTGGTCGGCTCCACGTCCCGGCGGTGCGCCAGCGCCACCGTACGGCTGAGCCCCGGCGGCGTGAGCGGCGTGCCGGTCAGCCCCGGCCGCCCGTCGAGCACCATCGAGGGCACGACCGCGACCCCCAGCCCCGCCTCCACGAAGCGCAGCACCGCGTCCATCTCGCCGCCCTGGACGGCCAGCCGCGGCTCGAACCCCGCCTGCCGGCAGGCGGCCAGCGTGGCCTCCCGCAGGTCGTAGCCGCGCCGGAACATCACCATCGGGCGGCCGCGCAGATCCTCGATGCGCAGGTGCGGCTTGCGCAGCGGCTCGTGGGAGGAGGTCACCACGACCAGGTTCTCCCGCAGGAGCTCCTCGGTGACCAGCGCCGGGTCGTCGCCCTGCAACGGCATGATGATCAGGGACAGATCGATCTGGCCGCGGGCCAGCGCCCTGACCAGGTCCCGCGAGCCGCCCTCCTCGACCAGCAGCTCGATGCCCGGGTAGTCACGGTGGAAGCGGGCCAGCGCGTCGGCCAGCAGCCCCGTGCACAGCGACGGCGTCGCGCCGAGCCGTACGCGGCCCTTGCGCAGCCCGGCCAGCTCGGCGACCTCCTGGCGGGCGGTCTCGGCGTCGGCCAGCATCCGGCGGGCCAGGGGCAGCAGCGCCTCGCCGGCGGCCGTCAGGGTCACGTTGCCGCGCGCCCGGGAGAACAGCGGCGCGCCGAGATCGGTCTCCAGCGCCTTGATCTGCTTGCTGAGCGAGGGCTGGGCGACCCGCATCCGCTCGGCCGCCTGGGTGAAGTGCCTGGTCTCGGCCACCGCGACGAAGTAGGAGAGCTGCTGCAACTGCATGTGATATTCCTCGCACTGACCTGGGCTGTTTCCGCACGCCGGCCGTGCAAACCAGACATCATAGCCGCAGGCTATGGAAACCAGGCCCGTCATGACTTGGACGGATCATCGCTGGATACCTAGCGTCAGAAAACGTGACTGCCACGATAGAGCGCGGCGCCGCCACCGCGCCTGTTAGCTCCCCCAAGTCCGCTCCACCGGCGAAGAAGCCCGCCGCCCGGAGGTCGCAGAAGTTCCTGGCCTCCTCCAACGGCAAGAAGGTCGTCATGGCGGTCACCGGCGCCGTGATGGTCTCCTTCCTCATCCTCCACATGCTGGGCAACCTCAAGATCTTCCTGGGGCGCGAGTCGTTCAACGACTACGCCGACGCGCTGCGCACGCTGCTGGAGCCCATCGCCCCGTACCGGACGGTGCTGACGATCCTCGAGATCGGCCTCGTCGTGTCCGTGGTCCTGCACATGTGGGCCGCGATCTCTCTCGCGAGACGGGCGCACCGCGCGCGGCCGGTGAAGTACGTCGCCAAGAAGTCGCAGGCCGGTGGCTACGCCACGCACATCATGCGGTTCGGCGGCCTCACGATCCTGCTCTTCCTCGTCTGGCACCTGCTGGACCTGACCTTCGGCGTGGTCAACCCCAAGGGCTTCGACTCCGCCCCGGCCGACCGGATGATCGCCGGGTTCGCCGCGTCGCGCTGGTGGGTGACGCTGATCTACCTCGTGGCCGTCGTCATGGTGGGCCTGCACCTGCGGCACGGCATCTGGAGCGCCTTCCAGACGCTCGGCTGGGCCAACCGCGCCCGCTACCGCGCGCTGCGCGCCACCGCCTCCGTCGTGTCCGCCGTCCTCGTCGTCGGCTTCCTCGCCCCGCCGCTCGCCATCACCTTCGGAGTCGTCAAGTGAACTACGTAGAGGGCCCGGAGATCCGGGACACCAAGGCGCCCGAGGGCCCCATCGAGGAGCGGTGGGAGAAGCGCAAGTTCTCGGCCAAGCTCGTCAACCCGGCCAACAAGCGCAAGCTCAACATCATCGTGGTCGGCACCGGCCTGGCCGGCGGCTCGGCCGCCGCGACGCTCGGCGAGCTGGGCTACAACGTCAAGTCGTTCTGCTACCAGGACTCGCCCCGGCGCGCCCACTCCATCGCCGCCCAGGGCGGCATCAACGCCGCCAAGAACTACCGCGGCGACGGCGACTCCATCTACCGGCTGTTCTACGACACCGTGAAGGGCGGCGACTTCCGCGCCCGCGAGTCGAACGTCTACCGCCTGGCCCAGGTCTCGGTGAACATCATCGACCAGGCCGTGGCCCAGGGCGTCCCGTTCGCCCGCGAGTACGGCGGCCTGCTCGACACCCGGTCGTTCGGCGGCGCCCAGGTCTCCCGTACCTTCTACGCCCGCGGCCAGACAGGCCAGCAGCTCCTGCTCGGCGCCTACCAGGCGCTGGAGCGGCAGGTGGCCGCCGGGACCGTGGAGATGTTCACGCGCCACGAGATGCTCGACCTGATCGTCGCCGACGGGCGGGCCCGCGGCGTCATCGTGCGCGACATGGTGACCGGCGAGATCGAGCGGCACGTCGCCGACGCGGTCGTGCTGGCCACCGGCGGCTACGGCAACGTGTTCTTCCTGTCCACCAACGCCAAGGGCTGCAACACCACGGCCATCTGGCGGGCCCACGAGCGCGGCGCGTACTTCGCCAACCCCTGCTACACGCAGATCCACCCGACCTGCATCCCGGTGTCCGGCGAGTACCAGTCGAAGCTGACGCTGATGTCGGAGTCGCTGCGCAACGACGGCCGCGTGTGGGTGCCGCTGCGCAAGGGCGACGACCGCGTGCCCGGCGACATCCCCGAGGACGAGCGCGACTACTACCTGGAGCGCATCTACCCGGCGTTCGGCAACCTCGTGCCGCGCGACATCGCCTCCCGCGCCGCCAAGAACGTCTGCGACGAGGGCCGCGGCGTCGGCCCCGGCGGCCTCGGCGTGTACCTCGACTTCCGTGACGCCATCAACCGGCTCGGCCGGGACGCCGTGGAGAAGAAGTACGGCAACCTGTTCGAGATGTACGAGCGCATCACCGGCGAGAACCCGTACGACACGCCGATGCGCATCTACCCGGCGGTCCACTACACGATGGGCGGCCTGTGGGTGGACTACGACCTGCAGTCCACGATCCCCGGCCTGTTCGTGATCGGTGAGGCGAACTTCTCCGACCACGGCGCCAACCGTCTCGGCGCCTCCGCGCTGATGCAGGGCCTGGCGGACGGCTATTTCGTGCTGCCCACGACCATCGGCGACTACCTGGCGGCCGGCCCGTTCGGCGAGGTCGACGAGGAGGCCGTGGCCGAGGCCGAGGTCAAGGTCCGGTCCAAGATCGAGCGCCTGATGTCGGTCAACGGCAACCGCACCCCCGACTCCTTCCACCGCGAGCTGGGCAAGCTCATGTGGGACTACTGCGGCATGGAGCGCACCGAGGAGTCGCTGCGCAAGGCCCTGGAGCGCATCCCCGAGCTGCGCCGGGAGTTCTGGGAGAACGTCAAGGTCAGCGGCACTTCCGAGGAGCTCAACCAGGTGCTGGAGAAGGCCGGCCGCGTCGCCGACTTCTTCGACCTGGCCGAGCTCATGTGCCTGGACGCCCTGGTGCGGACCGAGTCGTGCGGCGGCCACTTCCGGGCCGAGTCGCAGGACGCCGACGGCGAGGCGCTGCGCGACGACGAGCACTTCGCGCACGTGTCGGCGTGGGAGCACTCCCCGGACGGCGCGCCGGTGCTGCACAAGGAACCGCTCGAGTACGAGTACGTCAAGATGACCCAGCGGAGCTACAAGTGAACCTGACACTGAAGGTCTGGCGGCAGAGCGGCCCCTCCGACGCCGGGCGCATGGTGACGTACAAGGTCGAGGACGTCTCGCCTGACATGTCGTTCCTGGAGATGCTGGACGTCCTCAACGAGCGGCTGATCCTGGAGGGCGACGACCCGGTCGCCTTCGACCACGACTGCCGCGAGGGCATCTGCGGCATGTGCGGCATGGTGATCAACGGCGTCGCGCACGGCGAGCAGCGGGCCACCACGACCTGCCAGCTCCACATGCGGCACTTCGAGGACGGCGCCACCGTCACCATCGAGCCGTGGCGGGCCGCGCCGTTCCCGGTCGTGAAGGACCTCGTCGTGGACCGGTCGGCGTTCGACCGGATCATCCAGGCGGGCGGCTTCGTCTCGGTGCCGGCCGGCTCGGCCCCGGACGCCCACAGCGTGCCGGTCCGCAAGGAGGACGCCGACGACGCCTTCGACGCGGCCACCTGCATCGGCTGCGGCGCCTGTGTCGCGGCCTGCCCGAACGGCTCCGCCTCCCTCTTCACCGCCGCCAAGATCACCCACCTGAGCCTGCTGCCCCAGGGCCAGCCGGAGCGCCTGACCCGCGCCAAGGCCATGGTGGACCAGATGGACGCGGAGGGCTTCGGCGGCTGCACCAACACCGGCGAGTGCACCGCGGTGTGCCCCAAGGGCATCCCGCTGGACACGATCGCCCAGATGAACAGCGACTACCTCCAGGCCAACGCGAAGTAGTCACCCGCGCGCCACGTCGAACCCGTCGACGTGGCGCGCATGACCCTGTTCGGCCAGGGAGAACCGGCGGGCGGTCAGGCCGTCCAGGCGGAGGTCGTGTCGAGGCGGTCCCGCCAGAGCTTCTCGCCGCCGCCTCCCGGCTCCCAGCGGGCCGTGAAGTCCAGCAGGTCGCGGCAGCGGGTCAGCATCGCCGCGTGCCGGTCGCCCCACGAGGGCACCTCCGGGCCGCCCTGCCGGCGGTACGCCTCGAAGAAGCGCGGCAGCAGCGGCACGTGCTCCGGATGGTGCGTGCGGACGATCCACTCGCACCACGACAGGTCCTCGACCGGGGGGCCCGGATGCGCCCACTCCCAGTCGAGGATCGCCACCGGCTCGAACGTCACCGGGTCGAACAGCATGTTCTGCGGGCCGTAGTCGCCGTGGACGATCCCCAGCCGGTGGATGCCGGCCAGCGCCCGCCCGCAGGCGGCCAGCACCTCGGCCGCCCGGCCGTCGTCCAGCAGATCCTGGCCGTGCTCACCGGGCACGAAACGGGTCGTCACGCTCGTCGGCGTGATCTTGTGGACGCGCGGCACCGGCAGACGGCCCCTCAGCCGGCGCAGGAACCTGCTCTCCGTGCGCAGCCGGACCTCCGCCTCGGGGCCCTCGTAACACTTCACGACGAGCGCGCCGTCGCCCACCGTGCTGTTGGTGTACCCGTGCCTCACAGAGACCGATTCTGGCCTACCGACACGCCGGGCGCACCGGGCGGCTCGGCTTGACTATGACGGCCCTGGGAGAAACGTTCCACAGAGTGAAAATGGTTTGCCGCGCGTCGAACCGTTTGTCAACCTTGACTGGCCATGCGCTCCCTTCCTGAAGCCGATCCCGGCATGCCCGACGTCCGCGGCCCGCTCCGCTACCTGTGGTGGAACGCGCGCCGCCAGTTGCCGTCCCTGCTGGGCGGCATCGGCTTCGCGACCGTCTGGTGGCTCGTGCAGGCCCTCGTGCCGGCCGTGCTCGGGAAGGGCGTCGACGCCGTCACCGCCAAGGACGCCCGGTCGCTGGTGCTCTGGTCGCTCGCCCTGCTGGGGCTCGGCCTGGTCCAGGCGTACACCGGGATCATGCGGCACCGGCTGGCCGTCTACAACTGGCTGGCCGCCGCGTACCGGACGGTCCAGGTGACCGCCCGCCAGGCCGCCCGGCTCGGCGCCACGCTGCCCAAGCGGGTCTCGACGGGCGAGGTCGTCAGCGTCGGCAACTCCGACATCGCGCACATCGGCAACTCGATGGACATCCTGCTGCGGGGCACCGGCTCGATCGTGGCGATCGTCACCGTGACCGTGATCCTCATCTCGACCTCGCTGCCGCTGGGGCTCATGGTGCTCGTCGGCGTGCCGATCATGGCCGTGGCCGTCGGGCCGCTGTTACGGCCGCTGCACAGCCGGCAGAAGGCCCAGCGCGACCTGTCCGGCGACCTGTCCACCAGGGCCGCCGACATCGTGGCCGGCCTGCGGGTGCTGCGCGGCATCGGCGGTGAGCGGGTGTTCGCCGAGCGCTACCGCGAGGAGTCGCAGCGCGTCCGCCACGCCGGGGTCGCCGTGTCCCGGGTCGAGTCGCTGCTGGAAGGCGCGCAGATCCTGCTGCCCGGCCTGCTCATCGCGGCCGTCACCGGCGTCGGCGCCTCGTTCGCGCTCGACGGGGAGATCTCCACCGGCCAGCTCGTCGCCTTCTACGGTTACGCGGTCTTCCTGATCGGCCCCATGCGCACGCTCACCGAGGCCGCGGACAAGCTCACCAAGGGCCACGTGGCCGCCCGCCGGGTGGTGCGGATCCTGTCGATGGAGCCGGAGGTGTCCGGCGGCACCGGGACCAGCGGGGGCGGCGTGCTGCGCGACACGTTCAGCGGCGTCACCCTCCAGCCGGGCACGTTCACCGCCGTGGCCGCTGCCGCGCCCGAGGACGCGATCGCCATCGCCGACCGGCTCGGCCGCTACACCGGCGGCGACGTCACCTTCGGCGAGGCCGAGCTGGCCGCCCTGCCGATCGACGAGGTCCGCTCCCGCATCCTGGTCGCCGACAACGGGGCCCGCCTGTTCACGGGCCGGCTCCGCGACGAGCTGGACGTCCGCGGCCACGCCTCCGACGACGACGTACGACGGGCGCTGCGGGCGGCCTGCGCCGAGGACATCGTGGAGGCGCTGCCCGACGGGCTGGAGGCGTCCGTGACCGAGGGCGGCCGGGAGTTCTCCGGCGGCCAGCAGCAGCGGCTGCGGCTGGCCCGCGCCCTGGTCGCCGACCCGGAGGTGCTCATCCTGGTCGAGCCGACCAGCGCCGTGGACGCCCACAGCGAGGCCCGCATCGCCGACCGGCTGACCCGGGCGCGCGCCGGCCGTACGACGCTGGTGTGCACCACCAGCCCGCTGGTGCTGGACCGCACCGACCACGTGATCTACGTCGAGGACGGCAGGGTGCTCGCCGAGGGCACCCACCGGGAGCTCCTGGAGTCCTCGCCCAGCTACGCCGCCACCGTGACCCGAGGGGAGGACTGACGATGGCCCGCGAGATCCTGCCGGTCGCCGACCAGGCGCGGGTGCGCGCCTACGCCCGGCGGCTGACACTGAGGTACCCGCGCCGGCTGGCCACCGCCCTCGCCCTGCACGGGCTGGCCGCCGTCGCCGGGCTGGCCGTGCCGTGGCAGCTCGGCCGGCTGGTCCAGGACGTCGAGAAGGGGGCCGGCGTCAACGTCGTGCTCGTCGCGGGCGGCATCGGCGCCTTCCTGCTGCTCCAGGGCGTGCTGGTCCGCTTCGCGGTGCTGGCCTCGGCCCGGCTCGGCGAGAAGGTCCTGGCCGAGCTGCGTGAGGAGTTCGTCGAGCGGGTGCTCGCCCTGCCCCTGTCCACGGTGGAGCGGGCCGGCTCGGGCGACCTGATCACGCGCACGTCCCGCGACGTCGACTCGCTGTCCCGGACCGTGCGGCACGCCGTGCCCGAGACGCTGATCGCGGTCGTCACGTTCGCGATCACCATGGGCGCGCTCATCCTGGTCGGACCGCTGCTCATGCTGCCGATGCTGGTGGCCGCGCCGCTGCTGTGGTTCGCCACCCGCTGGTACCTCGGGCGGGCCCGCGACGGCTACCTGCGCGAGAACGCCGCCTACGCCGACATGACCGAGGGCCTGGCCGAGACCGTCCAGGGCGCCAGGGCCGTCGAGGCGCTCGGCCTCCAGGGGCGCCGGCGGGAGCGGACCGACCGCGACATCGCCCGCTCCTTCGCGGCCGAGCGCTACACGCTGGGCCTGCGCACGGTCTGGTTCCCGGCCGTGGAGCTGGGCTACGTCGTTCCGGTCGTGTCCACGCTGCTCGTCGGCGGCCTGTTCTACATCGACGGCTGGGTCACGCTGGCCCAGGTCACCGCCGCCACCCTGTACGCCCAGCAGCTCATCGACCCGCTCGACCGGTTCCTCATGTGGATCGACGAGCTCCAGGTCGGCGGGGCGGCCATGGCCCGGCTGCTCGGCGTCGCGGAGGTGCGCGACGACCGCGCCCCCTCCGGCGCGCGGCCCTCCGGCGAGCTGATCGAGGCCGACGACGTCCGCTACGCCTACCGGCAGGGGCGCGACGTGCTGCACGGCGTGTCCCTCACCGTACGGCCCGGCGAGCGGCTGGCCATGGTGGGGCCGTCGGGCGCGGGCAAGTCCACGCTGGGCAGGCTGCTGGCCGGCATCCACGGCCCGCGCGAGGGCACCATGTCGGTGGGCGGCGTCCCGCTGGTGGAGCTGCCGCTGGACGACCTGCGCGGGCACGTCGCGCTGGTCACCCAGGAGCACCACGTGTTCAAGGGCACGATCCGCGACAACCTGCTCATCGCCCGGCCGGAGGCCGACGACGAGGCCGTGCGCGACGCGCTCGCGGCCGTGGAGGCGCTGGACTGGCTCCTGGCCCTGCCGGACGGCCTGGACACGGTCGTGGGCTCCGGCGGGGCGGCCGTCTCGCCGGCGCACGCGCAGCAGCTCGCGCTGGCCCGGCTCGTGCTGGCCGACCCGCACACGCTGGTCCTCGACGAGGCCACCTCGCTGATCGACCCGCGCGCCGCCCGGCACCTGGAGCGCTCGCTCGCGGCGGTGCTGGACGGGCGCACGGTCATCGCGATCGCGCACCGCCTCTACACGGCGCACGACGCGGACCGGGTCGCGGTGGTGGAGGACGGGCGGATCACCGAGCTGGGCCCGCACGAGGAGCTGGTGGCGGCGGGCGGCTCGTACGCGGCGCTGTGGAGCAGCTGGCACGGCGCCCCGGCCCGCACGAGCGGCTGAGGGCCGGGCCCGCGCCCCGGCCCGGACGCGCGGCTGAGGCCCGCCTCAGTCCATGGGCCGGAGGCGGAGGTCGTGCGTCGGCGCGTCGGCGGCGGCGAAGCGGAGCAGGCGCTCGCCCTCCCCGGCGACGGCGGCCTCCTCCGCACCCGTCACAGGCGTGAAGAGGCGGACTTCCAGCGTCGCCGTCCCCTTCGCCCGCCGGATCTCCCACAGCCCGCGCACGAACCCGTCCACCAGCAGCGCCGGGTACACCCCGATGTGCCGGCGGCCCTCATCGGTCATCAGCCGCCGCCGGTCGGCGTGGCCCAGCACCACGTTGTCGAGCGCGGCCAGGAACCGGACCGGGGCGGGGGTGTCCGGGTCGGGCCGGGGCGCCTCCGGCAGGTCGAGCAGCTCGGCGCCCTCCTCGTCCCGGAACACCGCCAGCCGGGGCCGCAGCTCGTCGGCGACCGCCCGCAGCCGGGTCAGCCCGCTCCACGCCTGCGCGTCCTTGACCGTGGCCGGGCCGAAGGCCGCGAGGTAGCGCAGCAGCAGCTCGCGCGCCCTGTCCACAGCCCCGCCAGCGGCCCCGTCCGCGGCCCCGTCGGGGGTCGCGTGCGCGGTCGTGGCCGGCGGGGCGCCGAGCCAGTCGTCCGCCAGCGTGAACGGCGTCGGCCCGCGCCGCCCCCAGGTCCCGTCGGGCGGCGGGTGCACGACCGGCAGCAGCCCCTGCACCGAGCGGGCCAGCGCGACGGGATCCGCCCCCGGCCACCGCTCGGCCAGCGCCCTGCCCAGCTCCGGCCGGGTCAGAACGCCGCCGGAGAGCAGCCCCCGCGCGGTCGCGGCCAGCTCGGCGGGGTCCACGCCCGGCGTCGCCCGGCCGAATGCGCCCCTGCGCCACCGCTCCAGCATCGGTTCCAGCAGCGGACGCAGCCACCGGTAGTCGGCCGCGCTCACGAGGTGCTGGGTGCCCCGGTACAGGGTCGCCCGCACGACCCGGCGCTCGTACAGCAGCGTCGTCAGGTCGTCGTGCCGGAAGCCCGTGACACGACTCCACAGGCCGACGTACGGCGGGTCGGGGTCCTGGGCCTGGAGGCCGGCCAGCCGCTCGACCACCTCCAGCGCCGGCGCGCCGGTACGCGCCAGCAGGAGCTGGCGCTCCAGCGTGGCCCGGTTGAGGGCCCGCCGTGACAGGACGTCCATCGATCTCCTCATTCGTCCTCGCGTGGCCGGTCCGACGGCCATGCCGCGCGCTGGAGGCGCCCCGTGAGGGTGCGCAGGCGCTCCAGCAGCTCCGGAGGCTCCCGCACGTCGAACTCGAACCCGAACGTGGCCACCCACACCGCCAGGTGGTCGAGGCTGTCGGAGCCGATCCGCAGCACACACGTGCGCTCGTCGATCGGCTCCACCACGCCGAGCGTGACCGGCACCTCGCCGGCCACCTCCACCGCCGGTGCGCACATGGTCACGACCGCCTGGTAGCGGTGCGGCCGGGTGGCCGTGGACAGGGTGAGGTAGCGCGCCACGTCCTCGTCGGGCAGCGGGCGCGGCACGAAGCGAGGGCCGTTCGGCACCCGAAGGGACATGCGGTCCACCCGGTACGTGCGCCAGTCGTACCGAGTCGTGTCCCAGCCGAGCAGGTACCATCGCCGGCCGCCGCTGACCAGCCGGTACGGCTCGGCGTCGCGCACGCTCTCCTCGCCCTCGCGCGCGACGTACCCGAACCGCAGCCGCTCCCGGTCGCGCACCGCCGCGGCGATGGCGGTCAGCGTCGCGGGGTCCACCGTGGGACCGGCGGCCGGCATGGTCACCATCGCGGCGCCGAGCGTCCCCACCTGGTGGCGCAGCCGCGAGGGGAGGACCTGGTCCAGCTTGGCCAGGGCGCGCACGGACGTCTCGGCGATGCCGGTGACCGCGCCGCCCGCGGCCGTGCCCAGCGCCACCGCCACGGCCACCGCCTCCTCGTCGTCGAGCAACAGCGGTGGCAGGGCGCCGCCGCTGCCCATCTGGTAGCCGCCGCCCACCCCGCCCACCGCGTCGATGGGGTAGCCGAGCCGGCGCAGCTTGCCGACGTCACGCCGCAGCGTCCGTGGACTCACCCCGAGCCGCCCGGCCAGCTCCGCCCCCGGCCAGTAGGCGCGTCCCTGCAGCAGGCCCAGCAGGCGGAGCAGCCGGGCTGAGGTCTCCAGCACACGACGACTCTGCCATTGATCGCGGCCGGTACCTGACCGCGATCAACGCCGGGTCTCGGGGCGGCCGGCATCGGTCGCGAGCCCGATCGGCGTCCGGCTCAGGTCAGGGCGCGGAAGAACGCCCGGACGTCCTCGGCGAACACCCCCGGCTCCTCCATGGCGAGGAAGTGGCCGCCGGTGTCCTGCTGCGACCAGCGCACGATCGCGTGGTCGCGCTCGGCGTACGGCCGGATGCCGTACTCGTTCGTCCCCGCCAGCAGCACGCCCGTGGGGACGGTGCCGCGCGGCCGGGGCTCCCAGCCCGCCGGGTCGTTGACCTGCTCGTAGTAGATCTGCGCCGCCGAGCCGGCCGTGCCCGTCAGCCAGTAGAGGGTGACGTTGGTGAGGAACAGGTCGCGGTCCACCGGGCCGCCCGCCCAGCGATGGAACATCTCCGCGATCCAGGCGAGCTGCGCGGCCGGGGAGTCGGTCAGGCCGTACGCGAGGGTCTGCGGCGAGCGCGCCTGGATCGCGACGTACCCGGCGGTCGCCTCGTCCAGCGCGGCGGCCCGCTCGCGCTCCACGTCCGTCAGCCGGGCGTCCTCCTCCTCGTCGCCCGCCGGGAACGACAGGATGCCGGTGAGGTGGACGCCGGTGACCCGTCCGGGGGCCAGGCGGCCCATCTCCGGGGCGACGAACGCGCCGGTGTCCCCGCCGTGCACGCCGTACCGGTCGTAGCCGAGGATCTCCATCAGCCGCGTGAACGCCCCGGCGACGCGGCCGGCGGTCCAGCCCGGCTCGGCGAGCGGCGACGAGAACGCGAACCCGGGGATCGAGGGGATCACCAGGTGGAAGTCCTTGCGCAACGGCTCGACCACCTCCAGGAACTCCACGAAGGACATCGGCCAGCCGTGGAGCAGCACGAGCGGCAGCGCGCCGGGATCGTCCGAGCGGATGTGGGCGAAGTGCACGCTCTGGCCGTCGAGGACGGTCGTGAACTGCGGCAGCGCGTTGAGCCGCCGCTCCTGGGCGCGCCAGTCGAACTCCGACCGCCAGTAGGCGGCCAGTTCCTTCGCGTGCTCCACGGGAGTGCCGCGGGTCCAGCCGGTGCCGGGCAGGCCGGCGGGCCAACGGGTGGCGTCCAGCCGGCGCCGGAGCTCGTCGAGCTCGGCCTCGGGGACGTCGATGTGAAAGGGGACGGGCGCGGGCACGCTCGCGTGAGAAGAGGTCGGTGAAGACATGGCCGCGACCCTAGGAAGGATCGCGGCCACCTTCTGTCCTCCGGTGCCGGGACCGGTGTCAGTCGCCCAGCGCGCGCTTCAGGAAGTCGACCTGGAGCAGCAGCAGGTTCTCCGCGACGACCTCCTGCGGCGTCATGTGGGTGACGCCCGACAACGGCAGCACGGTGTGCTGGCGGCCCGCCGCGAGCAGCGCGGACGACAGGCGCAGCGTGTGGGCGGCCACCACGTTGTCGTCGGCCAGGCCGTGCACGAGCAGCAGGGGCCGCTCCAGCTTGGCCGCGTCGCCGAACAGCGAGGAGTTGTCGTACACGTCCGGCTGCTCGTCCGGGTGGCCCAGGTAGCGCTCGGTGTAGCAGGTGTCGTACAGCCGCCAGTCGGTCACCGGCGCCCCCGCGACGGCCGCGTGGAACACGTCCGGCCGGCGCAGCACCGCCAGCGCCGCCAGGTAGCCGCCGAACGACCAGCCGCGGATCGCCACCCGCCCGAGGTCGAGGTCGTCGGGGTACTGTTGGGCCACGCCGTGCAGCGCGTCGATCTGGTCCTCCAGGGCCGGGGTCGCCAGGTCGTCGAGCACCTCGCGCTCGAACGCCGGCCCCCTGCCGGGCGTGCCGCGGCCGTCGGCCACGATGACCGCGAACCCCTGCTCGGCGAACCACTGGCTCTCCAGGTAGCCGCCCCGCCGGTTGAGCACGCGCTGGGCGTGCGGCCCGCCGTACGGGTCCATGAGGACGGGCAGCCGACCCGAGCCCGGCTCGTGCCAGGAGGGCAGCACCACGGCTGTGGCCAGCTCGCGGCGGCCGGAACGGCCGAGCGATACCCGCAGGTCCAGGCCGGGTCGCTCGGCCACGGACGGGATCGGGATGGCCATGCCGTCGCGGCGCACGACCGTCGTGGACACGCCCTCCGCGTCGAGGCTCTGCTCGGTGAGCACGCCGACGCCGCCGGCCATCCGTCCCGAGAACACCCCGGAACGGGTCGAGACCGGAAGCAGCGAGTGGCCGTCCCACGTCCAGAGCTGGATCTCGGTCGGGTCGCCGCTGGCGCTGAACAGCACGCTGTCGTGGTCGACGTCGAGCACGGCCCGCACCTGCAGCGTGGGCGGCGTGACCGCGCGGTCGCCGACGAACAGGCGGTGGCCGCCGTCGGCGGATGCCACCCACACCAGCGAGCCGTCGTCCAGATGGGCCGGCACGCCGTTGACGATGTCCACCCAGGCGGGGTCCGTGTCCTCGCGCACCAGCGTCGAGGCGCCCGTCGCCGGATCCACCTCGAACAGCCGCAGCGCCTTCTGGTGGCGCGGCATCGTCACGATCGACAGCGCGTGGGAGTCCCAGGCGGCCGTGGTCAGGTACTCGTCCTCGAACGGCACCGCCACCCGCGAGCCGTCGAGCCCGAGCACGAACAGCTCGGTGACCGCGTTGGGCGTGCCGGCGGCCGGGTAGCGCTGGGCCGTCGGAGTCCGGTCGGGGTTGGCCGGGTCGGCGATGTACCAGGTGTGGACCGGGGCCTCGTCGGCCCGCTCCACCAGGAGCGCGTCGCCGCCGGGCGACCACCAGTGGCCGCGCATCCGGTCCATCTCCTCGGCCGCGATGAACTCCGCCAGCCCGTAGGTCACGGTGGGGGACTCCGGCGTCGCCAGCGCGCGGTCCTCGCCCGAGGCGAGGTCCTGGACGCGCAGGGCGCCCTCGGACACGTACGCGACATGCCGGCCGTCCGGGGACAGGCGCGGGTCGATCACCGCGCCCGGCGCGTCCAGGCGGCGCGACCGGCCGCTCGCCAGCTCCGTCACGTACAGGCCGCCCGCCAGGGCGAACACGGCGGCCGTCACCGCGGCGTCGGTGCTGTAGGCGACCACGCCGCCCGCCTGCTCACGGCTGCGCTCGCGCCGGGCGCGCTCCTCGGGCGGCAGGTCGCCCTCGTCGGCGTCGAGGGCCCGCGGGTCGACGACCAGCCGCTCGACGTGGGTCTCGGTGTCGAGCTCCCACAGGCAGGTGACCGGGTCGGTGCCGGCCTTCGTCCGCAGGAACACCACCCTGGAGCCGTCGGGGGAGATCGTGAAGCCCCTGGGCACCCCGAGGGTGAACCGGCGGGTCCTGGCCGACAGACGCGGGAAGCTCTCACTCATGGGCCCAATCCTGCCAGGAGGCGGCCGTTGGTTACGCTCTGACTCATGACCGATCGACGGCTGCTGCTCGTTCACGCTCACCCCGACGACGAGTCGATCGGCACCGGCGCCACCATGGCCCGCTACGTGGCCGAGGGCGTCCACGTCACGCTCGTGACCTGCACGCTCGGCGAGGAGGGCGAGGTCATCCCCGGCCACCTCGCGCACCTGGCCGCCGACCGCGACGACGCGCTCGGGCCGCACCGGATCGGCGAGCTGGCCGCGGCGTGCGCGGCGCTGGGGGTGCACGACCACCGCTTCCTCGGCGGTCCGGGACGCTGGCGCGACTCGGGGATGATGGGCGTCGCCTCGAACGACCGTCCCACCGCGTTCTGGCAGGCCGACCTGGACGAGGCCGCCGGGGAGCTGGTCAAGGTCATCCGCGAGGTGCGGCCCCAGGTGCTCGTGACGTACGACGCCAACGGCTTCTACGGGCACCCCGACCACATCCAGGCGCACCGGGTGTCGTGGCGGGCGTTCGCGCTGGCCGCGGACGCGGGGTTCGGGGAGGGCGAGCCGTGGCAGATCGCCAAGCTGTACCACACGGCCGCGGCCAGGTCCGTGATGCGGCGCACGGCCGAGGCGCTGCGCGAGACGCGCTCGGGCTTCATCGCCGAGGACGTGGACGACGTGCCGTTCGGCAGCCCCGACGAGGCGATCACCACGGAGATCGACGCGCGGCCGTGGGTGGGGGCCAAGCTGGCGGCCCTGCGGGCCCACGAGACGCAGGTCACGGTGCGGGAGCCGTGGTTCGCGCTGTCGAACGGGATCGGGCAGGAGGCGCTCGGGGTCGAGCACTTCGTGCTGGCCATCGGGGTGCCGGGGCCCGCGCTGCCGGGCGCCCCGGCCGAGGCGGGCGGCCTCGGGGAGCCCCACAACCGCGAGAACGACCTGTTCGCCGGGATCCACTAACCTCATCACCCATGGAGGAAGGCGGCTTCGACACGGAGCGACGCGGCCAGGGCGAGTCGGCGCTGGGAGGCGCGGCCTACGGCATGCTGTTCGTGCTGGGGGTGGTCATGGGCGTCGTCGGCGGGTTCACGCAGGCCGCCTGGCACGCCGGCCCCGTCCCGGTCGCGGCGATCGGCTGGCTGCTGGTGCTGTTCGCCGTGTGCCTGGGGGCGGGCAGGATGCTGCGGTCCCGGGCCGGTGCGGCGGTGACGGCCGCGGGCTGGCTGCTGGTGTCGATGCCGTTCTCGTTCCCGCTCTCCCAGGGCGATCTGGTCATCTCGGGGGGCGCCGCCGGCTATGTCTACCTGTACGGGGGCATGGTCGCGGTGGTGGCCGCCTTCCTGCTGTCGCCGGCGTCGTCGCGCGGCTCGTGGCTGCTGCGCGGACAGGTGCCGCGTAACCCGACGTAAAGTACATCCGTGCACCATGATTCCCTCAAGCGGCACGTGGACCGGCAGACGTACCGGAAGGTCGTCGGGAGGTTCGCCACCGGAGTCGCGGTCGTCACGACCCGCGTCGGCGAGGTGGATCACGCGATGACCGTCAACTCGTTCACATCCGTGTCGCTGGATCCCCTGCTGGTGCTCTTCTGCGCCGAGAAGGTGGCCCGCTTCCACGCGGCGGTGCTGGAGGCGGGGGTGTGGGGGGCGTCGGTGCTCCCGGCGTCCATGGAGGACGCCTCACGCTTCTTCGCCCACCGCGGCCGTGCGCTCGACGGCCAGCTCGCCCGCTGGCCGCACCACCGGTCGCCGGCGGGGGTGGCGCTGTTCGACGGGGCGATCGCGACGCTGGAGGCGACGACGTCGGCGGTCCATCCGGGCGGCGACCACTCGATCATCGTCGGCACCGTGACCCATCTCGGCAGCCCTTCCGACGGCGCCCCCCTTCTGTACCACGACGGCCGGTACAGCTCTTTCTCCTGACGTCTCTTTCCTTCTCCCTACGGCAGAGCTCCTACAGCCCAGCTTTTACGGCAGAGCACGGGAGGGCCCGGTCGCCGCACGTGGCGGGCGTCCGTCCAGGGGCACGCTCCTCCGGCGTGCGGGGCCGGGCGCCGCTACGCGCGCGACGTGAGCCGCCACCGTGGCGGTCCTTGGCCGGGGGATGTCTCTCGGGACACCCCGAACCCACCCCGGAGTAGCCGGTGCCGGTATCAAGGGCCGGGTCCTCCGGGGTGGTGGTCATGGGGAAGGGTTCACCGCGGCGGCGCCTGGGTGGGCGGGGCGGTCGTCGTGGCCGCCTGTGGTGTGGTTTCCGGGGTGGGCGACACGGACGGAGGCTCCGCGGGGGGCTCCGTGGCCGGTGGGCAGGCGGGGACGGGCTCCGCCGGGACCGGGCCCGTGTCGGTGGGTGTGAGCGTTTCGGCCGGTGGCGTGTCGGCCGGTGGCGTGGCGGCCGTGTCCGTCGGCGTCGGGGTCTCGGGGACCGGCGTGGCCGAGGGCGGCGTGATCGACGGCGTCGTGGACGTGGATACGCCCTCCGACGGCACCTCCGGCACGGGGGTCTCCGTGGACGGCCGGCACGTGAACGTCACCGTGGCCGTCACCGTCTCGGCGGGCGCGGTCTCGGTGACCGTCTCGGCCGGGGCCGTGACGGTCGTCGTGACCTGCTCGGTGGCGGTCTCCGTCGCCGTGATCGTGACGGTGCCGGCGGGCTCCGGGGTGGTGGTGACCGTCACCGTCTCCGCGGGGGCCGCCGTGGGAGTGGCCGTCACGGTCCGCGTGGGCCACGGCAGGGCTTTGGCCTTCACCTTCGGCTTGCCCCGTACCTTGTACGTGCCCTTGCCGAGCTTCTTGGTGACCTGCCCGGCGCCGGTGGTCACGGGCAGCTCGGTGGTGGCCGTCCTGCAGGACTTGCCTCTGCACACCTTCTGCCTGACGGTGAAGCGGGCCGCGCCGTCGTACGTGATGGAGACGTTCAGATGGGAAACGCCGTCCTTCTTGACGACCTTCGTCTTCGCGGTGTACGTCCCGACTGTGGGCGTCGAGGACGACGAGGGAGTGGGCGTGGCGGTGGACGCCACCACCACGCGGAGAGGGGGGTCGGATAAGCCCAGGGGATCGGTCGCTGAAGTCTGCGTGATGGCGATGCCGCCGGCGCCGGCCAAGGCCAGCGCACCGAGCAGCGCGCCCAGGGTCGTCAATCTCATGATCCTGCTCTCAGGGGAGATTTCAGGACTCAGATCATTATTCCGACTTGTCAAGATTGGTCAAGACTGAGACGTATGAACGGGCGCTATCGGTTCCGGCGGGTGGCGAACTATGTCAATCTCTCCACTCCGCTCGGTCTGCTCATCTCCGTCATCGGCGGAGCCTCCAGGCAGCCCGGACCCAACGGGCTCATCCTCGCCCACGGCTACCGCTACCGCTTCCCCATCGCGGGCGCGTTCACCGTGGGCAACGTCGTCCTCACCCGGAGGCCCGAGCTCGACGAGCGGCTCGTCCTGCACGAGGGGCGGCACGCCACCCAGTGGGCCTGGTGCGCGGGACTGCCCATGCTGCCGCTGTACGTGGTCTCCATGCTGGTCTCGGTGGTCGTGTGCGGGCATCAGGCGTCGTACAACGTGTTCGAGCGCCTGGCGGGGCTCGACGACGGCGGCTACCCGCACGCGCCCCCACGCTGGCGCAGACGCCCGCCCATGCCCTGAACGCGAGCACCACCGCACCCGCGGGCGCGCAGGTGAGAAGCGGCTCACGTGACTGATCCGTCACCCAGGGCAGGGGCGGATCATGACGAGTTCCCCCGTTCCTCCGCGAAAGTGGCCGGACAGCTTCAAGGACCGGCTCACCGCCCCCCTCCCCGAATACCGGGAGCTGCTGAGCGTCACCTGGAACGGAGGTCTGCGCCCCGATGTCGGCGACGCCGACCTCATCCCGGTGCGCCGCGAGGGCGGCCTGCCCCGCCCGGCCGACGGCGAGACCATGGTGACGTGGGTGGGTCACTCGACGTTCGTGGTGCAGGTCGAGGGCTTGACGATCCTGACGGACCCGGTGTGGTCGCGCAAGATCCCCGGCGTGCGGGGACGCCTCACGCCTCCGGGGGTGGCCTGGAGCGACCTGCCGAAGATCGACGCCGTCGTGATCAGTCACAACCACTACGACCATCTGGACGCCCCCACGGTGCGCAGGCTGCCGAGGAACACGCCGATGTTCGTCCCCGCCCGGCTGAAGCCCTGGTTCGACCGGCGCGGTTTCACCGACGTGACCGAGCTGGACTGGTGGGAGTCCGCCACCGTCGGCGGCGTCACGCTCGACTTCGTCCCGGCCCACCACTGGAGCCGGCGCGGCGTCTTCGACACCTGCCGGACGCTGTGGGGCGGGTGGGTGATCGGCGGCTCCGTCTACTTCGCCGGCGACACCGGGTACGGCGAGCGGCTGGCGCAGATCGGCGAGCGCCACCCGGGACTCGACCTGGCCCTCATGCCGGTGGGCGGGTACGACCCGCACTGGTTCGCCAAGGCCGCCCACGTCGACCCGGCGGAGGCCGTGCGCGGCTGCCTGGACGTGGGGGCCCGGCGGATGGCCACCATGCACTGGGGGACGTTCGTCCTGTCGAGTGAGCCGCTGCTGGCGCCGATCGAGCGGGCGCGTCAGGAGTGGGAGGCTCACGGCCTGGCCCGCGACGACCTGTGGGACCTCGCGGTAGGCGAATCCCGCACCTTCACCCCGGCCGGGGGCAAGCAGCCCGTGCCGGTGTCGGAGGTCGACGGAGACCGGCCGTCGGAGGTCGGCGGGGAGCGGGTCGAGCTACGCGTGTGACCGGGCCGGCCGGGACGCCTCCCGGGCGGGGCGGGGCTGGGGCTCGGGGGCGGGACCGGCCGCGGCGGGAGTGGCCGCGGCGGTGGCTTCCCGGCGTTCGGGCAGGTGGATGAGGCGCCAGGCGATCAGGGCTGCGGCGATGTAGGCGGCGCCGACCAGGAGGAACGACAGAGCCGCTCCGGCGGTCCAGCCGGGGGTGACGGCCAGCACGGCGCCGATGGAGGCGATGCCGAGCAGGGAGCCGATCTGCCTGTTGGCGTTGAGGACCGAACCGGCGGTGTTGGCGTGGCGGGTGCCCGCCGCGTTCACCGTGGCCGCCGTCAAGGCGGGGGCGATGAAGCCGCCCGCGACGCCGGTCAGGCCGAGGGCGACGGCCAGTGCCCAGTACGCGGTGGAGGGCGACAGCGCGACCAGGGCCAGCGAGGCCGCTCCCGCGACCAGGAAGGAGCCGGCCAGCAGCGGACCGGCCGCGATGCGCCCGGAGACGCGGGCGAAGACGATGTTGCTGACCGGAATGAAGATCGTCAGAGGCAGGAGCTCCAGCCCGGCCTGGAGCGGGGTCGCGCCGCGGGCGTGCTGGACGTACAGGCCGAGCATGAACAGTGACCCGTAGAAGGCGGCGTTGAACAGGAAGCCCACGGCGTTGGCGCCGGCGAAGCGGGCGCCGCGGAACAGCGCCCAGGGCATCACCTGGTTGTCGGTGCGGCGCTCGCGGCCGATGAGCACGACGGCGGCGATCGCGGCGGCGGCGACGGCGCCGATCACCGGGGCCGCGTCCCAGCCGAGCTGCGGCCCCTCGATCAGCGCGAAGCTGATGCCCGCCAGCCCGACGACGACGGCGGCGTGCCCGGGAGCCGCCAGCGGCCGGGCGTCGCCCTCCGTCCGGGCGATGTACCGGCGGGTCAGGAGCATGCCCGCGATGCCGATCGGCAGGTTGATCAGGAAGATGCTCGGCCAGCCGAACGCACCGACCATGATGCCGCCGACCGTCGGGCCCAGCGCCATGGACGAGGAGACGATCGCCGACCAGACGCCCAGCACCTTGGTGCGTTCGCGCGCGTCCGGGAAGGCCCGCACCAGGAGCGCGAGGGAGCTCGGCATGAACAGCGCCGCCCCGGCCCCCTGCAGGAGCCGCGCCGCGATCAGCACCTCGATGCCCGGTGCCGCCGCGGAGGCCAGCGACGCGACCCCGAAGATCCCCATGCCCCACAGGTAGACCCGTCTCGCGCCCACCCGGTTCGCCAGGCCGCCGGCCAGCATCAGCAGGGCGGCGAAGGTGAGGACGTAGCCGTCCACGGCCCAGGTGAGCTGGGAGAGGGAGGCGTGCAGGCGTTCCTGGATCGTGGGCCCGGCGACCTGCATGACGGTGGTGTCCAGGCTGGCCATGACGAACCCGGCGGCCAGCGCGGTGATCTTCATCGGGCCTGACGGAATCCTGGGCATGATCGACCTCGCGTTCCCGAAGCTAAATGGACACTTTCTGTCCAGATCCGGACGCTAGTACAATCGGACGCAACGTGTCCACTTAAATCGGACCAGATTGGTCCACTTGTCGCTAGGCTGGCGGCATGACGGCAACAGCACTCGCGGTGGACCGGCTCCTGGACGACGGCTCCGGCCGACGCCCGCGCGCCGACGCCCGGCGCAACGTGGAGCGCCTCGTCGTCGCCGCCCGTCAGGCCGCCGCCGAGGGCGGCGAGATCACCGCCCACGAGATCGCGCGCCGCGCCGGTGTGGGCATCGGCACGTTCTACCGCCGGGTCGGCTCACCCGAGGCCCTGCTGGAGGCGGTCCTCAGCGAGGTGCTGGGGGAGATCGTCGCCAAGGGCGACGAGGGGATGGCAGATCCGGACCCCTGGGCGGGCTTCACGACGTTCGCCCTGTCCTACATCCGCCTTCGCAACGAGCTGTGCGACGTCAACAAGCGCCTCGGCGACGTCCTTGACCATTCCCGAGCCGAGCTGCGCGACCGCATCCGGCTCCTGGTGGAGCGCGCCCAGCGGGCCGGAGTGATGCGTACGGACGTGACCTGGGAGGACGTGGCGTTCCTCATGGTGGCCGCGTCCTCCACCGGACCCCACACCCTGGGCCTCCAGGCGGGCGCCCGCCAGTGGGACCGCAACCTCCAGGTCGTCCTGGACGGCCTGCGGACCCCCGATCCCGGCACCCTCCCCGGCGAGCCGCCCGCTCTGGCCCTCTGACCCGCCGTCGCCAGACCCGGCCGGGCCGTCAACGGCGACCGGGTCAGGGGCGGAGGCGAAGGGTGTGGACGGCGGCCTGTTTGACCGAGTCCGGCTTGGAGCGCATCGGCAGCAGCTCGCCCCTGGCCCAGGTCTCCGCCTGGTCCCAGTAGTTGGCGTGGAAGGCGTGACCCGAGGCGCCCGTCAGGTTGATCCAGCGGGACTTGTCCAGGTCCGCCAGGTCCACCACCATCCGCATCGACGGCACCGACGTGACCGCGTACCCCTTGGCGACGTTCCAGCCGGTGGCGTCCACCGCGTCCTTGCCGCCCGCCACCCTGAGCGGGCCCCGGTTGAACAGCGCCTCCACCGGCGCGATGCCCGAGGTGCCGAGCGAGGCGTTGGTGAGCGTGAGCCGGTGCAGGTCGCCCCAGCGCCAAGCGCGGACGTCGGGGCCGAGCAGCTCCGACACCTCCTGGTAGGCGTCGGCCATGGCCTGCCGCAGGATGTCGTCGCGGGTCTCCGTGCGGCCCTTGGTGGTGGTGTCGTCCCAGAACGGGTCGTCGGGTGTGTCGAGCAGCCGCCGCACCACCACGTACCACCGGTCGCCGCCGCTCGCGCGGGCGCCCTCGGGGAGGTCGTCGTCGAAGGTGGCGCTCAGCAGGTGGCGCCAGACGGCGTTGAAGTACGCGGCGGGCGCGGAGTCGACGCCCTGCGAGCCGTCCCAGTCCTTCAGCAGCTCCCTGGCCTGCACGGCGGCCCCGGCGAGCTCCACGTCCATGAGGGCCGGCACCAGGGTCTCCGCCAGGCCGTTGCAGGTGTCCTGCTGGATCGAGGACATGGTCGAGGCGTCGACGTCGCCCTTGGCGATGGCCTCCCGCAGCCGGTCGGTGATGCGCTGCGAGCGGTAGCCGTACGACCAGTCCTTGGTCAGCAGCGGCTGGTAGCGGCGCGGGTCGATGACGGCGTTGTTGGCCGTGACGATGTAGCCCTCGGGCGGGTTCTCCACCGACGGGAGGCGGTCGTACGGGATGGGCGCGGTCTTCCAGTCGTACTCGCCCGTCCAGCCGGGCACGGGCCAGGTGCCGTCGCCCTTCTCGCGCACCGGGATCCGGCCGGGCGCCTGGTAGCCGATGTTGCCGGACGTGTCGGCGTACACGAGGTTCTGGGCGGGCACCTCGAACAGTGCGGCCGCCGCCCGGAACTCGTGCCAGTCGCCCGCCTCGTTGAGCGCGAAGATCGCGTCGGCGGTGCGGCCGGGCATCAGCGCGGTCCACTGGAGCGCCACCGCGTTCGCGCCGGCCGACGGCTTGACGTCGCCCATGACCTCGTTGATCAGCGGCCCGTGCCTGGTGCTGCGCACCTCGATGGTGACGGTGTCGCCGCCCGCCACCTTGATCTTCTCCTGCCGCTTCTCCAGCTTGACCTGCTCGCCCTGGTACAGGTACGTGTCACCCGTCACCTGCTCAAGGAACAGGTCGGCCACGTCCGGCCCCAGGTTGGTGAACCCCCAGGCGATCTTGTCGGTGTGGCCGATGACGACGCCGGGGACGCCCGAGAAGGTGAAGCCCGTCACGTCGTACGAGCACCGCTCCGACAGCTCGCGGCAGTGCAGCCCGGTCTGGTACCAGACCGACGGCATCGCGGCGGACAGGTGCGGGTCGTTGGCGAGCAGGGGCTTGCCGCTCCTGGTGTGCTCGCCGGAGACCACCCACGAGTTCGAGCCGATGCCGTCGCGCTCGGCGGTGCTCATCGTGCCGGGCACGGCGTCCAGCGTCCGCGCGGCCTGGGCGAGCGCGGCGGCGGCCGGTCCGTGAGGACGCGTGCCCGCGCGCAGGCGCGGCGCGGCCGTCTGGTCGAACCGGTCCTGCCGGATCGCGCCCCGCGTGACGATCGGCGCGTGCTCGTCGAACGGGTATCCCGGATAGAGCTGCTCGACCCGGTCACGCGGCAGCCTGGTGAGGGCGAGCGCGCGGTCGATCTCGTCCTCCATGTTGGAGCGCAGGTCCCAGGCCATGGCCTTGAGCCAGGCGACGGAGTCGAGGGCCGTCCACGGCTCCGGCTCGGCGTCGACGCCGGTCGCCTTGAGCACGGAGTACTCGAGGCTGCGGTCGGAGGCGTTGGGGTTGGCCTTGAGCCAGGCGTTCACGCCCTTGGCGTACGCGTCGAGGTAGCGCCGGGTGCGCTCGGACAGCTCGGACAGCTCCTGCTCGGCCACCCTGCGCCAGCCCATGGTGCGGATCGCCTTGTCGCTGTCGAGCGTCGCCTCGCCGAACAGCTCCGACAGCCGCCCGGCGGTGACGTGCCGCCGGAAGTCCATCTCCCAGAACCGGTCCTGCGCGTGCACGAACCCCTGCGCCATGAACAGGTCCTCGGAGGTGTCCGCGTAGATCTGCGGGATTCCTGATTTATCGCGATAAATCTCTACATTCCCGGTTAAGCCGGGCAGCCGGAGCGACCCGTCCACCTGAGGGTAGGACTTCCGTACGGTGTGGACGACGACGCCCGTCAGCACCAGCGCGAGGGCGAGGAGAACGGTCAGCGCCCGCGCCAGCCAGCGCAATGGCCAGGGCAGCCAGGCGTAGGGCCTCAACCTCACGAATACCTCCGATCCTCCGCGTCCTCCCGCGCCGGACCCTTAGTCTGACAGCCCCTGATCACTCCTCTCGCCCGGCTCGCACCGGCTCCGGGAGCTCCCGAATCCGCCTGTCACGGCGCATTCATTCATGATCACGTTCCGTGCGGGAGCGCTCGGGGCGAGGGTCTCAGCGGCTCTTGCCGATGTCGCTGGACAGGTCGAGCCCGAGCACCTGGTCCACGTGCAGGAACGACTCGAACTTCGTCCCCGGCGGCACCGACGCGTCGTCCGCCAGCTCCCGCAGCGCCCGCAGCGCGCCCGGAGTGTCCAGGTCGTCGTCGAACGCGGTCTCGACGCGCTTGACGTACTCGGCGGCCATGGGCGCGCTGGGCGACTCCGACCACTCCGCCACCAGGGTCCGCCAGTGGCGTACGGCGCGGTCGGCGGCACGCAGGGAGTCCCAGGTGAGGACGATCGGCCGCCGGTAGTGGTGCTCCAGGAACGCCATCCGCACGGCCAGCGGATCCAGCCCGGCACCCACGACCTCGGCCAGCGACACCCCGCCGTCCCCGGCGTCCCCCGTGTCCGGCGGCGGCGCTTCGCCCTCCCGCGCGTGCCCGCCCGGCTCGCGGTCGTCGAAGCGCACGTCCGCCGCCTGGACCCGGTGCCGCGCCACCTCGCGCCCGGCCGCCGCGTCGGACTGGGCGCGCTCACGGTCCTCGTACGGCCGGCGCGGCCCGGCCCCGCCCACGTGGACGTCGACGCGCCCCCCGAGCAGGCCCAGCGCCACGGCCGAGCACACCACGTGCGGACCCGGCACGCCCCGACCCCAGGGCGAGTCCCAGGACGGCTCGCCGCCCGAAGGAAGCCACAGCACCCAGTCGGCGGGGGAGCGCCCGCCCTCGGAACGCTCACCGGCAGGCAGCGGCGGCAGACCGGGGAACGAGCCGGCGTCGAAGAACACCGGCCCCTCCGGCGCTACGTAGGCGTGCCCCTTCTCCACCAGCGCCCCGACGAGCTCGACCACGTACGGGATCGTCTCGGCCACGGACGGCGCGTGCTCGGCCGGCCGGCAGTTCAGCGCGGCGGCGTCCCGGAGCGCCTGCGCGCCGGCCTCCCCCGACCCGCGCGGCGAGCAGGCCACCACCCGCACCCGGCCGCGTTCGAGGATCCGCCGGATCAGGTCCGCCAGCAGGAGCGACCGCAGCTCACCGAGTCCGGGCCGCCCGTCCGGCCGCCCGCCGGGAAAGCCGCCGGCGACCCCGCCCGGCCCCGACCGCCCGTCCGGCCGGCCGGTCACGGCGGTCCCGCACGCGTACGTCCGCAGTGCCCGCCCGGCGGCGATCTCCTCGGCCGTCCCGGTCCGGCTGTCGTGGATCCGTAGCATGGCTCCGAGCCTAACCGGCCCGCCCGTGCCCGGAGATCACCGCGCCGCCCCGCACCGGACCCGGGGAGGCCGGTACACGAGCGCTCAGCCGCCCAGGAAGCCGAGGATGTCGCGGTCGCCGCGCTCCCGCAGCCGGGCCAGCACCTCGTCGCGCGTCGCCGTGTCCGGCAGCCCCACCCGGGCGCCGATCAGCCGCAGCCCCTCGGCCTCGGAGGTCACCGGCGCGGTGTAGCCGATGAGGTAGAGCGCCCGGTTCAGCGGCGGCATCGTCACCGGCGCGGCCGGCAGGTAGCGCGTCAGCAGCTCGCCGCCGTCGGACACGGTCAGGAAGACGTGGTCGCCCTCGCCGGCCTTGAAGTCGGCCAGCACGTTGCGGATCGACCCCATGGTGGGCTGGTTGTGCCAGCTCACCACCACGTCCCCGGACGGCGTGGACGCGGTGAGCTGCCCGCCGGGAGCCATGCCCAGGTACGCCGCGAACCCGGTCGGCAGCGGCGAGCCCGACCCGCGCAGGTGCTCGGCGTTGACGTCGACCCGGTGCCACCACCGCCCGTCGCGGCTGCGGAAGCTGCGGCGCGTCAGCGAGACGTCCTTGCGCGGCTGGTACGGCTCCGCCGCGCCGCCGGCGGGCGCGGTGCCGGCCACCCGGATCCAGCCCCGCTGGGTCCGCTCGAACCCCGGTCCGCCCGAGTAGGCGCGGACCGAGCTCTCGCTGACGTCGTAGCGGGAGGTGAGGTTGGTGACGATGGTGCTGACCGACGCCTCGCCGCCGGCCCGCTCGATCTCGCGGGCGATCATCTCCCGGATGCCGAGGTACTCGTCGCCGCCCCACCGGGTCAGCCCGTACTTGTTGCGGTCGACCCGCAGGAACCGGTCGTCGGCGGTGAGCTGGTTGCGGATGCCGACGAGGCTGTAGTCCTCGCCGATGCGCTCCTGGATCTCCTCCGGCGGCAGCGGCTTGCCGGCCACGGCCAGGACGGCCTCGGCCTTCTCGTTGATGCTGCGCGGCCATGGCACCACATGCTGCTCCAGCACGCGCAGCTGCGGCACGGACTTGATCCAGCGCTCGGCGACATCCTCGCGAACCCCGAGCTGGGCGACCATGGTGACGGCCTCGGCGAGCGGTCGCGGGCCGTCGGTGAAGAGCTGGCGCGTCTTCTCCCGCAGCTCCTCGGCGCCGCCCGCGACGAGCCAGCCCTCGGACTGCTCGTAGCCGGTCAGCAGCGTCCGTACGAACCTCCAGGCGGGGATGCCGAGCGTGCGCAGCTCCGCGCGGTGCCACGGCACGGCCGCGGCGAGGTCGTCGGACGGCACGGCGGATCCGAGCCGTCCGCGGAGCCAGGTGACGTGCGCGACGAGCGGCACCGCGTCGGGACCGCCGAGCCAGGCCTCCACGTGGTCGCGCAGGTCCCGCTCGATCTGCCTGATGCGCTCCCGGGTGACCGAGAAGCGCTGCGCCAGCTCGTCCAGGGTGACCCGCTGGACCGCGTAGAGCCGGTCGCGGGCGATGGCCCGCTGCCGGTCGTCCATGGCCCTGAACAGGCCGTCGACGAGGTCGGGCAGCGGCTTGTCGCGCCGGACGGGGACGGCCGGCGCGTCGGCGGGCTCCAGCAGGCGCTCGAACACCCCGCCGAACAGCTTCTGGACCACGTCCTTGCCCAGCATCTCCGGCGTGCGCTCGGCCTCGGCCGGGTCGGAGAAGCGCAGCAGCGGCAGGATGTCGCCGAGCAGCAGGTGGCCCCAGCAGGCCACGGCGAGGTCGGCGAGGTGGCCGGCGACGCCCTGGGTGCCGATGACGGCGCAGGCGCGGTCGAGCGGGATCGCCTGCCACCAGGCCTCTGGCAGCTGGGGATCTTCCACGATGGGCGCGACCTGACCAGGAGAGGTCCAGCGCACAGGTGGCGCGAGGTCGCTCAGGCTGAGGTTCATTCGGGTCCAACCGGCAATGGGAAGAAATCCGCAGTTCAGACTATGTGCTCAGAACGACAGAAATGGGCTGCCCCTTCCTGAGTGGGAGACGTAAAGGATCGATCGCGCCCGCGTGCACGCCACGTACAGCATGCCGCGTTCGCGCTGGAGCGCGCGGGCCCGGGCCGCCGGGTCGTCGGGCGGCGTCTCGGGCACCACGCCCTCGGCCACACCGATGACCGCCACCCTCTCGAACTCCAGGCCCTTCAGGTTCTGGAACGTCGACACCCGCACCTCCCGGTCGCCGAGCGCCCGCCGGGCCTCCCGCACCAGCGCGGGCGTGCGCGCGGCCACGGCGATCTCACCGGGCGGCACCCCCTCGGCGAGCCAGGCGCCGACCGTTCCGGCCAGGCCGGCGAGCTCCGCCTCGGGCGACTCGTAGGCCAGCACCACCGGTCGTCCGCCGTCGCGCGTCGCGCGCAGGCCGTACAACGGAGACATACCCTTGACCAGCCCGTCCACCGGCCCGCCGCCCCGCAACCGGACCGCGAACGTCAGCAGCTCCTGCGGCAGCCGGTGGGAGACCCGCAGCGTGCGCTGCTCGGCCGGGATGCCGAGCGCGCCGAGGGCCACGCTCGTGTCGGTCACCCGCTGGTGCGGGTCGCCGACGATGAACAGGTCGTCGTGCGTGTGCGGCGCCGCCGCCCGCAGCAGCCGCCACTGCGCGGGGCTGTAGTCCTGCGCGTCGTCCACGACGATGTGACGGTACGGCTTGCGTCCCGGATCGACGTCGTCGAGCAGGTCGCCCGTCGTCCTCGACAGCAGCCGGAGCGCCTCGTCGGTCAGCTCGGCCAGCGTCCGGGCCCCCGGCCCGATCAGCGCGGGACGGCGGCCCTCGGCGTCGCTCACGATGCGCATGGCCAGCCGCTCGGGGTTGTCCACCTCGACCCGCTTGCGCACGGACTCGTCGGCGATGAGCGTGTCCAGCCGGGCCGACAGGTCCTCGCCCAGGCTCTGGGAGAACGTCACCAGCAGCACCGGCCCCTTGCCCCGCGCGGCCAGATGGGCGGCCCGGTGCAGCGCCACGAGCGTCTTGCCGGTGCCCGGGCCACCGATGACCAGCAGCGGCTGCTCGTAGCGGGGGGCGTGGGCCAGCCGGTGCTGGGGCGGGTGCAGGAACGTGCACCACTCCGGCGCGCTCAGCACCCGGTCCAGCTCCACCTTGTCGGCGACGAACGCCGCCCGGTCCGGGCTGCGGCGCAGGGCGGCGTGCAGGTCCTCCGTGTCGATCTGGCGCGGCTCCTCGTCCACGGCGCGCCAGCCGTCGAGCTCCCGCCACGCCTCCGACAGGGTTCCGCCACGGGCCAGCACGGACAGGGGGGCGTGCTGGGTGGGCGGCAGGAGGGGTTCGAGCGCGTCCACGTCGGCCTCGGTGGTGATCAGCCGGATCAGGGGCAGCGCCCGCACGTCGATGCCCAGCGCGAGCAGGTCGCCGTCGCAGATCGGGTCGAACAGCCGTGCCGGGCCCGCCGACCTGCGCAGCGCCGGCTCCACCCGTTCGAGCGCGTCGGCGTCCCACTCCTCGACGACGCCCAGGACGGGGTTGATGCCGAAGCGGTGCCGGCGGGCGTGCGACCACGCCTCGGCGTCGGGCAGCACCGTGCGCAGCCAGTACACGTCCCGCTGCCGCACCACGACGCCGCGATGGCCCTCGCCCAGGCGCAGCGTCGCCACCCGCGCGTCACGCGCGCCCCGCACCCGCTCGGGGTGCGGGCCGCCCGCCACGTTCAGCAGGAACCGGCGTAACGCGACCACGGCGTCCCTGCGCACCGGCGGAGCCAGTGCGCTGAGCCGCCCGGGGAACCCGGGGCCGATCGCGAGCCGCGGCACGCCGGCTCAGTCCAACAGGGCGAGCAGGTCGCGGTCGCCGCGCTCGCGCAGCCGGTTCAGCAGATCCGGCAGGGCCACGGGCCCCGTCAGGCCGATCCGGGTGGCGATCACCCGTGCGGCCTGGTCGCGGGTGCCGCCCGGAGCGGTGTAGCCGACCAGGCGGAGCGCCTTCGTGATCTTCTCGGCGCCCTGCGCGGCCACCGGCAGGTGCCTGGCCCGCAGCACGCCCTCGTCCGACAGTGTGAGGAACAGGTGGCCGCCCTCCTTCGCGCCGACGTCCACCAGCAGCCGCTCCACCGACTCCAGCACCGGTCTGCCGTGCCAGGTCATCGTCAGCTCTCCCGCCGCGCTGCGCACCGTCCGCGTCTCGCCGGGCGACAGCCCCAGGTACGCGGCGAACCCGGTCGGCAGCGCGCACTCGCCCCCGCCGAGCTGCTCCGCCGTCACGTCCACGCGCAGCCACCACCTGCCGTCCGGCTGCCGGAAGCAGCGCCGTGTCTGCGAGACGTCCTTCAGCGGCTGGTACGGCTTGCCGCCCCCCTGCTCGCCCCCGTGCTGCTCGCCCCCGTGCTGGCCGGCCTCGTGCGGACCGGCCTCGTGCAGGCCGGCCTCATGCTGACCGGCTTCTTGCAGGCCGGCGGCGGGAGGCTCGTCCACGTGGTGCTCGCCGGACCCGCCGTTGCTCTCCCCGGACGCCGGCGTGGCCGGCATGAACGCCTGGAACATGGACGGCCCGGGCGGTCCGGGTGGTCCGGGTGGTCCGGGCTGCGCGGGCGGCCTGGGCTTCCGGACGGGGAGCTCGGGCGCTGGGGACGCCGGTGGGGCGGCCGGCACGCCGTTGGCGGCGGGCACGGCTGCCTGCGGGGGCCGGGGCGGCAGGGTGGCCAGCACGAACTGCCAGGCCGGCACCTCCAGCGCCTTGATCTCCTTGGCGTGCCAGGGCGCGGCTCCGATGACCCGGTCGCGGGGCGCGGCGGGGCCGATCGTCCTGCGCAGCTCGTCCAGGTGCTCCCGGTACGGGGCCGCCTCGTCACTGGCCAGCCACTGGTCGAGGCGGGCCCGCAGCCGCTCCTCGGTCTCGGAGATCTCGGTCGGCGGCACGGCGAACAGCTTGGCGAGCTGGTCCACGGCGGACGGCTCGTCGGTGAAGACCCGGTTCTGCGCGACGGCCCAGCTCTTGTCGTCGAGCCCGGCGAAGGCCGCCTCGATCAGCTGGGACAGGTCCCGCGCCGCCTGCCCGCCCTCGGCCTCCGGCTCGTCGTCCTCGGTCTCGTCGTCCTCCGTCGCGGGGCCGTCGCCCTCCGGCCGACGGCCGTCGAGCTCGGCGGCCTGCGGCTCCTCGTCCTGCGGCTCCACGGCCTCAGGCTCTTCCGCGCGCGGCTCCGCGGCCTCATGATCCGCGGCCTCATGATCCGCGGCCTCGTGATCCACGGGCTCGGGCTCCACGGCCTCGGGCTCCGCGATCTCTTCGGCCTCGGAGTCCGCGACCTCGTCCACGATCTCCGGCACATCGGGCCCGGCCTCGGCCTCGACGGCCTCCAGCTCAGCCTCGACGGCCTCCGGCTCGGGCTCCTCGGACTCGGCGGCGTCCACGGCCTCGACCGGCGCCTCCACCGGCTCGGGCGCGGGCCCGCCCGCGACAGGCGCGTCCACGGCAGCCTCGGCGCCCACAGGCTCTGCCACGACGGGCTCTGCCACGGCGGGCTCTGCCACGGCGGGCGAGGCCACGGCGGGCTCAGCGACGGCGGGCGAGGCGGCAGCGGGCACGGGCGGCACGACGGATGGGGCCGGCACGACGGACGCGGCAGCGGGGGAGGGCAGAGGGGACACCCGGGCGAACACCGCGGAGAACAGCGTCCCCAGCACCGCCCGCGCCTGGATGAACGGCTGGTCCACCAGCTCCCGGCCGGTCAGGGCGAGCAGTCCCGCCCACGAGCCGGCGCGGTCGAGCGCGATGGCGACGTGCGGCTCGTCCGCCTCCTCGGGATCCAGCACGTGCAGCGCGGGCAGGATGTCACCCACGGCGGCGGCGGGCCACTGCTCCAGCGCGATCTCCGTGAGCAGCTCTCCCAGTGCCTCCGGCCCGATGACCGCGAGGACGCGGGGCAGCGGCAGGCTGCGCCACCAGGCGTCCGGAAGGTCCGGCTGCCCGGTGAGCAGCGTGATCGTGGACGCGTCGCTCCACCTCAACGGTGGTACGAGGTCGCTCAGGCAGAAGTTCATCCCGTTCCGTTCACCGGCCCCTCACGCCGCCGTGTCGTCGCAAGGCTCGTCAAGCTGATCAAAACGTGCGTATCGCGGTGCGGGCACAGTCTCGCCGCCCACGGAACAGACCATAGTCCGGCAAAACAGCCCTACGCATCATGGACTACGCATCAGCGCCGGACAGCGGCGAAGCGCAGGCGCACGTAATCCGCCATCCAGCCCGTCTCCCTGCGCAGCGCGGGCGCGGCCAGCTCGTTGACCCGGCCCAGCAGCGGCGCGACGACCTCCGAGGGCAGCCCCTCGATGACCGAGGAGGCGAACATCCGCACCCAGTCGGCGGCTCCGCCGGGGCACTCCTCAAGGGGCGTGGGACGGTCGAAGTACTCCAGCAGCCGCACCACGAAGCCTTCCTGCTCCAGGCGGCGGGCGTACTCGGCGGGCGTGGGGAAGTACCAGGGCAGGTCGGGCTCGCGCAGCCCGTACTCGCGCCAGGCCGTCAGCATGGCGGCGGTCAGCTCGGCGCAGTTGCCCGCCCCGCCCATCTCGGCGACGAACCGGCCCCCCGGGACCAGGGCCTCGCGGACGTTGGCGATGACGGTGGCCGGGTCGCGGCTCATCCAGTGGAGCGCCGCGTTGGAGAAGACGGCGTCGTAGGCCTGGACGACGGTGAAGTCGTGGCCGTCGCCGACGATGAAGTCGATGCCGGGGTGCTGCGCGAGCGCCTTCTCGATCATGGCGGGGGAGCCGTCGATGCCGAGCACCTCGGCGCCGCGCGCGGCGATCTGGGCCGTCAGCACGCCGGTGCCGCAGCCGAGGTCGAGAACACGCTCCCCGGGCCGCGGATCCAGCAGGTCGACCAGGGGAGCGCCCTGGGTGGAGACGTAGCCGAAACTGCCGTCGTAGGCGCGACTGCTCCACCGCTCCAAGCTCGGTGCGTCATATCGCAAGACGATCAGCTCACATTCGTCAGACATCGGGCCCCCGTGGCCGTGCTGTCCGTTCACTTTAGAGGCTGAGCGTCGCTATGACATACCGAGTCACATCGGTCTCACCGGACGCTCTTTGTCCATTCTCTCTTTAGATAGGACTTTCCCGCGTCGGTTTGCGGGATCGTGAGCAGGACCGGCGGTCCGGGCGGGACGGGCAGCTTGGCGGCCTGCTCGGTGTCGAGCTTGCCGCGCATGAGCATGGCCTCCGCGCGCGCCGGCCGGGCGTACCCGCGCTGCAGCAGATTCTGGCCCTCGTCGGAGAAGAGGAACTCCTCCCACAGCCGGGCCGCGGCCGGGTGCGGCGCGCTCTTGGAGATGGCCTGCACGTGGTACGAGCCGAGCGGGGCGTCCTTCGGGATCGTGACCCTCCATCCGTCGGGGTTCTGCGCGGCGCGGCGGGCGTTGACGTGGTCCCAGCTCACGATCACGTTCGCCTTGGCGGGCTCGGTGAGCCGCCCGGCGTGCCCGAGCCTGCCGAACAGCTCCACCCCGCGCCGCGGGTGGGGCGTGCCGCGCTCCAGCGAGGCCGCCATGACGCCGTCGAAGGCCGCCTCCGCGCGCAGCGGGTCGCCGTCGAGCGCGACCGTGTAGCCGGGCTTGGTGAGGTCGGCGAACGAGGTGGGCGCGGGGACGCGTGGGTCGTAGCCGATCGACATGTACGAGCCGTAGGCGGCGTACCAGGCGCCGGTCGGGTCCTTGACGTCGTCCGGCAGGTCCTGCCAGCCCGCCACCTTGTACGGCGAGAAGTGGCCGGCGTGGGCCACCGCCACGTCCAGCGTGAGGTCGTACACGTCGGGCTTGGGCTGCACCGCCGCCTGGAGCTGGCGGGCGCTGCTGGCGTTCGGCTCCAGCTCGTTCACCTTGACGCCGTACTTGTCGGTGAAGGCGGCGAGGATGCCCCCGTAGTTGACCCAGTCGTGGGGGAGCCCGATCACGGTGAGCGACCCCTCCTGGCGGGCCGCCGCCACGAGCCGGTCCATGTCGCCGAAGCCCTCCTTGAGGGAGAGGGCCCGCGCGTTCACCGGCGGGAGCGGCTTGGACGGCGTGCTGGTGGTGGACGCGCCGCACCCGGCGCTGACGAGGATGGCTGCCGCGGCGGCACACATACGTACGGTCACACGGCGAATACTCGCCGCTACGGACGCCCAGGTCGAGGAGGCGCGGCCGGTACGATCCTGGCCGCCACCAGACTCTCCTCGGAGATCTCCACGAGCGTGCCGTCCCTTTTACGCACCCGCAACACGCCGTGCTCCCACGATTCCAGGACGCCGACCGCGTCGCTGAACCCGCCGGGAACCCGTCTGCGCGTGGTGATCCGGGCGCCCACGTCGGCACTTGTGACGCTGATCACCAGACGAGCGGCCATGAGTTTGCCACCCTCCGTTTCGGCCAGCCGACAAGCACGGCAATACTAGGGCCTAGCAAACCGCGGTCAGATTCAGCCATGGTGGCGGAGAAGAAGGAGCTCGAGGTGACCTACGTCATCGCGCAGCCTTGCGTGGACGTCCTGGACAAGGCGTGCATCGAGGAGTGCCCCGTCGACTGCATCTACGAGGGCGAGCGCATGTTGTACATCCACCCGGACGAGTGCGTGGACTGCGGAGCGTGCGAGCCGGTGTGCCCCGTCGAGGCCATCTTCTATGAGGACGACCTTCCTGAGCAGTGGAAGGACTTCTACAAGGCCAATGTCGACTTCTTCGAGGACCTGGGCTCGCCCGGCGGCGCCTCGAAGGTCGGGAAGATCGAGAAGGACCACCCGGTCGTCGCGGCGCTGCCGCCTCAGGGTGAGGGCGACTAGCCGCCCGCACGCCGTGGGCGGTCGCCCGGCCGGCCCGGCGCCACGGTGTGCGCCGGTGCCGTGACGTGCGCCGTCGCGGTACGGCCCGCACCACCGAGACCTGGAGTTCCGTGAACACCCTGCCCGACTTTCCCTGGGACAAGCTGGAGCCCTACAAGGAGCGCGCCCGCGCCCATCCCGACGGGGTCGTCGACCTGTCGATCGGTACCCCGGTCGACCCGGTGCCCCCGGCGGTCCAGGAGGCGCTGACCGCGGCCTCCGACAGCCCCGGCTATCCGATGACGCACGGCACCCGGCGGCTGCGCGAGGCGGCGGCGGGCTGGCTGCGGCGCAGGCACGAGGTCACGGTGGACCAGCGCGACGTGCTGCCGCTGATCGGGTCCAAGGAGTTCGTCGCCTGGCTGCCGACCTATCTCGGCGCCAAGCGGGTGGTGCTGCCCGAGCTGGCCTATCCCACGTACGACGTGGGCGCGCGGCTGGCGGGCGCCTCGACGCTGGCCTCGGACGGCCTGCTGGCCCTCGGCCCCGAGCGCCCCGACCTGGTGTGGATCAACTCGCCGGGCAACCCCACGGGCCGCGTGCTCCCGGCCGAGCACCTGCGCAAGGTGGTGGCCTGGGCCCGCGAGCGCGGCACGGTCGTGGCCTCCGACGAGTGCTACATCGAGCTGGGCTGGGAGGAGCGACCGGTCTCCATCCTGCACCCCGACGTCTGCGGCGGCTCCCACGAGGGGCTGCTCGCCGTCCACTCGCTCTCCAAGCGGTCCAATCTGGCCGGCTACCGAGCGGGTTTCGTCACGGGCGACCCGGCTCTGGTGAAGCGCCTGCTGGAGGTCCGCAAGCACGCGGGCATGATCATGCCGGCCCCGGTGCAGGCGGCGATGGCCGCCGCGCTGGCCGACGACGGGCACGCCGACGAGCAGCGGGAGCTCTACGCGGCCCGCCGCGCGCGGCTGCGCCCGGCGCTGGAGGCGGCCGGCTGGCGCATCGACCATTCGACAGCGGGTCTCTACTTCTGGGCGTCCAACGGAGAAAAATCGTGGGATCAGGTCGGCAAGCTCGCTGATATCGGTATTTTGGTCGCGCCAGGGGAATTCTACGGAGCGGCGGGCGGGCAGCACGTGCGCATCGCGGTGACCGCCACCGACGAGCGCGTCGATGCGGCGGTACGCCGCCTCCAGTAGGATCCCGGCACAGCCCGCCCCCCCGGCGGGCGCGTACATGTCAATAAGGGCGTTACTCAGGGCGTTGACAAAGGCGCTCGCCGAGACAGACCGCGAGTGGAGCGAGCTGAGCTATGGGCATGACCGCCATGGTCGTACTCGGACTGAGCATCGCCACCGTCCTCCTGCTGCTGGTGGCCTTCCTGGTCGTCATGCGCCAGGGCAGGAAGGGCCGGACTGCCGAGCCGCCGGTCGAGGTCGCTCCCCTCGAGACCCCGTTGCCGGCGCCGGTGGGCGTGGTGCTGTATGCCGGGTCCGACTACGCCGACCCCCGCACGATCAAGGTCGGCGACGGGATCGAGGTCCACGGCTCGCCCGCGCGTGTGCTGGGCGCCGTGTTCGTCTCCTGGCAGGGGCACGAGTGGACGGAGTTCCTCCTGCGCGACGTCGCCCGCCGCCGGCAGTGGCTGTCGGTCGAGATGCTCCAGGGCGACCCGCCGCACCTGGAGGTGTTCATGTGGACCGAGGTGCCCACGCAGGGCATGGTCCCCGCCAAGAGCATGCTCATCATGGAGGGCGTCGAGTTCTTCCCCATCGAGCGCGGCACGGCGGCCTTCCGGTGCGAGGGCGACACCGGCCTGCCGGAGCGCGGCCTGCTCGACTTCGCCGACTACCGGGCCTCCGACGGCAGGCTGCTGTCCTTCGAACGGATCCAGGGCGGCTCGTGGACCGCCAGCTACGCCAGCCCGCTGGCCCCCGGCTCCATCGCCATCGTCAGCCGCGCCACCTGACCCGGGCACGTCCCGCTACGACAGCTCCACCTGGGCGTCGCCGGCCTTGCCGCCGGCCTTCCAACCCTCCACGTTCGCGTCGTTCTTCCACACCGCGCCGCTGAACCCCACCCGGCTCAGTCCGTACTTCTGCGCGTACGCCACCGACCAGGCCGCGATCAGCCATCCGCGGCGCGTGCTCGTGACGGCCGGGTCGCCGATGGCCCGCGCTAGCTGGCGGCGCGCCTCGGTGGCCTTGGGCTTCGGCGGCGCCGTCTCCCCCTTGGCCGGCGGGTACCAGCAGTGGAGGGCGCGCGGCACCCGGCCGGTGAACGTCGCGGCGAGGATCTTGGCGTCCTCCTCGTGCGGGGCGTAGGCGTAGCCGCCCGCCGAGCGCTGCACCTCCTGGGCGGCCTCGGCCAGCGGGATCTTCCGGTAGTTCTTGACCTTCACCAGTGCCGCGAAGAACTTGTTGGTCGCGTAGACCGGGTCCATGAGCTGCTTCTTCTTGCCCCAGCCCTGCGACTCGCGCTGCTGGAACACCCCGACCGAGTCGCGGTCGCCCCCGGGCAGGTTGTAGAGCTTGGACTCCTGGAGCGCCGTGGCGTAAGCGATCACCACGGCCCGCTCGGGCAGCCTGCGGCGCGCCGCGACGGCGGCGATGGTGGCCGCGATCTGCGCCTGCTCGATGTCGAGGTCGAGGACGCCCTCCGGGGTGCGCACGCTGCAGTAGGCCTCCGGAGGGGCGAGCGGCTGCGCCTTGCTGAGCAGCTTGAACAGGCCCACGGAGATCGCCACCGCGAGCACGACGACGATGGCCGCGATCGTGATGACACCGCGGGAGAAGCGCACGCGCACTCTGGAAAACCTACCCGGCCGGATAAGCTCCGTGGCCATGAGTGACCAGAGCACGTCGTCACCGATCCCACCGGCGGTCGACGCCCTGTGGGAGCTGCGCGCGGAGCTGTCGCCCCAGGACACCGAGGCGCGCGCCGTGGTGGTGGGCGCGATCGACCTGCTCGACACCGGCAAGGCACGGGTGGCCGAGGTGTCGGACGGCGAGGTGGTGGTGGACGAGCGGGCCAGGCGGGCGATCCTGCTCGCCTTCAAGGTGCTCGGCATGGCCCGGTCGCAGGTGGGCGACTTCCAGCACATCGACCGGGTGCCGCTCAAGACCACGTTCGACGGCGTGCGCGTGGTGCCCGGCGCGATCGCCCGCTGGGGCTCGTACGCCGCGCCCGGTGTGGTGCTGATGCCGTCGTTCGTCAACATCGGCGCCCACGTCGGGTCCGGCACGATGGTCGACACGTGGGCCACGGTCGGATCGTGCGCCCAGATCGGCGCCAACGTGCACCTGTCGGGCGGCGTGGGCATCGGCGGCGTGCTGGAGCCGCCCGGGGCGCTGCCGGTGGTCGTGGAGGACGACGCGCTGGTCGGCAGCCGCGCCATGCTCGTCGAGGGCGCCCGGGTGGGACGTGGCGCGGTGGTCGGGGCGGGCACGATCCTGTCGGCGTCGATCCCCGTGATAGACGTGGAGACGGGCGAGGAGCTGGCCCGTGGCCGGGTGCCCGACTGGTGCGTGGCCGTCGGCGGCACCCGTCAGAAGGAGTTCCCCGGCGGCACGTTCGGCCTGCCGTGCGTGCTGGTGATCAAGCGGCTGGAGCCGGGGCAGCGGCACGACAAGGCGGCGCTCAACGAGGCGCTGCGCGAGCACGGGGTGAACACGTGATGCTGGACCTGACCCAGGACGTCCGCGACCTGACCGCGGCGATCGTCGACATCGAGTCGGTGAGCGGCGACGAGCGGGAGCTGGCCGACGCGGTGGAGGGGGCGCTCGGCGCGCTGCCGCACCTGAAGGTCGACAGGTCCGGCGAGACGGTCGTCGCCCGCACCACGCTCGGGCGGGGCGAGCGCGTGCTGATCGCCGGGCATCTCGACACCGTCCCCGTCCACGCCAACCTGCCGAGCCGCGTCGAGGGCGACCTCCTCCATGGCTGCGGCACCTCCGACATGAAAGCGGGCGTCGCCGTCGCGCTCAAGCTCGCCGCGGCGCTCCCCGCGCCCAACCGGGACGTCACGTACGTCTTCTACGACTGCGAAGAGGTCGAGGCCGAGCGCAACGGGCTCAACCGGGTCGCCCGCGACCACGCCGACTGGCTCGCCGCCGACTTCGCCGTGCTGATGGAGCCGACGGACGGGGTGATCGAGGGCGGCTGCCAGGGCACGCTTCGGGCCGAGGTGCTGGTCACGGGCAAGCGTTCGCACAGCGCCCGGTCGTGGTTCGGGGTCAACGCCATCCACGGCATCGAGCCGGTCCTGGCCCGGCTGAACGCCTACCAGGCGCGCCGGCCGGTCGTCGACGGGCTGGAGTACCACGAGGGGCTGAACGCCGTCGGGGTGCGCGGCGGGGTCGCGGGCAACGTCATCCCGGACACGTGCGTGGTCACGGTCAACTACCGCTTCGCGCCCGACCTCACCGAGGACCAGGCGCGGGCGCACGTGCGCGAGGTGTTCGACGGGTTCGAGGTGAGCTTCACCGACGGGGCCCCGGCCGCCCGGCCGGGCCTGACGCACCCGGTGGCGGCGGCCTTCGCCGCGGCCGTGGGCGGCGAGCCGCGGGCCAAGCTCGGCTGGACGGACGTGGCGCGGTTCTCGGCGCTGGGCATCCCGGCCGTCAACTACGGCCCCGGCGACCCGAACCTGGCGCACCAGCAGGGGGAGTACGTCTCCCGGCAGAAGATCGTGGAGAGCGAGCGGGCGATGCTCGACTGGCTCTCGGCCTGACACGGGACCCCGGAACATGAAAGTGGCTTTCCTCGCCGGCCATTTGGCGGGGAAAGCCACTTTCAGTCCCGAGCAGCACCCTCGGCAGTTAGACGCAGGCGAGTCGAAATCCGGTTCCCCTCTTTTTTCATGATTTTTTGCCACCCCCCACACGGGCGTTGACCTGCTATTTTGCTCGGACGGCCCAGTCGGTGGGCCGTCCACGGCCCGGTCCGCGGGGAGGTGCGCCGGCGCCGGAGGGAACGGCCCCTGGTTCAGGGGCACAGAAGGAGGGCTAGCGTGATCCGCATGGATACGACACGTCGCGAGCGCCGTCAGGGCCAGGCCGTGGTCCGTGGCAGCCTCGTCCCCGAATCCACGCACGACCAGCGCCTGCTAGACCGGCAGGGCCCCGCCGACTGGGTCCACATGGACCCGTGGCGGGTGCTGCGGATCCAGGCGGAGTTCGTCGAGGGCTTCGGCCAGCTGGCCGAGCTGCCGCGGGCCGTCACGGTCTTCGGCTCCGCCCGCACCCCCTCCGACTCCGCCGAGTACGCCATGGGCCGCGCGCTCGGCCGGGCCATCGCCGAGGCCGGCTACGCCGTCATCACCGGCGGCGGACCGGGCGTGATGGAGTCGGCCAACCGCGGCGCCTCCGAGATCGACGGCGCCGTCTCGGTGGGACTCGGCATCGAGCTGCCGTTCGAGCAGCGTATGAACGAGTACGTGGACCTGGGCATCGAGTTCCGTTACTTCTTCGTCCGCAAGACCATGTTCGTGAAGTACTCGTGCGGCTTCATCGCCCTCCCCGGCGGCTTCGGCACGCTGGACGAGCTGTTCGAGGCTCTCACGCTGGTGCAGACGCACAAGGTCACCTCGTTCCCGGTCGTGCTCATGGGCTCGGAGTTCTGGGGCGGCCTGATCGACTGGATCAAGAGCACGCTGCTGGGCACCGGCAAGATCGCCGAGCAGGACCTCGACCTGATCACCGTCACCGACGACGTGGACGAGGCCGTGCGCATCGTCGTCGAGTCCGACCAGGCGCGCTCCGGGCTGCGCCAGGAGGAGATCGAGGCGGCCGCGGGCCACACCGCCGAACCCCAATAAGCTGACATGCCGTGAATGTCTGCGTGTTCTGTGCGTCCAGTCAGAAGATCGACCCCAAGTACGTGGAGCTGGCGACGCATGCCGGCACCGAGCTGGCCAGACGTGGCCACACGCTGGTCAGCGGCGGTGCCACCGTCTCCTGCATGGGCGCCGTCACCGCAGCCGCCCGGGCGGCGGGTGGGCGCACGATCGGCGTCATCCCTCAGGCGCTGGTGGACATCGAGATCGCCGACCGCGACTCCGACGAGCTGATCGTCACCCCCGGCATGCGCGAGCGCAAGGGCGTCATGGACGAGCGGTCCGACGCCTTCCTCGTGCTGCCGGGCGGCATCGGCACCCTGGAGGAGCTGTTCGAGATCTGGACGGCCCGCGTCCTGGGCATCCACGACAGGCCCCTGGTCATCCTCGACCCGTGGGGTCTGTACGCGCCGCTGCGCGCGCTCGTGGAGCACATGTACGACGAGGGGTTCACCCGGGCGAACGTCTTCGACGCGATCTCGTGGACGACGTCGGTGGAGGAGGCGCTCGACCACATCGAGAGCCGCGCCCAGCCGGTGCGCCCCACGGCGGAGGAGCTGGGCGAGGCCACGGGCTGAAACCACGGGCCTCGGATCACGGAGCCTCGGGCCCCGGCGTTCAGGGCCCGAGTGTTCAGGGCCCGAGTGTTCGGGGCCCAGGTGTCCGGGGCCGGTGCTTTCAGTCCGGTGCTTTCAGGCCAGGGCGCGGCGGGCCAGGGCCGGGGGGCGACGGCCGGCCAGCGACTCCGTCATCTCCAGCGCCAGGCGTACCTGGTCGGTGTGCTCGGTGACGAACACCCGCGCGCCGTGCCAGCAGTAGACGGCCGCCGCGGCCAGCGCGGCATCGAGCTCCGGTGGCAGGGTGACCAGCACGGTCGCGCCCGCCCGCGCGAGCGCCGCGGCCTCGGCGGGCGAGCCCGCGGGGGTCCAGGCGGGGTCCGGAGACGCACCGGGTGCGACAACTGCGGGACTCATGCCTCGATGGTATGAGTACGATGCCCATGTGCTGGTCATCCTCGCCATCGCGGCGCTCGCCATCCTGGCCTGCGTGGTGCTGGTCTCCCTTGGCAGGGGCGGTGAGCTGACCGAGTTCCCGCCGGACGTGCCGCCCCTCGACCTGCCCGAGGCCACGCGGCTCACGGCTGTCGACTTCATGGCGCTTCAGCTTCCGGTCAACATCGTCGGCTATCACACACAGAGCGTCGACGAGACGTTGCGCAGAGCCGCCAGCGCGATCAGCGCCCGCGACACGCGCATCGCCGTGCTGGAGCAGCGAGTCTCGGAGCTGATGTCGAGCCGCCTGTACGCGCGCCAGGAGCTGTACGCCTCGCCCGGCGGCGCGCCACGGACCGACCACGAGCCCGACGGCCCCGCCGAGCTGCCCAGCCTGCCCGAGGACGGCGACCCGATCGCAGCTCAGCCCGACCCGATCGCCGCTCAGCCGGAGCCGATCGCGATCCCGGCCGCC
The DNA here is from genome assembly GCF_031570565.1 of Nonomuraea sp. 3-1Str. Classification (NCBI taxonomy): domain Bacteria; kingdom Bacillati; phylum Actinomycetota; class Actinomycetes; order Streptosporangiales; family Streptosporangiaceae; genus Nonomuraea; species Nonomuraea sp. 3-1Str. The sequence continues at coordinate 52,053 of NZ_JALHBK010000021.1, forward strand.
GAGGTGGCGCCCGCGGAAGAGCCGGGCACGCCTGCCGCGGACGGCGTTCCGGCGGATGCGAACGGCGTTCCCCCCGAGCCAGAGCCCGAGCCCGAGCCCGAGCCCGGCGAGAAGGCCGCGCACACCGGCGAAGGGACCGCGGACACGCGCGACGAGACAGCGGACCCCCACGAGGAGCCCGCGCACACGCGCGAGGAGCCCGCGGACCCCCACGAGGAGCCCGCGCACACGCGCGAGGAGCCCGCGGACCCCCACGAGGAGCCCGCGCACACGCGCGAGGACACTTCGGGCCCGCGCGACGAGGCCGCGGACACGCGCGACGAGACGGCGGACACGCGCGAGGAGGCCGCCCGCACGCGGGTGGAGCCGGCGCGGGCGGTGGCGGGCAAGGAGGGGGACGAGCGCGCGTGACCGAGCTGATCCGCTGTACCTGGCCGGGCCTGGCCGACCCCCTCTACACGGCCTACCACGACGAGGAGTGGGGCCGTCCCGTCCACGGTGACGACAAGGTGTTCGAGCGGGTGGCGCTGGAGGCGTTCCAGTCCGGGCTGTCGTGGCTGACGATCCTGCGCAAGCGGGAGAACTTCCGCGCCGCCTTCGACGGCTTCGCCATCCCGAAGGTCGCCGCGTACACCGAGAAGGACGTCGAGAGGCTGCTCGGCGACGCCGGGATCGTCCGCAACCGCGCCAAGGTCGAGGCCGTGATCAACAATGCCCGCGTCGCGCTCGACCTGCCCGGCGGGCTGTCGGAGCTGGTGTGGCGGCACGCCGACCCGGGCGCCCCGACGCCGAGGACGATGGCCGACGTGCCCGCCGTCACGCCGGGCTCCAAGGCGCTGGCCAAGGAGCTGAAGCGGCATGGGTTCAGATTCGTCGGCCCGACCACCGCCTACGCGCTCATGCAGGCGATCGGCCTGGTCAACGACCACATCGAGGGCTGCCTGGCGCGCCCCCCGGCGACGGGCGTGCTCAGCGGCCGGTGAACGACGGGCGCTCCTTGGCCAGGAAGGCCCGGGTGGCGTCGCGGTGGTCGCGGGTGGCGGCGCACTCGTCCTGCAGGAGCGCCTCCAGCTCCAGCGCCTCCGGCAGCGTGTGCGTGGCGGCGTAGGCCAGCGCCCGCTTGGTGGCCGCGTATGCGCGCGTGGGCCCCTGCGCGAGCCGTACCGCCAGCTCCCCGGCGGCCTTGAGCACGTCGTCCGGCGGCACCACCCGCGTGACGAGCCCCAGCTCCAGCGCCCGCGCGGCGTCGACCGGCTCGCCGAGCAGCATCAGCTCGGCGGCGCGCCCCGCGCCGACGAGGCGTTGCAGCGTCCAGGACGCCCCCGAGTCGGGCGCGAGCCCGATGCCGGAGAACGCGAGCGCGAACTTGGCCCGCTCCGAGGCGATCCGCAGGTCGCAGGCGAAGGCGAGCGAGGCACCCGCCCCCGCGGCGACGCCGTTGACGGCGGCCACCACCGGCTTGGCCATGGTGGTGATGAGCTCCACCAGCGGGTTGTAGTGCTCGCGCACGGTGCCGGCCAGCCCGCGCCCGGCCTCCAGGTTGTCGGCGTGCTCGCGCAGGTCCTGGCCGGCGCAGAAGGCCCGGCCGGAGCCGGTCAGCAGCACCGCCCGCACCTGGTCGTCGCCGGCCGCCCGGCGCAGCGCCTCCAGCAGGGCCGACTTCACCTCGGCCGTCAGCGAGTTCATCGCCTCGGGCCGGTCGAGCGTGACGGTGGCGACGGAGTCGGTCAGGTCATAGCGGATCACGGCAGCTCCCTGTCGACGAACGCGGCGGCTGAGGGCAGCAGGCGGGACGCCTCCTGCTCGAAGTACGCTCTGGCCTGCTCACCGGGCCAGCCGGCCGGCAGCAGCTCGGGCGGCAGGCCGGGGTCGCGGAAGAGGAAGTTGCGCCACCCGTGCACGAGCCTGCTCCTCGTCGCGAACACCTGGTCGTCCGGCGCCCCGCCCGGCAGCGCCCCGACCAGCGTGGCAGCCTCCGTCAGCCATCGCTCGTACGCCTCGCCGACGGCGTCCAGATCCCAGATCCGGGCCACCAGCTCGCGGGGGTCGCCCTCCAGCGCCGCGTCGAACCTGTCGGCACGCAGCCCCTCACTGGCGAGCAGGTGGTCCACCTCCCGGGAGGAGCGCGGCCCGGCCCAGGTGGTCTCCGACAAGGGCGCGTACCCGAGGAACGCGAGAACGGCCTTGACCCGGTCCCTGCGCGGCCGATCCCTCATCGGCTCCAGAACGATCAGGTGCCACCGTCCGTGCCAGGCCGGTGTTCCCGCTCGGTAAATTCTCGACGCTGCGTCGTCCAGTCTTCTGACGCACTTCGGCGTGAGCCCGTAGCCGGCCCCCTGGGGCAATCTGACGGGCTCCAGCCAGCCCTGCCTGACCATGCGGGAAACGGCGGTCCGCACGGCGGGAGCGGCGATCTCCAGGGGTTTCATGAGGCGTACGAGAGCCGCCACGGAGGCCTGTCCGCCGCGCGGGCGCAGGTGGTCTCCATAGAGGTCGAACAGGGCGGCGCGTGCGTGCACGCTGTCCAGTTTGGACGTCTTCTCCACCCCCGACAACGCATTCTGGGAGGAGATCGTTACCCATGAGCGCTCTCGATGCGGGAGAATAGGACATCACAGAAGACGTGAATGCGCCGCCCTCCCTAGCGGGCGGACTGAAAACCGCGGGCCGCGGGAGCCCAAGGCAGGAAGGGATGCACGCATGGCGGCGATGAAGCCGCGGACCGGCGATGGTCCGCTCGAGGTCACCAAGGAAGGGCGCGGCATTGTCATGCGGGTCCCTCTGGAGGGTGGTGGCCGGCTCGTCGTGGAGATTTCCGCAGACGAGGCCAAGGCGCTCGGCGAGGCGCTGAAGAACGTCGTCGGCTGAGAGCTCCCGAGTAAGACCTGGTCCGACGGCCCTGGCGTATCCGCGCGCCAGGGTCGCTGACGTTTGAGGAGAATGTTCCGTGCCCATTGAGACCACTGCATCGGTGGTCGCCGGCGTCCCGGACGACGCCGAGCTGCTGGCCGTCCCCTACACGCCCGAGCTGATTCCCGCCGTCGAGCTCGACCTGCCGGTGCCCCTGCCCGGCCTGCTGGCTCACTACGAGGCCAAGGGCGAGGCCGGCGAGATCGTCGAGGTCCCCGTGGCACGGGAGGGCGGCGTCGGGCGCGTCCTGCTGTACGGCGTCGGCGACGGCTCGCCGAAGGCGCTGCGCAAGGCGGCGGCGGGGCTGACCCGCAGGGTCAAGGGCCGCGAGGAGCTGACCGTGGTGGCGCCGGAGGGTGACGTCGCCGCGTTCGCCGAGGCCGCGCTGCTGGCCGCGTACTCCTTCCGCATCGGCCGGCCGGGCAAGCCGCCCGTGCGCTCGCTGCGGTTCGTGTTCGCCGACGAGCAGGCCGTCCGGCGGGGAGAGACCGTCGCGCAGGCCGTGGCGCTGGCCCGTGACCTGGCCAACACGCCCGCGTCGGTCAAGACGCCCGCCTGGCTGGCCGAGCGCGCCGCCGAGCAGGGCGTGCCCGTGCGGGTGTGGGACGAGGAGCAGCTCCAGGCCGGCGGGTTCGGCGGCATCCTCGCCGTCGGCCGCGGCTCGGCCAACCCCCCTCGGCTCATCCAGCTCTCCTACGTTCCCGAGGGCACCCCCGAGCGGCACGTCGTGCTGGTGGGCAAGGGCATCACGTTCGACTCGGGCGGCCTGTCGCTCAAGCCGACCGAGAACATGAAGACCCAGAAGACCGACATGGCGGGCGGCGCCGTGGTGATCGCCGTCATCGGCGCGCTGGCGCGGCTGGGCGTCCCGGTCCGGGTCACCGGCCTGGTCGCCTCCGCCGAGAACATGCCGTCCGGCACCGCCCAGCGGCCCAGCGACGTCATCACCCACTACGGCGGCCGCACGGTCGAGGTGCTCAACACCGACGCCGAGGGCCGGCTGGTGCTGGCCGACGCGCTGGCCTACGCCGACGCCGAGCTCGACCCCGACGCGGTCGTCGACATCGCCACGCTGACGGGCGCCATCACCGTCGCGCTCGGCCGCAACGTCGGGTCCGTCTACTCCACCGACGACGACCTCGCCGGCGCGCTCGTGGCCGCCGGCCGCGACAGCGACGACCGGCTGTGGCGGATGCCGCTCATCGACGAGTACGCGCCGGCCCTGGAGTCGCCGATCGCCGACCTGGCCAACGTGGAGAGCGGCAGCACCTACGGCGCCGGGTCCATCACGGCCGCGCTGTTCCTCAGGGAGTTCGCGGGCAAGAGGCCGTGGGCGCACCTCGACATCGCCGGAGTGGGCCGCAGCACGGTCGACGACGGGATCCTGACCAAGGGGGCCACGGGCTTCGGGGTGCGGGTCCTGCTGGAGTGGCTGACCCGCGCGTAGCCGCGCGGGGGCCGCGCCCGCGTGGGCCGAAGGGCGGCGGGCGCGGGACGGCGCTAGTCGGCGATCTTGACGGCGGCGAGCAGGCCGTCGCCCAGCGGCATCAGCAGCGACCGGAGACGATCGTCGCCCTGCACCAGCTTCCCCAGCTCCCGCAGGGCGACCGTGTCGGGGTCGCGCTGGGTGGGGTCGGCCACGCGGTTGTGCCACAGCACGTTGTCGAAGGCCACGATGCCGCCCACGCGCAGCAGCCGGACCGCCTCGGCCAGGTAGTCGGCGTACTCCTGCTTGGCCCCGTCGGCGAAGACCATGTCGTAGCCGCCGTCCGACAGCCGGGGCAGCACGTCGAGCGCCCGGCCGGTGATCAGCCGCACCCGCCCGCCGGCGAAGCCCGCCTCGGCGAACGCCTGCCGCGCCAGCCGCTGGTGCTCGGGCTCAACGTCCACGCTGGTCAGCGTGCCGTCGGGGCGCATGCCGCGCAGCAGCCAGAGCCCCGAGACGCCGCAGCCGGTGCCGATCTCGACGACCGACTTGGCGTTGAGCGCCGTGGCGAGGAAGCAGAGCGCCGCCCCGCCCCCGGGAAGGATGGGCACGGCGCCCATCTCCAGGCCGCGCTGCCGCGCCGCGCGCAGGATCTCATCCTCGTGATGGAACTGCTCCGCATAGGCCAGAGTGGCCTCCACCTGACTGGTCATCGGCCTCCTCCCCCCACTTTCGTGCGATTGGTCACCGATCGCAGCCTAGGGGAGTAGCGCCAGGACGGGAACTCAGGAGCACCCTGAGGCGTTGCAGGTTTAAACGGGCTTTGCCGGTCCGGAAGGCAGGCAGTGCGCATGAGGGGACGAAAGCAGGCACTATGGCGGTAGCTGTGGTCCCAAAGAGAGGAGATCTGGTGGACGAACGCGACCACCAGGCCGATGCCTCCGTGTCTGATTGGACGCCTCCCACCTGGGAGGAAGTGGTGCGGACGCACTCCGCGCGCGTTTATCGGCTGGCGTACCGCCTGACCGGCAACGTCCATGACGCCGAGGACCTCACCCAGGAGGTCTTCGTACGGGTCTTCAGGTCGCTGTCGAGCTACACGCCCGGGACGTTCGAGGGCTGGCTGCACCGGATCACGACCAATCTGTTCCTCGACATGGCGCGGCGCAAGCAGCGCATCCGGTTCGAGGGACTGGCCGACGACGCCGCCGAGAGGCTGCGCGGCCGGGAGCCGTCACCGGCGCAGGCGTTCGACGACGCCCATCTCGAACCCGACATCCAGGCCGCGCTCGACGCGCTCGCCCCCGAGTTCCGCGCGGCGATCGTGCTGTGTGACATCGAGGGCCTGTCGTACGAGGAGATCGCGGCCACGCTCGGGGTCAAGCTGGGCACGGTCCGGAGCCGTATCCACCGTGGCCGGGCGCAGTTGCGCGAGGCGCTCGAACACCGGGCCCCGCGACACTCACAACTTCCCCCGCCTGTAGTCCCCCCGCCAGCATTCCCGTCGGGGCCCCGTGGGGAGGAAGTCTGATATGTCGCATCTTGGAGAACGCGTGTCCGCACTCGTGGACGGCGAGCTCAACCATGCCGAGCGCGATCGCGCGTTGGCTCATCTGACGTTCTGCGCCGACTGCAGGCGGGAGGTCGAGTCGATGCGGGCGCTGAAGTCGCGCCTGCGCTCGCTCGACGAGCTCGCCATGCCGGCCGACCTGACGATGTCGCTGCTGCGGATGGCCGAGCCGGGCGGCCCGCTGCCGCCCCGCGAGCGGCCCTTCCCCGCGCGGACCTTCGGAGGTGTCCCGCTGCCGGGCCCTCATTCCATCGCGCCCCTGGACAACCGCCCCCGCAGGGACGCGAACGGCGGCGTTTCCGGCCCCGGCCGCCGGGGTAGGCGGCGCGGCACGTACGTGGCGGTCGGCGTGGTCTCCGCGGCCGTCGCCCTCGGCACCTTCTTCGCCGCGTCCGGCGCCGGGCAGACCAGCACGCCGCCGCCGGTCGAGCTGTTCCGGCAGAACACCCCCGCCTCCACCCAGGCCACCCCGCCCACCGCCACGCCCTGACCAGGACACGGCGGGCTGGGATACTCGGTGGCGTAGTCCACGGCGTCGGGGGCATACGATCGGAGTTCGGGGTTTTGGAGAGGAACCGCCGGTAGAAGCGTGGTTCCTGACCATTGCTTTACGACTCTCGTATGCCGATCGCACCAGGATTGCGGTGTCGAGCAAGGAGTGGTGAGACGTAGATGACCGACGAGAAGCGCCCGGGCGAAGGACGCATGCCGTCGGACTTCCCTGTGACTCAGGGGCGCCCGGAATTCCGGCCCGCGGACGGCCAGGCCGACCGGCCTGGCGGCGGGCCGGAAGCGCCCTCGTCCGGCTCACCGGGCTCCTGGGAACCACCGAGCTCCTCCGAATCGCCGGGCGCCGCCTGGGGTTCACCCGCCTTCTCCGACGCGCAGGGCGCCTATGGCCGGCCGGAAGGCCCGCAGGAGCCGTACGGCTCGCAGGGGTCCTGGCGGGCAGCCTCCGGGCACCCGGGTGACGTGCCCGTCTTCGGCGCCCCTCAGGGCCCCTACGGGGGCCCTTCGCCCTCGTTCGGCTCTTCGGATGACCGTGGTGACCGTGGTGGCGAGGCAGGGGACGGGGCGCCGTTCCAGGCGGCCTCCGGGGACGCCCGTGACGCCTCCGGCGTCGGTCCGGGTGACGACGCCCAGCGTGGCCGCTCGCCGTACGAGCCGAGCCGTGAGGCCGGGCAGGAGCCCAGGCCGGAAGGGCAGGAACGCGGGCAGGAGAGCGGTCAGGAAGGCGGCGCTCCCGGCGAGCCTCCCTTCGGACGCCCCGGCGCGGGTGACCCGCCCTTCGGCCGGCCCGACGGTCCCGACACGCCGTTCGGCCGCCCTGACAGCGGCGACCCGTCGTTCGGACGCGCCGACGACTCGCCGTTCGGCCGCCCCGATGGCGGTGACCCGCCCCACGGGCGGGGCGACGCGGGCGAGGCGTCGTTCGGCGCCGAGGGCGGGTCGTCCACCCGCGCCTACGAGAGCCCGTTCTTCGGCCCCTCAGCCGGCCCCCAGCCCTACGGCGGCGACACGCCCCCGCCGCCCCCGCGTCACGCGCTCGGGATGGGCCCCGGCTGGGCTCCGCCGCCTCCCGGAGGCGGCGTCGCGGCGGCCCCCCGGCGTGGCCCCGGCATCGGCGTGCTCGTGGCGCTGGCCGTGGTCATCGCCCTGGTCGCCTCCGCGCTCGGCAGCATCGGCACCTACCTGCTGACCCGGTCCAACGGCACCGACCCGACCTACAGCCTCGGCCCCGCCCCGACCGGCGCCACCAACCGGGCGCCCGACTCGGTGGCCGGCGTGGCGGCGCGGGTGCTGCCCAGCGTCGTGTCGCTGGAGGTCGGCAACGGCAGCAACACCGAGGGCGCCACGGGCTCCGGGTTCCTGATCAAGAACGGCTACGTGGTGACCAACAACCACGTGGTCGCCATGGCCGCCAAGGGCGGCGAAATTAAGATCATGTTCTACAACCGCAAGACCACGACCGGCCGCATCGTCGGCCGGGACCCGGGCTCCGACCTGGCCGTGGTCAAGCCCGAGGACACCTTCGGCACGCCCGAGATCAACCTGGGCAACTCCGACCAGGTCGTGGTCGGCGACCCGGTGATCGCGGTCGGCTCGCCGCTGGGCCTGTCCGGCACGGTCACCACGGGCATCGTCAGCTCCCTGAACCGGCCGGTCATCGCCGGCGACGAGAGCGGCGGCTCCGAGGAGCCCGCCTACATCAGCGCCATCCAGACCGACGCCGCCATCAACCCCGGCAACTCCGGCGGCCCCCTGGTCAACGGCAAGGGCGAGGTCGTGGGCGTCAACTCCGCGATCGCCACGCTGAGCCGCTCGCTCACCAACCAGAGCGGCAGCATCGGCCTCGGCTTCGCCATCCCGGTCAACCAGGCGCGGCGCGTGGCCGAGGAGCTGGTGACGAGCGGCAAGGCCAAGCGCCCCAAGATCGGCATCGTGCTCGACCCCGACTACAAGGGCCAGGGCGTCCGCATCGCCTCCGAGCCCGCCGAGGGCCGCCAGCCGGTCGACCCCGGCGGTCCCGCCGCCAAGGCCGGGCTGAAGGCGGGCGACGTCATCCTGGAGCTCGACGGGCTGCGCCTGCAGGACGGCAACGAGCTCATCGCGCTCGTCCGCAGCAAGTCGCCGGGCTCGCACATCACGGTCAAGTACCAGCGCGCCGGGCAGGAGCGCACGGCCACCCTCACGGTCACGGCCGACGCCGAGCCCGCCCCGACGCCGTCCTGAGCCGTACCGAGGCCGTATCCGGGGCCGGTGACCGGTCCCGGGTACGGCCTCGGGTACGGCCGGGGCTGGGGGTCGATCCGAGCGCGGGAGCCTTTAGGCTGGGATACGCCGGGGTTGTCCTCGGAGTAGTTGGACTGCGCTAGGAGCTCACGGTGTTCGGACTCGGGTGGCTTGAGGTCGGGGCGCTGATCGTCATCGCGCTTCTCGTCTTCGGGCCCGACAAGCTGCCCCAGGCGGCGGCGCAGGCGGGCAAGACGCTGCGCAACCTGCGCCGGATGGCCAACAACGCGCGCGACGACCTGAGAGCCGGCCTGCCGCCGGAGTTCTCCGACTTCGACCCGGCCGACCTCAACCCGCGCACCTTCGTTCGCAAGCACCTGCTGGACGACGTCGAGGACGCCTGGAACGCCAAGCCGGGCGAGCTGGAGACGGCCACGGCCGCGCCCGTGCCGGAGCCGGTGGACGAGCTGGGCTACGGCCAGATCCCGCCGTACGACTCCGAGGCGACCTGACGCCGCTCGTCGGAGCCCGCCGAAACCCGCGACAACAGACGCCGCTCGTCGGAGTCCGCCGAAACCCGCGACAACAACGGCGGCGACAACCCGCGACAGCCTGCGGAGACGCGGCGGGCCCGCTCGGTGTGAGCGGGCCCGGAGCGGGAGCGGGTGCTAGCCGCGGTTGGGGGACAGGCCGAGCTGGAGGCCCTTGAGGCTGGAGGACCGCTTGCTCAGCGTGCCCGCGATCGAGCGGAGCTCGGCCGCCGCCGGCGAGTCGGGGTCGGTCAGGACCAGCGGCTTGCCCTCGTCGCCGCCCTCGCGCAGCCGCAGGTCGATCGGCACCTGGCCGAGCAGCGGCACGCGGGCGCCGAGCGTGCGGGTCAGCGCGTCGGCGACCGTCTGGCCGCCTCCCTCGCCGAAGACCGCGATGCGCTCGTCGCAGTGCGGGCAGGGCAGCCACGCCATGTTCTCGATGACGCCGGCGATCTGCTGGTGGGTCTGGGCGGCGATCGACCCGGCCCGCTCGGCCACCTCGGCGGCGGCCATCTGCGGCGTCGTCACCACGAGGATCTCGGCGGACGGCAGGCGCTGGGCGACCGAGATGGCGATGTCCCCGGTGCCCGGAGGCAGGTCGAGGAGCAGGACGTCGAGGTCGCCCCAGTAGACGTCGGCGAGGAACTGGTGCAGCGCCCGGTCGAGCATCGGGCCGCGCCACACCACCGGAGTGTTGCCCTCCGGCTTGAACATGCCCACCGAGATGACCTTGATGTCATGCGCCATCGGCGGCATGATCATGTCTTCGACCTTGGTCGGCCGTTCGGAGGCGCCCAGCATGCGAGGGATGCTGTGGCCGTAGATGTCGGCGTCCACGATGCCGACCTTGAGGCCGCTCGCCGCCATGGAGGCGGCCAGGTTGACCGTGACCGACGACTTGCCGACGCCGCCCTTGCCGCTGGCCACCGCGAAGACCCGGGTCAGCGACCCCGGCTGGTTGAAGGGGATCTCCTTCTCGGGACCGCGGTCGCCGCGCAGCTTGGTCTGGAGCTCCTTGCGCTGCTCCGTGCTCATGACGTCCAGTTCGATCTCGACGCCCGTGACACCGTCGAGCCGGGAGACCGCAGTGGTGACGTCACGGCGGATGGTGTCCTTCAGTGGACAGCCCGCGACCGTGAGATAGACGCCGACGCGAACCACGCCGCCGGGCGCGAAGTCGACGCTCTTGACCATTCCGAGATCAGTGATCGGACGACGGATCTCGGGGTCGATGACGGTGGCGAGGGCGGCCGTCACCTGTTCCTGGGTTGGTGCCATCGAAGTCTCGGCACGAAGGGAGTGCCGTCCCTCCTTAGTGGTCTCTGTATGTCAGGCGCTGCACGCCGGTGAGGATGCCCCTCCATGGTATGAACCAGGGGCACGGCACGGTTAATCCGTGCCGCGTCGATGGCTGTATAGGTGTGCGTGCAACAAACTAAGGTTACTCCGTGACTCTTCTGCGCGACGAGGGCCTCACCGTCGAGGAGCTGGCCGTCTGGCGGATGCTGCAGCGGGCGCAGGTGCGGATCACGCGCCATCTGGAGGCGGAACTGCTGGACGCCCACGACCTGCCGCTCGCGTCGTACGACGTGCTGTCGCAGCTCGCCGAGGCGCCCGGGCGGCGGCTGCGGATGAACGACCTGGCGGGCAGGGTGCTGCTGTCCCGCAGCGGCCTGACCCGGCTGATCGACCGGTTGCAGCGCGACGGGCTGGTGAGCCGGGAGGCGTGCGAGAGCGACGCCAGGGGGCTGTTCGCGGTGCTGACGGACGCGGGAGCGGCTCGGCTGGCCGAGGCCACGCCCACCTACTTGCGCGGTGTCCGCGCGCAGTTCCTCGACGTCCTGGGCCCCGGCGAGGTCACCCGGGTGCGGGAGCTCGCGGCGCGGCTGGCCGAGGTCACGGGCGCTCCCTGAGCTCCTCCAGCAGATGCTGGAGCTCCGAGCGCAGGTAGTCGCGGGTGGCGACCTCGCTCAGCGCCATCCGCAGCGCGGCGATCTCCCGGGTCAGGTACTCGATCTCCGCCTGGTTGCGCTCGGCGGCCTCGCGGTCCTGCTCGTACTGGACCCGGTCGCGGTCGGCCTGCCGGTTCTGGGCGAGCAGGATGAGGGGCGCCGCGTACGAGGCCTGGAGCGACAGCATGAGCGTGAGGAAGATGAACGGGTACGGGTCGAAGGCCAGGTCGGCCGGGGCGACGGCGTTCCAGATGACCCAGACCGCCACGAACACCGTCATGTAGACGATGAACCGCGCGGTTCCGAGGAAGCGGGCGATCCGCTCCGACAGGCGGCCGAACGCCTCCGGGTCGTAGTGCGGGCGCAGCGTGCGGCGCAGGTCGCGCGGCTGGTCCAGCCGCTCGGCCGTCACGACGGCTCCCCGGCACCGGAGAGCCGGGCGGGCCGGCGGGCGCTCATGGGTGCGCGCCTTCGCGCCAGTCGGCCGGGAGCATGTGGTCGAGCACGTCGTCCACGGTGACCGCGCCCACCAGCCGCCCCAGCTCGTCCACCACGGGCGCCGCCACCAGGTTGTAGCTGGCCAGGTAGCAGGCCACCTCGGGCAGTGTGAAACCCGGCCGGATGGGGTCGATCGACGGGTCGAGCACCGAGCCCAGCAGCGTGGAGGGCGGGTCGCGCAGCAGCCGCTGGAAGTGGCTGACGCCCAGGTACGCCCCCGTGGGCGTCTCGTTCGGCGGCCGGGTCACGTACACCTGGGCCGCGACGGACGGCGCGAGGTCCTTCTGCCGGATGTGCGCGAGCGCCTCGGCGACCGTGGCGGTCGGCGGCAGGATCACCGGCTCGCTGGTCATCATGCCGCCGGCCGTGTCCTGCGGGTAGGTGAGCAGCCGCCGCACCGGCGCGGCCTCGCCCGGCTCCATCAGCGCCAGCAGGTGGGCGGCCTGGTCGGCGGGCAGGTCGTTGAGCAGGTCGGCGGCGTCGTCGGGGTCCATCTCCTCCAGGACGTCCGCGGCCCGCGCGGGTTCGAGGGTGCTGAGGATGCCGATCTGGTCGCGGGGAGGCAGCTCCTCCAGCACGTCGGCGAGCCGGTCGTCGTCGAGCGCGCGGGCGATCTCGATCCGCCGCTTGCCGGGCAGCTCGTGCAGGGCGCTGGCCATGTCGGCGGCCCGCATCGACTCGAACGCGGCGATCAGCCCGGCGGCGCCCTGGTCCCTCTGGAGCTGGTCGAACCCGGACACCTCGCCCCAGGCCATGATCCGGGGGTCGCGCCGCCGCCTGCCCCGGTACACGGCGACATTGGTGATCTCCCAGGCCGACGGCCTGGTCTCCTCCATGGCGACGTCGAAGACCGTCATCTGCTCGCCCCCGGCGCTCACCGTGCGGTCGAGCATCTCGCCGATGACGAGGGTCTCGGTCGCGCGCTTCTCGAAGCGGCGCAGGTTGAGCCGGCCCGTGAAGACGACCGCGCCGGCCTCGATGCCCCGTACGCGGGTGATGGGCAGGAAGACGCGGCGGCGCGGCTGCACCTCGACCACCATGCCGTGGACGGCGGGCGGCAGGGTCCCGCGCAGGCCCACCACGACGTCCCTGATCCGGCCGATCTGGTCGCCGGCCGGGTCGAAGACCGAGGTCCCGGCCAGGCGGGCCACGAAGATCTTCATACCGAGCAGGCTAACAGCCGGGCGACATTGCGCCCCGGACGCCCGGCATGTCAGTATCAAAAGATAAGAACGGTAATTACGGCGAATGGTGTGGGAATGAGATACACGGGACTCGCGATGGCGCTCGTCTCGGCGTGGTGCTTCGCGTTCTCCGGACCCATGGCCAAGTACCTGAACGCGGCCGGGCTGGCGCCCATGGAGGCGGTCTGGGTGCGGATGGGGGGCGCGGGGCTGCTGATGGTCGCCGTGCTGGCCGTGCTCAAGCCGTCCGCCCTGCGGATCCCGCGCTCGCGGCTGCCGTTCTTCGGGCTGTACGCCGTCGTGGCCGTCGCCGGGGTGCAGTCGCTGTACTTCGCCGCGCTCACCCGGCTGCCCGTGGGGATCGCGCTGCTGCTGGAGTACATGGCGCCGGTCATGGTCGTGGTCTGGGTGCGCTTCGTGCGCCGGATCCGGCTGCCGCGCTCCGCGTACCTGGGCGCGGTGACCGCCGTGGTGGGGCTCGGCATCGTGGTGGAGGTCTGGGACGGCCTGCGGCTGGACGCGCTGGGGCTGCTGCTGGCCCTGGTCGCCGGGGCGTGCTGCGCCGGATATTTCCTGATGAGCGATAGCTTCGGGGACGACGTGGATCCGCTGGGGCTCATCGCCTGGGGCATGCTGGGCGCCGCCGTGGTGCTCGTGCCGTTCGCCCGGCCGTGGAGCATCCCCTGGGAGGCGTTCACCCGCTCGGTCGCTCCCGAGGGAGGCGGCCTCACCCTGCCGGCGTTCGGGGCGTACCTGTGGATGGTGCTGGTGGCGACCGTCGCGGCGTACATCCTGGGCGTCAACGCGGTGCGTCGCCTGTCGGCGGCCGTCGGCGCGACGGTGGCGTCGTTGGAGGTCATCGGCGGCGCGGTGGTGGCCTGGGCGCTGGTGGGCGAGGCGCTCGGGGCGTTCCAGATCATCGGCGGGCTGCTGGTGCTGTCCGGGGCGCTGCTCGCCCAGACGGCGGCCTCCCGGGGCGGGGCGCCGGCGACCGGGTCCGCGCCCGCGCAGTCGTCCGCCGAGGCCGGCCTGGCCCTGGACCGCGCACAGAGCTGACCGGCCACGACATGCTGGACGTCGCCCTGCGCCGGCGCCACGTCTCGGCGAACCGGGAGGGCGGGTCAGGACTCCAGGGGTGTGAGGCGGAGGACCGTGGAGTCCCGGGCCCAGCGGTCCGCCAGGTGGGCGCCGTCGCGCGCGTTGAGCCGCTCCTTGGCCAGCGCCGCGACCGCCTCCGGCTCCGCCCGCTGGTCGACGACCTGGACCGCCGCGTCGAACTCCACCAGCCGCGCCCCGTTGTCCTTGCTGCGCAGGGTGACCCGGACCCGGTCGAGGCCGGCGAGTCCCGGAAGGTCCTGCTCGCCGCCGCCGGTCACGATGTGGATGGCGCCGTCGTGCCAGGCGTGCCAGGCCAGGCGGGGACGGTCGAGGCCGAGCCAGAGGACGCCGGACTTCTTCGCGCCCTCCTCGATGGCCGCGCGTGTGTCGCTCACGTCCCGACTGTAATCCAGCGCGGTGATCCGGTGGCAGGTCGCGTGGCGGTCCGCCTGCAGTCGCCGCTCGGAACCTCGCAGAACAGAACTGTCACGCGCGAACGGCTGACCAGCGACCTCACAGGGTCACGGGGAGCGACGTCAAACGCCACGTGCCGGGGTCGGGAGCGCGTCGCGCGCCCTCCGGACCGGCCGCCAGGTCCGGGAGGCGGCGCAGCAGAGCCGACAGGGCCACACCGGTCTCCACGCGGGCCAGGGAGGCGCCCAGGCAGAAGTGGGCCCCGTGGGCGAACCCCAGATGGGTCGCCTCCCGGGCCCGGGTGACGTCCAGCCGGTCCGGGTCCTCGAACACGCGCGGGTCCCGGTTGGCGGCGGCGACCGAGGCCGTCACGGCGTCCCCCGCGCGGATGGCCGCCCCGTACAGCTCGACGTCCTCGCTCGCGTAGCGGGGGACCGTCAGCAGGATCGGGCCGCACCAGCGGGTCAGCTCCTCGACGGCGCGGGGCATGAGGCCGGGGTCCGCGACCAGTGCCCGGAGCTGGGCGGGCTCGGACAGCAGGACGTGGACGGCGTTCGCGATGAGGTTCGCCGGGGTCTGCCCGGCGAGGACCAGGTGCCAGACCAGCGTGACCAGCTCGGTGTCGCTGAGCCGGTCGCCGTCCTCCGCCTGCGCGCGGATGAGATCCGCCAGGAGGCCGGACGGCGCGTCGCCGGTCGGCGGGGCGGCGCGCCGGCGGGCGACCGCCTCCCTGGCGCCCGCCATGATCCCGGGGATGGCCGCGGCGAACCCCGGGCCCGCCCCCGCGGCGACGAGCGTGCCGAACTCGCGCCAGCGCGGCCGGTCCTCCTCCGGCACGCCCACCAGCTCGCAGATGACCTCCATCGGGAGCGGGGTCGCGAAGTGCCGCAGCAGGTCCACGACGCCGTCGCCGGCGTGGCCGGGCAGCTCGTCCAGCAGGCGCTCCACCACGCGCTCGATCGCGGGCCTGAGCGTCTCATAGCGGTCGGCCAAGCCCGGCACCTGCTCGTGGAAGGTCTGCCGCGTGCAGTTCAGGTTGCTACACACCAAGCGTCGTAACCTCAGCTCGATCACCACAGGCATCCCGTCTACCGGGCGATCGGCCAGGCACCGCCGGTGATAGCCGTGCACCTTGCTCGTGGCCACCCGGCACGACGGACAGGACACTGGAGCACCCCGCGTGCGGGCCACCACCTGGATCCGACCGTCCTAACGGTCCACCTGCTCGATCTCCACCGCTGCCAAGTGTGGGAAGAGCATCGCTCACCATGCCACGGTTGCACACCGTTCACAGTCTCATCCAGAACAGCAGAAGGTAGGGAATCGGTACAATCTGTTACCGCGAGAATCTTGGTAGAGCCTGAAGGGTGATACCCCCCTACCAGTCCTCGACGGCGTCCGGGACAAAGAGGTCCGGCAGTGCGCCCATCAAGTCGGGATCGAAGAATCCCTGACCTCGTCCCATCGGAGATCCGTCATGCCGTCATGCTGCCCGGTCGCATGGCCTGCCGCAGGGTCGCACCGGGCGGCGTGGGGACGTTGGCGAGACGTTCCAGAAGCTGGTCAAGGGCGGCCTGGCCGTCGTCGACTGCGGCCCCGCTCGTCATCGGTGAGCGGGATGCGGGGGTGTTCAAGCAATGCTAGGTGGGTGGCGGGAAGGTGACAGTGGTGCGCATCCCGCCTTCCGGGCGTGGTTGGGCGTCGAGTCGCGCGCCGTGGGCGGTGGCGATGGCCTTGACGATGGATAGCCCGAGGCCGAGTCCGCTGTCGCGACTGGCCCTGGCTGTGCCAGCGCGCTGGAACGGCTGGAACAGTCGGTCGATCTCACTCTCGGGGATAACGGGCCCGGTGTTTACCACTGTGAGCACGGCGCCTCCGTTCGAGAGGCTGGTAGTGACGTGGACAGTGCCGGAGGGGGCGTTGTGGCGCAGCGCATTGTCCACGAGATTGGTCACCAGGCGTTCGACGAGGCGAGGAGCCCCGGCGGCCGGGGAGGAGTCGAGCGTGGCGTCCAGACGGATTCCCCGGCGGTCTGCTTCCGGGCGATGCGTGTGGATGGTGTGATCGGTGATGTCGGCCAAGTCGAAGGGTTCGTAGTGGTCGAGTCCAGCCTCGCTGCGGGCGAGGGTGAGCAGTGCCTCGATCAGGCGCTCCTGTTGAGCATTGGCCGACAGCACCCGTTCGCACACGAGGCGCAGTTGATCGGCGTGGGCGCCGGGATCGCTGAGGGCCACCTGGACCACCGTGCGTTGCCGGGCGAGCGGGCTGCGTAGTTCGTGGGAGGCATTGGCGATGAACTGGCGCTGGGCCGTGAAGGACGCCTCCAGCCTGCCGAGCAGTTCGTCGAAAGTGTCGCCGAGTTCTTTGAGTTCGTCGTCGGGTCCGGTCAGTGCCAGCCGCGCGTGCAGGCTGGTCGCGGAGATCTGCCTGGCGCTCCTGGTGATAGTGCGCAGCGGGCGCAGGACGCGTCCGGCCACGATCCAGCCCAGCACGATCGAGACGACCGACATGATGGCCAGGGCGATGGCCGACTGGGTGAGAAGTGAGCGCAGTTCGGCTTCGTGCTGGCGCACGGCCCGGGTGCGCATGTGGTCGGCTTGAGCCTGGACCTGGTCGGCGGTCAATCCTTCCGGGATGCCCAGCAGGTGGTGGCCGTCGTCCGGGGCGCCATCGGCGGCGCCGATCAGGTGGCCATCTTGGCCGTCCAAGACGACTGCGCTGGTGGAGTGGACGACCAGAGCATAGGTGACGGCGAGCAGGCAGGCACCGGACAGCAGGAAGAGCGCGCCGTAGAACAGGGTCAGACGCATCCGGATGGTACGGCGAGGCCGGCGGGACACGGGCCCTATCAGACGTGATGGAGGCTGGCGGGACATGGGCACCCTCAGATGCGATAGCCGGACTTGGACACCGTCTCGATGATCGGCGGATCCCCGAGCTTGGCCCGCAGCCGGCTGATCGTGATCTTGACGGTGTGGCTGAACGGGTTGGCGAACTCGTCCCATGCCCGTTCCAGTAGCTCTTCAGCCGAGACCGTCCGCCCTCGGGAGGCCAGCAGCAGTTCCAGAACGCCGAATTCCTTGGGAGTCAGCTCCAGTTGCCGCCCAGCTCGGGTGGCCAAGCGCTGCGCGGTGTCCACGACAAGATCTTCGTGGCGGAGGGTCGGGGGGACGGCGGGGTGGGCCCGCCGCGCCAGCGCGCCGATCCGGGCCACCAACACTGGGAAGTCGAACGGCTTGGGCAGGTAGTCGTCGGCCCCCAGACCGAGCCCGTCGACGAGATCCTCGTTCGTCGCCGCGGCGGTGAGCATGAGCACCCTGCTGCGGCAGCCGGTGCTGACGAGCCGGGCACAGATCTCGTCACCGTGCATGCCGGGCAGGTCGCGATCGAGCAGGATCACGTCGTAGTCGTTGTCGAGGGCGCGCTCCAGCCCGGTGGGCCCGTCGAGTGCCACGTCCACGGCCATCCGTGAGCGGCGCAGGCCGGCGGCGATCGCCTCGGCCATCTCCTCGTCATCCTCGATCACGAGTATGCGCACCGTCGTCAGTCCTCCCGTCGTCTCCCTGCAATCTGCCGAACAGGGAGTTTCAGGAAGGTATCAGCCACTCGCCGACGATACTTTTCTGAAACCGCTGCCTGCGTACACCTGTTCACCATGACAGATGACGTGCACAGCGCCGCCTTCGGCCGGCGCAGACTCCTGAGCGGCGCGGTGGGTCTCGCCCTCGGTTTGGCCGTGGCGCCGACCGTACTGCCGGCCGCCGCGCAGACCGCAGGCCGGCGGCTGACGCTGCCCGCTCCCACCGGCTCGTACGACGTCGGCACGGTGTCGATGCGTCTGGTGGATCATGACCGGCAGGATCCCTGGTGGGAGACGAAGCACGACCGCGAGCTGATGGTCACCCTGTGGTATCCGGCCAGGCGCGGCGGAATGGTCACTGCCTGGATGGAGCCGAAGGAGCTGGCCCACTACCGGACCACGACCACCAACAACCTGAAGGAGATGGCCAAGCGGCTCGAGCTGGGCGACGTGGATATCTCGCTGGACAAGGTGCGCTTCCCGCTCACCCACGCCCGCACCGGCGCCCCGGTTCGTCCCTCCTCCCGCCCGTACCCGGTGGTGCTCTACTCGCATGGCGCGGGGGAGTCCCGCTGGCTGGGCACCACTATCGTGGAGGACCTGGCCAGTCGCGGCTACGTCGTCGTCGCTATCGACCACACCTATGACGCCGACGCGGTGCAGTTCCCCGGTGGACGAGTGGAGACCGTCCGGCCAAGCCTCGACAAGGACGGCGCCTACAGCGTGATGAAGGTGCGCATCGCCGACACGCGGTTCGTGCTCGACCGGCTCGCCACCGGACGCTCGCTGCCCAAGGAACTGGCCGACAGCATGGACCTGCACCGGATCGGTATGTTCGGGCACTCCTTGGGCGGCTCGACCACCGCCCAGGGCATGGCCAACGACCCGCGGATCAAGGCCGGGATCGACCTGGACGGCCACGTCATCCCGACCGTCACCGTCGCACCGCCGATGCCGCGGGAGAAGGTGGCCGAGTTGGTGGGAGAGGTCGCCACCCGCATAGGCGAACGCCCTCTCATGATCATGAGCAGCGATGGCAAGGGACCCGAGGAACTGGGCGTCCTGATGTCCGGCTTCTGGAACAAGCTGCGCGGCGAGCGGCGCTTCTTGTCCATCGTCGGCACGACGCACGCCAGCTACACCGACGCCAAGTCGATCATCTACCAGCTGGCTGAGATGAAGGTCATCCCCGAGGCTCTGACACAGACGGTCGGCACGATCAACCCGGCGCGGGCGGCCGCTGCCGAGCGCGCCTACGTGGCCGCCTTCTTCGATCGCCATCTGCGCGGGGACCATGGCAGCCTGCTGGACGGGCCGTCCGAGATCTATCCCGACGTTCGCTTCTTCGAGTGAGGAATCCCTTGCCAACGATCAAACCGCTGCTCGCCGCGTCCGTCGGAGCGCTGCTCCTGATATCCGGCACGGCGGCGCAGGCCGAACAGGGCACAGTGGGGCAGGCCGAGAAGGCGGCGGCGTGTGCCGCCGCAAATGGTCCTGCTCAGCCCGAGCCGCTGAAGGCCACCACGATCGCCACCATCGAACAGGCCTACGACTGCATTTACGACCGCTACTACGACAGCAAGGTCCTTGACGACCGCAAGCTGCTGGTCGCGGCGTTCGCCGCGTTCGCCCAGGAGCTGCACCGGAACGGGCGGGACGTGGCCGAGGCGGTGATGCCCGCGCTGACGGGCGACCGCGAGGGCGACTGGGACGCCTTCAGCGCCGTCTACCAGCGCGTGACCGGTCTGCTGCCGAACGACGCCGCGCTGCGGCAGTCTCTGGCCGCAGCGACCCTCAGCGGCCTGATCCGCGCCCTGGGCGACAACCACGCCAAGTGGCAGCGCGCCGAACTGCCGCCCGGCTACCAGCCGGGCCAGGAGTACGGGCTGGGCATCACCACCTTCCCCTCCAGCGGTTTGATGACCGGCGCGCCGCAACAGGCGCTGCCTCCGCTGTACGTCCGCGGCGTGCTCGGCGGAGCGGCCGCCAAGCACGGGCTGCGCCCCGGTGACGTCATCGAGGCGGTCAACGGTGACACGCCGTTCGCCGGCGGCGTTCTGTCGCCGGGCGTGGTCAACATGCTCTACCCGCAATACCCGCAGACCTCCGCGGTCCGGCTCAAGCTGCGCCGCCCGGCCACGGGCCGGACCTGGACGGTGGCGCTGAAGCCCACCCTGTACAAGCCCGCCTCCAAGACCGTCGACGCCAAGCTGCTGGACGACGGCATCGCCTACGTCAAGCTGACCGGCTTCGCGCCGAAGGCCGCCGACGCCGTGCTCCAGGCGATCGCCGGCCTGGGCAAGGCGAAGGCAGTGGTCCTCGACGTGCGTGGCAATCGCGGCGGCTCCCCGGAAGAGGCCAACCGGCTGCTCGGCGCGTTCGCGCACGGCAAGGTCACCGCGTACCTGTGCGATGCCACGGGCACCTGTCAGGCCACCCGCACCGACGACACCGTTCCGCTGCTGAACCTGCCCCTGGCGGTGCTCACCGACCGCGACTGCGCGTCGGCCTGTGATCACTTCACCTCCGCGGTCAAGGCGCACGACATGGGCACGCTCGTCGGCACCCGTACCGCTGGCATCGTGTCGGGACCGGCCACGGCGTACTTGCTGGACGACAACAGCGCCCTGCTCCTGCCCGCGCTCTACCACCTCGGGCCGAACCACGAGGTCATCAACCGTATCGGCACGCCGCCCCACCACTACGTGCCGACGACCGCGAAGGATGTGTCCACGGGGCGCGATCCCGTACTGGCCAGGGCGCTGGCCGTGCTCGCCGAGTAGAGAAGGACGTCTCATGCGTATCACGACAGTCATGGCGCTCGGCCTGCTGATCACGGGCCTGACCGCGTGCGGCCAGGCGTCGACCGGCGCCCACGTCGCCTCCGCCGGCAGCCCCGCCGCTACGGCGAGCTCCGCCGGCACCACCTCACGGGAGGATGGCGGGCTCAAGTTCGCGCAGTGCATGCGCGAGCACGGCATCGACATGCCCGACCCGCAGGGCGAGGACGGCAGAATCCAGGTCAAGCTCCCTGAGGGTGCCGACCCGCAGAAGGCCAAGACGGCCATGGAGCAGTGCAAGCAGCATCTGCCGAACGGGGGAGAGCCGGAGCAGGCCGACCCAGCCAGGGTGGAGCAGCAACGGAAGTTCGCCCAGTGCATGCGGGAGAACGGGGTCCCCAAGTTCCCCGACCCGGACGCCAACGGCGGCTTCAAGATAGGCCCTGACACCGGCATGGACCCCAACGACCCCAAAGTCCAGGCTGCCCGGCAGACCTGCGCCAAATATCAGCCGGCCGCGCCCTCCGGCGCTCCGACCGAAACCTGGAGCGGTGGGTGACCCGGACCACATGGGTGTCCGGGATCCTGGCCGCGGCGGTGCTCGCCGCCGCGGCCTGGCTCTGGCTCCACGACGGCGCGGCGGGGACGTCGCCGCGACCGTCGGCAGGCGGCCTGCCCCCGGCCACTGCGAAGGTCATCCGGCAGACGCTGATCGACACCCAGACCGAGCCGGGCACCCTCGGCTACGGCCCGGAAACGGTCCTGTCGAACAAGCTCAGCGGGACCCTGACGCGCGTGCCCGCCGTGGGAGCCACGGTAAGGCGCGGTAAGGCCGTCTACCGGGTAGACGACACCCCGGTCACGCTCCTTTACGGGTCGCTGCCCGCCTACCGCGCGCTGTCACCGGGCGTGGAGGGCGCCGACGTCGAGCAGTTCGAGCGCAACCTGCGCGCGCTGGGATACAAGGGGTTCACCGTGGACGACTCCTACTCCTCCCAGACCGCCACGGCGGTGCGGGCGTGGCAGGACGACCTCGGCCTGCCGGAGACGGGCACGGTTGAGCTCGGCCGCGTCGCGTACGCGCCGAGCCCGATCCGGGTGGACGCCCACAAGGCGAACGCCGGCGACACTCTCCAGCCAGGCACGCAGGTGCTGGCCCACACTGGCACCACGCGCGTGGTCACCGTGGAACTGGAGGTGTCCGAGCAGCGGTTGGCCGCCAAGGGCGCCGCGGTGAGCGTCGAACTGCCCGACGGCAAGACCGTCAAAGGCAAGATCGCCAAGACTCAGGTCGTCATCGACACCGGCGGCGACAGCGGCGGCGAGAGCGCGGACCCGGAGACGAAAATCGAGGTCACGATTGCGATCAGCGGCGCGAAGGCCGCCTTCGACCAGGCGTCGGTGGACGTCGCCTTCACCGCCTCCAGCCGCAAGAACGTGCTGACTGTGCCGGTGACCGCGCTGCTCGCCCTTGCCGAGGGCGGCTACGGCGTCCAGGCGGTGGACGGCACCACGACGCGGATCGTGCGGGTGCGTACCGGCCTGTTCGCCGACGGCCGGGTCGAAGTGAGCGGCGACGGCCTCCGCGAGGGCATGACCGTGGGGATGCCGTCATGAACGCCATGGTTGAGCTGCACGAGGTGACTAAGACCTACCCCGGTGGCGTGACGGCCCTGGGCGGCGTCACGCTGTCCATCGACCACGGTGAGATGGTGGCCATCGTGGGCCCGTCCGGCTCGGGCAAGTCGACCATGTTGAACATGATCGGCACGCTGGACCGGCCCACCACTGGAACGGTCCGCATCGACGGCCACGACGTGGCCGCCTTGCCGGACCGGCGGCTGTCGGCCCTGCGTGCCCGCCGAATCGGCTTCGTCTTCCAGCAGTTCCATCTCGCCCCCGGCCTGTCCGCCCTGGACAACGTCGCGGACGGTCTGCTCTACACCGGTCTGCCGAAGCGACAGCGCCTGCGCCGGGCCAGGGAAGCGCTGCTCCGCGTTGGGCTCAGCGACCGGCTCGGCCACCGGCCGCACGAGCTGTCCGGCGGGCAGCGGCAGCGGGTGGCCATCGCCCGGGCGGTGGCTGGCGAGCCGGGGCTCCTCCTGGCCGACGAGCCCACCGGCAACCTGGACTCGGCTTCCGGGGCGGGCGTGATGGCGCTGCTGCGCGAGCTGCACGCCACCGGCACCACGCTTGTGGTCATCACCCACGACCGGGAGATCGCCGCGAACCTGCCGCGCCAGGTGGTCATGCGCGACGGGACAGTGATCTGAATGTCGGCATATCAGCTCTCCCCGGCCCGGTTGAGTCCGCGTGACGTGCTCGGCGTGGGCGCGGCCGGGTTGCGCACCCGCCCACTGCGGGCGTTCCTGTCGGCGCTGGGCATAGCGATCGGCATTGCAGCGATGATCGCCGTGGTCGGCATCTCCTCCTCGAGCCGGGCCGAGCTGGACCGCACGCTGGACGCGCTCGGCACCAACCTGCTCACCGTGTCGCCGGGCAACACCCTGTTCGGCGACGACGCCACCCTGCCCCGCGAATCCGTCGAGATGATCTCCCGTATCGGCCCCGTGGAGCAGGTCTCCGCCACCGGCAAGATCACCGACGCCCACGTCTACCGCACCGACCGCATCCCGCAGGCACAAAGCGGCGGCATCTCCGTACAGGCCACGAACCTGGACCTGCCGCGGACCGTGGGCGCCACCATCGCCCGCGGCACCTGGCTCAACGCGGCGACCGCCCGCTACCCGGCCGTGGTCCTGGGCGCCACGGCAGCCCGGCGGCTCGGCATCGGGGACGCAGGCCAGAACATCCAAGTGTTCCTCGGCGGCAGGTGGTTCACCGTCGCCGGCATCCTGCAGCCGGTGCCGCTGGCCCCCGAACTGGATTCGGCGGCGCTGATCGGCTGGCCGGCCGCGGCGGCGTACCTGACCTTCGACGAGCGCCCCACCACCATCTACACCCGCACCGCCGACGCCGCCGTCGAAGCGGTCCGGGCGGTGCTGGCGGCCACGGCGAACCCGCAGGCGCCCAACGAGGTGAAGGTCTCCCGGCCCTCCGACGCGCTGGCCGCCCGCCAGGCCACCGACCGCGCCTTCACCGGGCTGCTGCTCGGCCTGGGTGGCGTGGCCCTGCTGGTGGGCGGGGTCGGGGTGGCCAACACCATGGTCATCTCGGTGCTGGAACGCCGCGCCGAGATCGGGCTACGGCGCTCGCTCGGCGCGACGCGGGGACAGATCCGGCTGCAGTTCCTGGCCGAGTCGCTGGTGCTGTCCGCCCTCGGCGGCCTCGCCGGCGTGCTCTCCGGCGCCGCCGCGACCGCCCTGTACGCGCGTACCCAGACCTGGCTCACCGTCGTGCCGCTCTGGGCCATGGCGGGCGGCCTGGCCGCCACGGTGCTGGTTGGCGCGATCGCCGGTCTGTACCCGGCCATCCGCGCCGCCCGCCTGTCACCGACCGAAGCCCTCTCCGCGACCTAACCCCGTTGTTCCCCAGAATCCGATCTCCCCACGCGCCAGGAGCCAAGGAATGCCTCAGGGCTCTCCTGCACGTGTTTTCCCTCATCGAAGGGATCCACAAGATGAATCGTGCGAAAGCTGCCGCCGTGGCTGGGCTCGCCTGCGCGACGCTGATCGCAGGCGTTGCCGCCCCCGTCACCGCTGCCCCGGCAGGGTTGTCCGCGGTCGCCGTACGTGATGTACCGCGGAGTGCCGATGTGCAGCGGGCGGTCAACGAGTTGGCGAAGCGGTCCGGAGTGGAGGCAAGCTACGCGACACCGACGGGGTGAACGCCACCGACGCGTGGGCGGCCGACGGCGTGATTTCCACCGCACACGACCTCTCCGCCTTCTACCGCGCGTTCCAGCAGGGCAAGCTGCTGCGCCCGGACCTGAAGGAGATCCTCATCAGCCGCCCGCAAGGCCAGCCGACAGATCCTGCACGATGCGCCGACTCGTTCCTGGGCGCCGGCCCCGGCTCCCTCTCCGTGACCTCCGCCTCCCCGCGGGCGCGACCAGCCGGCGCAGCCGCAGGTGTTCGGGCCCGTCCATCTCCGACATGGTCCGCATGTACGGCAGGCAGTCCTCGGGAACGTCCGGCCGCAGGAAGCTGCCCGAGGTGATCGCGAACCGGGCGTCCGCCAGCATCGCGCGGGCGCCCTCGTGCCGGGTCAGCGTCCACAGCGGTGGGAGGCCCGGCGTCAGGACCCGAGCGATCGGCGAGCGCTCCCTGGCCCGGCCGTACGCGGTGAACGGGTCACCGACCACGAGA
This sequence comes from Nonomuraea sp. 3-1Str, assembly GCF_031570565.1. Classification (NCBI taxonomy): domain Bacteria; kingdom Bacillati; phylum Actinomycetota; class Actinomycetes; order Streptosporangiales; family Streptosporangiaceae; genus Nonomuraea; species Nonomuraea sp. 3-1Str. The sequence continues at coordinate 76,996 of NZ_JALHBK010000021.1, forward strand.
AAGGCCGGGCTCCGAAGAGCCCGGCCCTCGCCGATCGCGGCCCGCCTAGCGGCGGGCGAGCTTCCAGGCCAGCGGCAGCAGGCCGGCCGCCACAGCGATCTTGGCGGCGTCGCCCAGGAGGAACTTGCCGGCGCCCTCCACCAGCGCCGTCCCCAGGTCCAGGCCGGTCACCGCCACGAGCACCGGCAGGCCGAACGCGTAGATGATGACGTTGCCCAGCGCCATCGTGCCGACCGTGCCGAGGACCGTGCGGTCGGCGCCGCGCTCGGCGAGCTTGCCGACGACGGCCGCCGCGGCGATGAAGCCCAGCACGTAGCCGAACGTCGCCCCGCCGAAGCCCGAGCTGTGACCCGCGAACCAGGGCACGCCCGCGATGCCGGCGACGAGGTAGAGGGCCATGCTGGCGGCGGCCCGGTTCATGCCGAGGGCCGCGCCCACCAGCAGGACGGCGAAGGTCTGGGCCGTCACGGGCACGGGCCAGAGAGGGACCGTGAGCTGGGCGGCCAGACCGGTCAGGCCCGCTCCTCCGACCACGAGGGCGACGTCGCGGACACGGCTGCCCGGCAGCAGGTCGGACAGGACGGCGGGGCGGATCGACACGGGGGCGGATGCCATCAGGGCTACACTCCTTCGCTTGGTCTTGCCCCTATTGTTGGCCGTCGCCCGCTTCGTGTCCTGCACCGGGTGTGCCAAGAACGACCCGACCGGTTTGTACGGGTGCGATAGAAGCCGGTCGCCGTGTCCCTCTCAGGCGGACCCACTAGCGTGTGCCGCATGCGCTCACGTCGTTCGGTTCTCGCGGTGCCCGGCAGCAACCTCCGGTTCCTGGAGAAGGCCCAGGGCCTGCCGGTGGACGAGGTGTTCCTCGACCTGGAGGACTCCGTCGCGCCGCTGGCCAAGGATCAGGCCCGCGCCAACGTCGTCACCGCGCTGCGCGAGGGCGACTGGACCGGCAAGACCCGCGTCGTCCGGGTCAACGACCTGTCGACGCAGTGGACGTACCGCGACGTGATCGGGGTCGTCGAGGGTGCGGGCGAGCACCTCGACTGCCTCATGCTGCCCAAGGTCCAGGACTCCACCGAGGTCGTCTGGCTGGACACGCTGCTCACCCAGATCGAGAAGGCCATGGGCTTCGAGGTGGGCCGCATCGGCATCGAGGCGCAGATCGAGAACGCCCGCGGGCTGGTCAACGTCGACACCATCGCGGGCAGCTCCCGGCGGCTGGAGACGCTGGTGTTCGGGCCCGCGGACTTCATGGCCTCGCTCAACATGCGGACCCTCGTCGTGGGCGAGCAGCCCCCCGGCTACACCGAGGGCGACGCCTACCACTACATCCTCATGCGGCTGCTCATGGCTGCCCGGACGCACGACCTCCAGGTGATCGACGGGCCGTACCTCCAGATCAAGGACGTCGAGGGGTTCACGCGGGTGGCCCGGCGGTCCGCCGCGCTCGGCTTCGACGGCAAGTGGGTGCTGCACCCGTCGCAGGTGGACGCGGCCAACGCGGTGTTCTCGCCCACCCAGGAGGACTACGACCACGCCGAGCTCATCCTGGAGGCGTACGAGCACTCCACGACGGTCGAGCGGCGCGGGGCCGTCATGCTGGGCGACGAGATGATCGACGAGGCGTCGCGCAAGATGGCGCTCGTCGTCGCCGCCAAGGGCCGCGCCGCCGGGCTGAGCCGTACGAAGACGTTCCAGCCCGGCGAGTGACTCCTGTCAGAAGGTGACCCCGACGCTGGTGAAGAACCAGAACGCCGAGGTCAGCCAGAGGCCCACCAGCGCCGTGAACACCAGCCCGCCCAGCACCGGCAGCGTCCAGCCCGGCGTTCCCCGCCTGGGCAGCGCCAGCATCTTGGCGGTGAAGAGGCCGTAGAAGAAGCAGCCGAGCAGCGAGTGGGCGAGCACCCGCGGCACGTCGTACTGGAGTCCCAGCGCGTACAGGCAGTGGAAGGCGACCGGGATCGTCAGGACGAACGCCAGCCGGCCCGACCAGCGGTGCACGGCCGGCGGCACGGGGACCCGCAGCCTGCCCCACATCGACAAAGCCGACACGATCTGCACGATCGCCAGCAGGAACGCGCCCGTCGTCAGCCACGCCTTCATCGGCAGCGCCCCCGAGAAGCCCGCCGGTCCCACCGCGAAGCCCGTGGGCGCGTGGACCCGCCCGTAGACGCCCAGCGCCACAGTGGCGAGCGCGCCCGCGAGCAGGGGAGTGAGGAGGACGGTCAGGCCGCCCGGCCGTCTGCGGCGCACGGTGGTGGTCATCGCATCTCCTCGATGAAGCCGTCGACGTCCTTCGGGTAGAGGGTGGCCTCGCCGGCGGTCACGGGCTCGGTCGGCCGCTCGCCGTCCAGCTCGGGCACCTGGATCTGCTCCTCGCCGGCGAACGCCGCGCCGACCTGGGTGAAGCCGCCCTGCGGCCGCTTCAGCACGATCCAGCCGGCCCGGATCTTCGCGCCGCGCACCTGCGCGGTCGCCCGGTACAGGCCCGAGGGCTTCCTGACCACCGGCGCGTCGAACGTCCACCGCTTGCCGCCGACCTTCAGCCACCCCTTGGCCTTGCCGTCGCCCAGGGTGGCCCCCGCCGCCGCGCCGCCGAAGCCCGCGAGGCCGACCTTCCCGCCGACCGCGTCGCCCTTGAACCACGCCTCGGAACGGCCGTCGCAGAAGTACCCGACGGCCTTGTCGCCGCGGACCGAGATGGCGATGAGGCCGCCGTTGCGGTCCACGTGCCCGCCGTAGTCCGCCTTGGCAGGGCCCTTGGCCGTACGGGTCGGCGACGGCGTGGCCCGCGGCGTGCCCTCGGCGGGCCGCGCGGTCTGGTCGTTCGCGGCGTTCTCCGGGCTCTTGGTGCTCTCCGGGCTCTTGGTGTTCCCGGTGGTGCTCGCGGTGGCGGTGCGGTCCGCCACGGGTGCCGCGGTGACGCTGGCGACACCGAGCCCCGCGGCGAGCACGGCGCCGGCCGCCAGGGTGAGGACAGGTCCCAGCCTTGACATTGGATCCGCTCCCAGGCTCGACATGCTGACACCACGAGCATCCGCCCAAAAGGACGAGCCGTCTGTGAAGTAATGCGCATCGGATGGACAGAATGTAAAGATGCAGGAGAACTCAGGACCCCAGCTTCCGTACGGCACGGAGCCGCCCGGTCCCGTCCACCAGCCCTGGCGGGCGGGCTCCCCTGAGTCCGCCCCGCAGCCGCCCGCCCCGGCGGCTCCCCCCTACGGCGCGCCGCCCTACCCCGCCCATCCGGGCCACCCAGCCTACGGCGCGCCCCTGCCGCAGCCGGTGTCCTGGTTCGCCCCCACGCCCTCGGGCGCCCGCTACGACCACCTGGCCAGGACACCCCTCGCTCGCCCGTGGCGGCAGATCGTCGGGACGCTGGTGGTAGCCCTGGGGTTCCTGGTCGTGGGCGTCGTGGTGGTCCTGGCGGGCTCGGTGTTCGCCACGATCGCCGGGCTGCCGATGCCGATCACCGCGGACGAGTCGTTCGGCGACCCGGTGTTCGGGATGGCGGTGCTGCTGCTGTCGATCGCGGCCGTGCTGCCGCTGGTGTTCGGGACCGCCGCGCTGGTGCAGCAGCGCAGACCCGGGACGCTGTCGTCGGTGGCCGGGCGGCTGCGCTGGCCGTGGCTGCTGTCGTGCGCCGGGGTGGCCGTGCTCGCCCTGGTGTTGGGACAGGCCGCCCAGGCGGTGGCGCTCATGCTGTCGGGGGAGGACACCTCCGACATGTTCGGGTGGGCGGGCTGGCGCGAGTTCGTGCCCGCCCTGATCGTGATCGTGCTGCTGGTGCCCTTCCAGGCGGCGGCCGAGGAGTACATCTTCCGCGGGTGGGTGCTCCAGGCGCTGGGCGCGCACGTGCGCAACCCGGCGTGGGCGATCGTGCTGGGTGCCGCCCTGTTCGCGTCGCTGCACGGCTACACGGGGGCGGGGCTGTTCGACGTGTTCGCGTTCGGCGCGGTCATGGGGTGGCTGGCCGTACGGACCGGAGGGCTGGAGGCGCCGATCGCGCTGCACGTGGTCAACAACATGATGGCCTTCGGGGTGAGCGCGGCGGCGGGACAGCTCGACGACGCGCTGCGGCAGGGTGCGGTGCCGTGGCAGGCGCTCGCGGGGACCGTGGTGCAGCTCGGGGTGTTCGCCGGCGGGGTTCTCTATCTCGCGAAAAAGCGGTCAATCAGCGTTATCTCTGATAAATACGGCGACGGGGTTGAGGAATCTCGCTAGAGAGGTCTCGCCATTCTGGCTTCGGCGTGCTGGTCTGGATGCTGTGGGGAGGCGAGGATGGCGGAGGTGATCATCTCTGTCCGGCGGGGTACGTGTCGACGCGTGCCGGCATTCCCGGGGACAGGCGCCTACAAGTGATCCCCAGCCCTGGAGCGGTCCGAATCGTCCGGCCGAATCCCGGAAATGCGGTTTTGTGCCCTGTTGATCAGGTTCGACCCGTTCGACGAGCTCGACTAGGAGGTGCGCCGCGTGGCCTCCGCTCCCAGCGATCCGCCACGGCGACCGCCGGGTGACGACGACCCTCACCCGGAATCCGTCCCGGACCCGTCCACCACGGCTCCATCCGCCACACCTACGCCCCCGTCGTCCCCGCCCCCGCCCGCGTCCCCGTCGGCATCGGCATCGGCATCGGGGGAGCCTCGCATCAGGCACTCTCCGCCGGGCCCCACGGACGACCGGGCCCGTGGGTTACCGCTGGCGTCGCCCTGGGGGATGCCGCCGTTCTCGTCGCCCACTCCGGAGGACGAGGAGCCGGAGGAGCCGCCCCGGGGGCGCCGGCCGTACAGCTCGCCCACCGCAGAGCCGGAGGCGGAGCCGCGCCGCAGGCCCCGGCGGCTGGTGAACCGGCCCGACAAGCTGGTCGCCGGCGGCCCGCCCCGCCCCCAGCCCCATCGCCCCACCCCGCGGGGCACGGACCCCGGCGCCGAAGGGCGGGACGACCTGCCGCCCGGCGTGGTGCCGGCGGGCGTGATCCCGCCCGAGGTGGTGGACCCGGGAGTGCTGCCGACCGGGGTGGTGCCGGGCTCCTGGTTCGAGAGCCGCGACGCGGCCCCGGGCGAGGCGCCCGCCGCCGCCGACGGCGGGCACGGTCCGGACGGTGACGAGGACGACGATCTCCCGTCCCGTGCGCGTCCGTACGTGGCCGCCCCCCTGCCCGTGATCGACGCCCCGCCCCCCGCCGGAGCCACCGCCGAGACCCGGCATGCCGATCGCGAGGAGGACGGCCGCGAGCCCGGGGATGAGCCCGGCCACCGGCCCGGGGACCGGCCCGAGGACCGGCGTGAGGACCGGCCTGTGGATCGGCCCGACGACCGGCCCGACGACCGGCCCGACGACCGGCCTGAGGAGAGGCCGGGTGACGAGGTCGAGGTGCGGCGGGTGGGCAGGCCGCCGGCCGGGCGCCCCACGAGGCCCGATCTGCTCGTCGCCTCCGGCCCGCCCCGATCCGGCGCCCACGGCGGGCGGCACCACCGGGGGCCGGCACCCTCGGCCGTACGGCGAGCCGGCCCCGTGCGCGGGCGGCGCAGCATGGCCGCCCCCGTGGCCGTCGTCCTGGCGCTCGCCCTGGTCATCGCCGGCACCGTGATCGTGTGGCGGTGGAACGCACCGGGCGAGCCCGCGCTGCGCCTGGCGGCCGGCACCGGGCGGTCCGGCGACGACCTGTTCACGGTCCCGTCCGCCGGCGACGGCTCCAACCAGGTGCTCAACGACATCGCCGCCGCCGGCAAGGCCGTGGTCGCCGTGGGCAGCGACACGACGAGCCCGACGCCGCGACCGCTGTTCCTGTTCTCGCCGGACAGCGGCAGGACGTGGCGGCTCGGCAAGGTCAGCGGCGGCGCGACGACCTCGACGGTGCGGCGGGTCGTCGGCGGCGACGGCCGCTGGCTGGCCATCGGCGGCGACGTCAGCGGGGGCGTGAGCGGGGCCGGCGGTGGACCCGGTGGTGGACGGGGCCTGTGGACCAGCGCCGACGGCCTCGGCTGGGTTGCCGTGGAGGAGAGCGGCCTGGCGGCGTTCAGGGACGGCGACGTGGTGGCCGACGTCGCGCGGACCCGGTCGGGGTTCGTGGCGGTGGGAGGCACGGCTCGGGAGGACGGCGGCCTCGGCCCGGCGGCCTGGCAGTCGTCCGACGGCCGCGCCTGGCAGCGGACCGACCTGCGCGCTCTGGACACGTTCGACCTGCGGGCGGTCGTGGCCAGGGGGGACACGGTCATCGCCGTGGCCCGGCCGGCGCAGGGCGACGGCTCACGGGTGGTGCGCTCGGCCGACGGCGGGCGCACCTGGCGGGCGACGGGGTTCCAGCTCCCGGAGGCGATGCCGCGGGCCGGGTCGCTGGCCGTGCTCCCGGAGCGGTTCGTGCTCGTGCCCACCCGTCAGCGCACGATCGAGGGCGACGTGCGGGTGTACTGCTCGCCGAGCGGCGAGCAGTGGGCGCAGTGCGGCTCGATCGGCGGGCTCGGCGGCGAGAGCCCCGGCGTCGAGTCGGTGATCACCCATCCGGGCGGCGTCGCCGTGGTCGCGCAGGCGAAGCTCGACTCGTACGAGGTGCTGACCAGCCGCGACGCGCGTGCCTGGACGAAACGCGCGGACCTGGCGGGGCTGCGGGGCGCCACGCTGCGCGGGGTCACGATCACGCAGTCGGGCACGCTGCTCGCGGGCGGCGACCAGGCGGCGGCGGACGTCGACAACCAGCTCGTCCTGCTGGCCGCGCCGCCGCGCGGCCGGGCGGCGCGCGTGCGGCGGGCCGACGTGGAGGGCCTGTCGCGGATCGCCCGCCGCACCAACGGCCTGGCCGCCCACGAAGGCCGGTACGTCGCGGTCGGCAGCGCCTCCGGCGACGCCGGCATCTGGACCAGCCTCAACTGGAAGAGCTGGACCTCGATGAGCCTCGGCGGCCCCCGCGAGCAGGAGCTCGACGACGTCGTGCACGGCCGCCGCGGCTGGCTGGCGGCCGGCTCCACGCAGACCGGCATCGGCGTCACCGAGCCGCTGCTCGTCACCTCCGAGGACGGCCGCTCCTGGAAGCGGGTGCCGGCGGGCGGCGACCTGGCCCGCCCGCAGGACCACGCCCGCCTGGCCGTGACCGCCGTGGCGGCCGGCCCGGAGGGGTACGTGCTGGCCGGCGAGGACACCGGCGCCTCCGGCACGACCGGCCCCGCGCTGTGGTTCACCCGCGACCTGCGCAAGTTCACCCGTTCCCGCAAGCTGCCGCAGGGCGGCTCCGGCGTCCGCGTGCTGGACCTGACGGCCAACGCGAACGGCTACGTCGCCGTCGGCGCGGCCGGCGGCGGCGACGGGGAGCGCGGCGTCGTCTGGGTCTCGGAGGACGGCGTCAACTGGAAGGCCCGCAAGCGGCTCGTGCCCGACGGGGCGGCCGCGGCCGGGCTCCGCCACGTCGCCGCGTACCAGGGCCGGATCGTCGCCATCGGGACGGCCCGGGCGCAGGGGGCCCTCCGGGCGTTCGCGGCCGTCTCGGAGGACGACGGCGCCACCTGGAGCACGTCGTGGCTGCCCGCCGAGCGGGCGGCGGACGTGTACGACCTGGCGGCGACGGACCAGGGGCTGGTGGCCGTCGGCTGGCACGGCACGCCGGGCGACGCCGACAGCGCCGCGTGGATCTCCCAGGACGGCGCGTCGTGGACCCGCTCGGACCTGACGAAGGACCGGCTGGGCGGACCCGGCATGCAGTGGCTGGCGGCGGTCACGGTGACCGGATCGGAGGTGGTGGGACTCGGCCGCAGCACCACCTACGACGCCGACCACCTCATCCTGTGGACGTCCACCCTCACGTCCGGCCGCTGAGGTCCTGACCCGGCTCGACGGAGCGCCGGGTCAGGGCCACACCTCCCACTCGCGCAGGGCCTCGGCCAGTCCCTCGGTGAGCGGCAGCCGCACGAGGTCCCGCGGAGAGCACCAGCGCGCGTCGGCCGCGTCGTCGGCGGCGGCCAGCGTGCCGCCCGTCACGGTCGCGAGGTAGTCGCGGATCTCGTACGTCACCCCGCCCGGCCCCGGGCGGTCCACGACGCCCGCGAGGCGGCCCACGGCCACGCGCAGGCCCGTCTCTTCCAGCACCTCGCGCTCCAGCGCGGCGGCGTCCGTCTCGCCCGCCTCGACCCGGCCGCCCGGGATCGACCACAACCCCTCGCCCGGCGGGTGTCCGCGCCGCACGAGCAGCAGCCGGCCCCGCCCGTCCTTGATCACCGCGCCCACACAATTTACGCGCACCTGACCAAGATTACGGCGACTCGACGGCGCCGCCCTTGACGACACCGGGCTTCACGACGCACCGTTGATAGCTGTGACAGCGGCTCCAACCTGCCCACGGTGCTTTGGCCCGCTTCACGGGCCCAACGTGTGGTCCAGCGCATGGCGGTGCGACGCGCACGGCGACGTCGTGCCCTTCCAAGCCCCCCTCCCGCCCTCGGACGTGGCCGTCGGCGCGCTGCGCAAGAGCTCGGTCGTGCCCCTGTGGATCCCGTGGCCGCTGCCTGCCGGGTGGCTCGTCACCGGGTTCGCCGAGGCGGGCGACGAGCGCAGCGGCGGCCGGGCCGGCGTGGTCGCGCTCAGCGGACCGTCGCTCGCCCACGGACCGGCCGACATGCTCCTGATCGCGGAGGAGCCGGGCGTGGGGCTGGGGGCGGCGTTCGCCGGGCTGAGCGGGCCCGACCCGGGGGAGGGGTTCGACTCCGGGCCGCCGAACGCCAAGGTCGAGGTGCTGGGCCATCCGACCCCGCTGTGGTGCGTCGGCGCGGGCTCCGACCGGGCCGTCTACGCGGGCGAGGCGCTGGGCAACTGGCTGTGGGCGATCGCCTGGCCGGCCGACGCGGGCTGCGTGATCGCCCTGACCGACCTGAGCCTCCTCGACCTGCGTGACCACGACTTCGACCTGCCCTTCGGCGCGTTCTCGCCGCGCCTCGGCGGCTGACCAGTACGCTCCGCCAGCCGGACGGACTAGAGTGCGGAAGCGTGACAGCGCGTATCGAGCGAGTGGTGACCGAGGGCGTCGTCGACATCGACGGCACCGAGCACAAGGTCGAGAACAACACCTGGATCGTGGGCGACGACGACGAGGTGATCGTCATCGACCCGGCGCGTGACGCCGACAAGATCCTTGAGCAGGTCGGTGAGCGTGAGGTGCTCGCCGTCATCTGCACCCACGGCCTGCCCGACCACGTCGGCGCGGCCATCGAGGTGGCCAGCAGGGACGAGTCCGTCATCGCCCTCCACCCCAAGGACAAGCAGCTCTGGCGGGACACCTGGACCGAGACGTGGCCGGACATCGAGATGGAGGACGACGGCGTCTTCGGCGTCGCCGACGTCCAGCTCGACGTCATGGAGACGCCCGGCATCAGCCCCGGCGGCGTGTCGCTCTACTCCGAGGCGCTCGGCGCCGTGTTCACCGGCAAGACGCTGCAGGCCGACGGCCCGGGCAAGCTCGGCGGCGAGTACCCCGCCCTGCCCGACCAGCTCACCGCCATCGGCGGGCGCCTGTTCACGCTGCCCGGTGACACCCGCGTGCTGGCCGCCCACGGCGACGAGGTCACCATCGGCGACCTGGAGCCGCACTTCGACGACTGGGTGTCCGGCTCGCTGACCCGCACCGTCACCGAGGAGGAGGGCCCGCTCGCCGACGGCACCCGCGTCGCGGGGATCAGGCTCGACCCGGGCGACGACTAGGGTGCGAGGGCTCCGCAGCGACCGGAGTGACGAGGGAAGGCGGCGGCTCCGCGGCGACCGGGCCGCCTGCACGGGGTGGAGGCCATGAACGCCGACCAGCTCCCCCTGGAGGGGATGCCGCGGCGGCTCTACTCGTGCACGCCGTCGCGGCTCAACACCTGGCTCGACTGCCGGCGCCGCTACCGGTTCACCTACCTCGACCGGCCTCAGCCGCCCAAGGGCCCGGCCTGGGCCCACAACAGCGTCGGCGCCAGTGTGCACAACGCGCTGGCCGGGTGGTGGCGCGAGCCGTACGAGCGGCGCACCCCGCTGACCGCGGCCATCCTGCTCACCAACGGGTGGATCAAGGAGGGCTTCCGCGACGAGGAGCAGTCGGCACGGTGGCTCGGCCGTGCCCGTGACCTGGTCTCCGGCTACGTCAGCACCCTCGACCCCTCCGACGACCCGGTCGGCGTGGAGCGCACCGTCGCCACCCGTACCAAGGTCCTCGCGCTGTCCGGGCGGATCGACCGGCTCGACCGGCGGGGCGACGAGCTGGTGGTCGTGGACTACAAGACCGGGCGGCGGCCGCTCACCCAGGACGACGCCCGCTCGTCGCTCGCGCTGGCCGTCTACGCGATCGCGGCCTCCCGGATGATGCGCACGCCCTGCCGCACCGTCGAGCTGCACCACCTGCCGACCGGCGAGATCGTGGAGTGGCGGCACACGGACGAGTCGCTGGAGCGGCATCTGGGGCGGGCGGAGGAGGTGGCGGTCGAGGCGTCCGCCGCCGACGAGCGCTACCGTGAGGCCGTGGCCGCGCCTCCGCCGTCCCGGTCGAGGGCGCCGCGGGGCGCCCCGCAGGGGCCGGCGGTGCGGGTCCCGCCCGAGGTGGAGGCGCTGTTCACGCCCAGCCCGGGGCCGATCTGCTCCTGGTGCGACTTCCGCCGCCACTGCCCCGAGGGCCTGGCCGCGGGCCCCGACCGCAACCCCTGGGATGGGCTCGCCGACTAGGAACCCTCAGATCCGCCGACGGTCTCGTACCTGATCAGGAGGCAGCCACTCAGCCTTCAAGATCGGCGTACTCGGCGATGCCGGGACTGCCGGTCGCTCACGGCGCCGGCGGCCGTCTCCCGGCTGGACGACGCCCCGCTCAGGCGAGGCCGGCCACCCGGCAGCGACCCGTTCAGGCGAGGCCGGCTCGCCGGGCGACGACATCGACGTGCTCGGAGAGCAGTTCGAGCAGGTCCGCCGGCTCCGGGTCGTCGGCGTGCAGGTGGGCCAGGGCCGTCAGGGCGGTCATGGCCACGTCCAGGAGTTCGTACTCGACATCCTGGCGCGTGGCGGACCGGCCCTTGCGGGGATTCTGGCCGGTGACGCCGACGAGTGCGTTGATCGCCTCGCCCGCCTCCTCGGCGACCTTGGCGACCCTGCCCCACAGCAGCGCCTCAGGGTCACGGTCGAGGTTGTCCGGCGACTGGTCGATCCAGGTGGACACCGCGCGGATGAGCGCGTTGGTCCGGTCGTGGTTCATCGACCCGGACTCTACCGGCCGCCCTGCCCGCCCGGACATGGAACTGGACCTGGACCGGTATCGGTTCGGGCGTGGAGGCGGCGACACCCGGCCCGCGCCACGGGCCGGTCAGTTCTTCGGCCGGCGGCGCGGGTCGGTCAGGCCCCTGAGCCCCTTGCTCACGTCGTAGCCGGCCGTGCCGAGCCGTTCGCGGCAGCCCCTCAGCATGGTCCGGGTCGCCGGCATGAACGCGCGGTCGTGCACCGGCTCCGGCAGGCTGTTGAGCGCCAGCCGGAACGCCCGCAGCCCCGCCGTCACCAGTCCCGGCGGCACCTCCGGCAGCACGCCGTACATCCGCCTCGCCCACTCCGGCAGCGAGTAGTAGCACAGCGCGCCGAACGGGAAGTAGAGCGGCTTGCCCGCCGACAGATGCCGCAGCTCCCGCGGCAGCCTCGGCCACAGCAGGAACCGCACCGTCGCGGCCGCCTCCTCGGTGACGCGCAGCGACGGCCGCGCCTGCTTGAAGTAGGCGTCCATCTCGGCGCACGAACCCGGAACGTCCTCGGGGTGCAGCCCGACGTAGGCGGCGCTTTCGCGCTGCTCGCGCAGGTAGCGATCGGCGTCGCGCTCCGTCAGGCCGAGCCCCCCGCGCCGGGCCACCTCCAGGTACGACGACACCTCGGCGCAGTGGACCCACAGCAGCAGCTCGGGGTCGTCCACGCGGTGCCTCGCGCCCGTGTCCGGATCGGTGACGCGCAGCGCACGGTGGATGCCGCGCACCCGCCTGCCGATCTCGGCCGCCTCCTCGGGGCTGCCGAACGTCACCCGCCCCACGAAGTCCGCCGTGCGGCGCAGCCGGCCGAACGGGTCGTCCTGGAACGTGGAGTTCTGCCAGACGCCGCGCATGGCGAGCGGGTGCAGCGCCTGGAGCATCAGCCCGCGGACACCGCCGACCCACATGGAGCGGTCGAGGTGGACCCGCCAGGTGGCGCTGTCAGGAGGTTGGACGACGATCTCGTCGATGCCGGCCATGATGGGCAGCAGGATTACACGGAGACGGACCTGGTGTCCAAATGGCGGCTCTCCGCCCGGTTCCAGAACCTGACGAGCGCGGCCGCCGTCGTCTCGGGTGCCTCCACGGCCGGCGAGTGGGCGGCGCCGGGCACGACCACGATCTCCGCGCCCAGGGCCGTGGCCATCTCCGCCTGCGTCTCGGCGGGCCAGCCGTCGTCGTGCTCGCCGTACAGGACGAGCGTCGGCACCTCGACCTGGCGCAGCTCGTCGGTGCGGTCGTGCATGCTCACCACCTGCTCGGCCATGCGGGACAGGCCGGTCGGGGAGTTGGACAGCAGCCGCCTGCGCAGGAACGCCAGGATCTCGTCGGGCACCCCCGCGGACAGCGCCTCCGGCTCGAAGGCGTCGTCCCAGACCTGCTCAAGGCCGAGCCGCGGCACCTCGTCCATGATCCGACGGCTGGCGTGAGCCCGCCGTCCGACGATCGCGGCCGGGCCCGAGCTCATCAGCGTGAACGAGGCGAACTTGGTGCGCCCGTCGATGACCGCCTCCCGCGTCACGAGACCGCCGAAGGAGTGACCCACCAGATGGAGCGGCTCGCCGTCGGCGACGACCTGGGCCAGCAGGTCGATGTCGGCGCCGAGCGCGGCGCACGTGTAGGCCTCGGGGTCGTCGGGGCCGGGCGTCTCGTACTGCCCGCGCAGATCGACCGCGAGCACCCTGCGGCCGGACTGGGCCAGCGTCTGCAGGACCGCGATGAAGTCCTCCTTGCTGCCGGTCAGGCCCGGGACCATCAGCGCCGGCCAGCGCTCCGCCACACCGCTGACGGGCAGCGCCTCAAGGGCCGCGAAGGTGCCCTCGGGCGTCTCCAGCTTCTGCGGCACAACGCCAGGTGGCAGGTTGAGGAATCGCGGCGTACTCACGTGGGGCAACAATACCCCGAGGTCAGCGGTCCGACACCGGCGAAGTGAGGACGCTGGTGCGAGTTCTGAGGAGTTGTCCGCATGCGCGAAGTGGAGTCCGGCCGGCGGCTGAGCTGCCGCGACTCCTGGCGCGCGGTCGCTCCTGACGTCCCGTTCCGGCGTACCGGGCGGTGAACGCGACCGTGCGGTGAACGCGACAGGGCCGGTGAACGCGACCGTGCGGTGAACGCGACAGGGCGCGCACCGCGAAGGTGCGCGCCCTGTGGTCCGGACGTGTCCGGGGGTTCTTCCGGAGGCGTCAGCCCGTGCGGCGGCGATTACCGCCGCCGCCACCGCTGCCGCCGCCACGAGCCTGGCGGCGCTGCTGCTTGCGCTCCGTCGCGGCCGACGGCGCGATGTCGTCGTCGTCCGTCGCCAGATCCGGTGACTGGAAGATCACCGCGAACGGGCTCGGCGGGATGATCCGCTCCGGCTCCTTGCGGGCCGGGGGCGGCGGGGTGGACAGGAAGCTCGGCTCCGGAACGCGCTCGGCGACCGGCTCCTGAACGCGCCCGCGGTCCTCACCGCGTCCGCGCTCGGCGGCGTCCTCCCGAGCACGTCCGCGCTCGGCGACGTCCTCCTGAGCACGTCCACGCTCCGTGGACGGCTCCTGGGCACGGCTCCGGGAGATGACGGGCTCCTTCTCCTTGACACCCCGATCCTTGACGCCCCCATCGTTGACGTCGCGATCCTGGACGTCCCGCTCCTTCGCCTCCCGCGGGCCGGCCTCGGCGGCCGGCTGGGCGGCGGAGCGGCGGGTACGGCGGCGCGGCTCGGCGGCCACCGCCTCCACCTCGTCCGCGGAGATGATCGCGGGTGTCTCGTCGGTCCTGCGCGAGCGGTTGTCCACGACCTCTACCTCCGCGGTCTCGACGGGGCTGTCTTCGGCCAGCTTGCCGCCACGGGTGCGGCGGCGCTGACGCGGCGTGCGCGGCGGACGCTCCTCGCGCTCCTCACGCTCGTCGCGGCGGCGACCCCGTACGCGCGGGCGGCCGGTCTCACCGAGGTCCTCGATGCGCTCGGCCGACAACCCCACCCGCGAGCGGTTGGCGTGCGGCAGGACGCCCTTGGTGCCCTCGGGGATGCTGAGCTCGGAGTAGAAGTGCGGCGACGTCGAGTAGGTCTCCGCCGGCTCGGCGAAGTCGAGCCCGAGCATCTGGTTGATCATCTTCCAGCGGGTCAGCTCCTCCCACTCGACGAAGGTGACCGCGATGCCCGTGCGCCCGGCCCGGCCGGTGCGGCCGATGCGGTGCACGTAGGTCTTGTCGTCGGTGGGCGCGTCGTAGTTGACCACGTGGGTGACGTCGTCGATGTCGATGCCGCGCGCCGCCACGTCGGTGGCGACCAGCACGTCGATCTTGCCGTTGCGGAACGCGCGCAGCGCCTGCTCCCGCTGGCCCTGGCCGAGGTCGCCGTGGACGGCCGCGACCGCGAACCCGCGGGTGTCGAGCTGCTCGGACACCATGTCGCAGGCCCGCTTGGTCTCGCAGAAGACCATGGTGAGCCCGCGGCCCTCGGCCTGGAGCAGCCGGGACACGATCTCGATCTTGTCCATCCGGTGGACCCGCCAGACGAGCTGGCGGACCTGCGGGGTGGCCTCGCCCTCGCCGCTGTCGTGCTCGGCGCGGACGTGGGTGGGCCGGTTGAGGTACTTGCGCGACAGCCCGACGATCTCGCCCGGCATGGTCGCCGAGAACAGCATGGTCTGCCGCTGCTCGGGGATCAGCTTGAAGATCCGCTCGATGTCGGGCAGGAAGCCCAGGTCGAGCATGCGGTCGGCCTCGTCCAGCACGAACGAGGTGACCTGGCTGAGATCGAGATGCTTCTGCTTGACCAGGTCGAGCAGCCGGCCGGGGGTGCCGACGATGACGTCGACCCCGGCCTTGAGCGCCTCGACCTGCGGTTCGTACGCGCGACCGCCGTACACGGTCAGCACGCGCGAGCCGAGCTTGCCCGCGGCCGTGACCAGGTCCTCGCTGACCTGGGTGGCCAGCTCGCGGGTGGGCACGACGACGAGCCCGCGCGGCTTCTTGCGGTTCTTGCGCGGCTTGCCGATGCTCTGGAGCATCGCGATGCCGAACGCCAGGGTCTTGCCGGTGCCCGTGCGGGCCTGTCCGATCAGGTCCTGGCCGCTCAGTGCGAGCGGGAGTGCCATTTCCTGGATCGGGAACGGTGTGGTGATGCCCTCGGTCTCGAGGGCATCGGCGATTTCTGGAGTGACTCCGAGGTCTCGGAAAGTCGTCAGCGTGGCCTGCCTCAGTCTCAAATGAAGGCGGGCCTGCCGGGACCGACGGGCGGAAAACGTTCCCCGTTGCCTGGGTCCTCGCGGTAGAGCCAGCCCTCTCGCGTCATTAGCGACCGCGGCCCGGGGAGCGGGGGTTTTCGAGGGGATCCCCCGAATTTACACAGTGCGGTCGCACTTTCACAGAGCAGTGTACTCGATACCACAACGTTGGCCGAGCTTCTGGATGTTCCCGAAGATTTCGCGAAGTACGCTGCGTTCCATGAAGGAGTCTCCTGGAGTGGTCGATCTGCTCGGTGTGCTGGCATATGCCGAGCTCAGCGCCTTCGCGCGGATGACCGAGGACGCCGCGTCCCTGGCCCCCTCCCTGGCGGACCGGGCGGCGCTCAGCGAGCTGGCCCTGGCCGAGTACGCGCACTTCCGGCTGCTGCGTGACCAGCTGGCCGAGCTGGGCGCCGATCCGGAGGAGGCCATGTCGCCCTTCGTGGAGGCGCTGGACGGCTGGCACACCCAGACCGCGCCGGGCGACTGGCTGGAGGCGCTGGTCAAGGCGTACGTGGGGGAGGGCATCGCGTTCGACTTCTACCGGGAGGCGGCCAAGCGGCTGGACCCTCCGCTGGCCAAGCTGGTGGACCAGGTGCTCGCGGACGAGGGCCGGTCGGAGTTCGCGGTGGAGCGGGTCAGGGCGGCCCTGGAGGCCGACCCGGTCGCCGCGGGCAGGCTGGCGCTCTGGGCGCGGCGGCTCGTCGGCGAGGCGCTCAGCCAGGGGCAGCGCGTGGCGGCGTCCCGGCCGGAGCTGGCGCGCATGCTGGTCTCCGCGGACGCGGACGACCAGGCGGAGATCTCGCGGATGTTCGCCCGGCTGACGGAGGAGCACGGCAAGCGCATGACCGCCCTGGGGCTGTGACGCCCGGGTACGGCGTCCGGAGCAGCGGGCGCCCAGCCAGGGGGCGCGTCCGGGGCTGCGGCGCCCCAGGAGGGCGTACGGCGGCGGCGCCCAGGACGCGTACGGCGGCGGCGCCCCAGGAGGGCGTACGGCGGCGGCGCCCAGGAGGGCGTGCGGGGGCGGCGGACGTCCGGGGCGGGTGTCCGCGGGCCTCTCAGGACAGGCGTGGGGTCCTGAATCTCCTCAGGGGCAGGCGCGCGCTCCTGGGCGGGTGAGGCGGCAGCCCCACGGTGGCCGGCCGGCCGGGAGGCCGGCCTTGGACGGCTCGGTGGCTGGACAGCGCGCGCTCTCCCTGCGGAGCACGGGGCGCGAGGTCCAGCGACTGGGTCCGCATCTCGTCAAGGAACCGCCGTGGCGGCGCCAGGCCCTCATAGATGCACGGTACAGCGGTTTCGCCTTCCGCGCCCGCCCCGGCGTCGAGCGGGGGCGGGCGCGGGGCGATCGGCGGGGGTGGCTGGGGGCGCTCCCCCTCCGCGTCAGGTCAGAGGGTGCCGCCGAAGCCGACCGGACGGGACTCGTCCTCGCCGATCTCGACGAATCCCAGCGACGAGGTGGGCACGAGCACACGCCGGCCCTTCGTGTCGGTGAGCGAGACCACGCCGCGCTCGACCGCCAGAGCGTTCCTGATCTCCTCTTCGACCTGCTCGGCCGACAGCTCGGTCTCGACGACGAGCTCGCGGTGTACGGACCGCACACCGATCTTGACTTCCATCGTGCTCCCTTTCGTGCCTGTGGACGCGGCCGCTCCGAGCTGACGCTCGATGGGGGCTGGCCCCTCCATGGTCGCCCCTCCGGGGCGGGAGCGGGCGGAGTGATCGCGCCCAGCGAACGGGTTAAGCCGTACGCGGAAAACCGCTGATGCCGCGCCAGGCGAGCCGGGCGACGAGCTGCTCGGCCGCCTCCTTGGGGATGGAGCCGTGGGTGGTGACCCAGTACCGGGCGCTCACCTCGGCCATGCCGACCAGGCCGACGCCGAGGAGGTGGGCCTCGTCGCTGGTGCAGCCGGTGTCCTCCTGGATCACCGCGCTGACCATCTCCGCGCACTCGCGCAGCGAGCGCTCCACGCGCTGGCGCACCGGCGCGACGTTGCGCAGGTCGGACTCGAACACCAGGCGGAACGCCTCGCCCTGGGTGGAGACGAAGTCGAAGAACGCCGCGAAGGTCGCCTGCACCCGCAGCTTGTTCTCGTGGGTGGAGGCCAGGGCCTCGCGGCACCGGTTGACCATGTCGTCCACGTGCATGTCGAGAAGCGCCAGGTACAGCTCAAGCTTGCCGGGGAAGTGCTGGTAGAGCACCGGCTTGCTGACCCCGGCCCGTTCGGCGATCTCGTCCATGGCGGCCGCGTGGTAGCCGTTCTCGACGAACACTTCCTGGGCGGCGCTGAGCAGCTGCCGGCGGCGGGCGAGTCGGGGCAGCCGGGTGCCCCGGGGCTTGGCGTCCGGGGTTGCTGTCACGCGGGTCTCCCATGGGTCTGTTCAGTGTGCCCTGTCGGCACATCCTACGTGCGGGTAGGCGGCCTCACCGGTAGTCGTCGTCATCGAGGTCCACGACGCGGTCCTGGTCGGCCGCGTCGGCGGGATCGGCCTCCAGCGGGAGCGAGGCACGCGGCCGTCCCGTCTCCTCGCGGTAGGAGCGCTGCTGCTCGGCGGCGTCGGCCTCCGGCGCCTCGATCGACAGCTCCTCCTCCTCGAAGGTGCGGTCGTCGTCACGCGTGTCCATCTCCGACATGTGAGGTCCCCTTCCAGATGTGGATGTTCACCAGACTACGCCCGGGCGAAAAGATCCCCGTGTTCCTCCGCGCGCGCCAGCACGTCGGCCGCGGTGAAGACCAGGTCGTCGGGGTGTTCGCAGCTCTCGACCTCCTCCCACAGCAGGGGCGTGGAGACCGTCGGGCGTTGCCCGGCCCGCAGCGAGTAGGGCGCCACGGTGGTCTTCGCCGGGTTGTTCTGGCTCCAGTCGATGAACACCTTCCCGGGGCGAGCCTTCTTGGCCATCACGCTCACCACCCGATCCGGGTGCTCCTTCTCCAGGAGCTGGGCGAGTCTCCTGGCGTACGCGGACGGCTCCTCGCGGCAGTCCCAGGAGGCGTACAGCTGCATGCCCTTGTTGCCGCTCGTCTTCGGCAGGGCGGTCAGTCCCTCGACGCGCAGCACCTCGCGCAGCGTGAGCGCCACCTCGCAGCACTCCACGATGGTGGCCGGGGCGCCCGGGTCGAGGTCGAAGACCAGCGTGTCGGGCGCCAGCGCCTGCCCGTCCTCCGACACCCGCCACTGCGGGACGTGCAGCTCCAGGGCGGCCAGGTTGGCGTAGTACACGAGCGTGGGCAGGTCGTCGACGACGGCGAAGTCGATGGTCTCGCGGTTCTTGGTGCTGCCGGGCGCCGGGAGCCGGGCCGTGCGGACCCAGCCGGGAGTGTGCTCGGGCGCGTTCTTCTCGAAGAAGAACGCGCCTTCGACGCCGTTGGGGTAGCGCTTGACGGTCAGCGGCCGGCCCCGCAGGTGGGGGAGCAGGAGGGGCGCGACGCGGCTGTAGTAGTCGATGACCTCGGCCTTGGTGAAGCCGTCCTCGGGGTAGAGGATCTTGTCGAGGTTGCTGAGCACCAGCTCGCGCCCGTCGACGCGGACGGGGACCTTCTTCACGGCGTGACCTCCGCGGCGCTCACAGGGTGACCTCCGCGGGGATCTTGTCGGGGCGAAGCCCACGCCACACGGGGTGCCGGAGTCTCAGGTCGTCGGTCCACATCGTGTAGGCCACCTCCCCGACGATGTCCGGTCTAACCCACCGGTTCCGCCACGGCACGGGATCGCCGAACGGGCTGTGCCGGATCTCCAGGGGCGCCAGCAGGGCGTACAGCTCGTCGAGCGTGGCGTCGGTGAATCCGGTCCCGACGTGACCGACGTACCGGAGCCCCTCGCCGGTGAACACGCCCATGAGCAACGACCCGATGCCGCCCGCCCGGCGGCCCTTGCCGGGTTTCCAGCCGCCGACGACCACCTCGGTGGTGCGCAGGTGCTTGACCTTGACCCACCACGGGGAGCGCTCGCCCGGCCGGTAAGGGGAGTCCAGCCGCTTGGCGACGACCCCCTCCAGGCCCTGCTCCCGCGTGGCCGCGAGCAGGTCCGACTCGCCGGGGAAGTACGGCGGGGCGCCGGCGTCCAGCTCGTCGAGCAGGCCGCGCCGGTCACGGTACGGCAGGTCGAGGAGCGGGGTGCCGTCGAGGTACAGCAGGTCGAAGGGGAGGAAGGTGATGGGGTGGAGGCGCAGCACGGCCGGCTCGGGGTCGGTGAGGTTCATCCGCCGTTGCAGCCGCGTGAAGCTCGGCCGGCCGCGGGGGTCGAAGGCCACCAGCTCGCCGTCGATGACGGCGCTCTGCACGCCGAGCCCGGCGGCGGTCTTCGCCTCGCGTACGGATATCTCCGGATAGCGGCGGGTGTAGTCGGCGCCGTGCCGCCCGGTCAGCCGCAGGCCGCCGTCGAGGTGGAGGAGCGCCCGGATGCCGTCCCACTTGACCTCCAGGCCGTAGCCTGCCCGGTCCTTGGGGAGTTCGCCGGGTACGGCCAGCATTGGTTCGATCGAATGTGGCATTAGGTATGGCATTCCTTGCCCCATGACGGGTATGTGCCCATTGGCCGGCCACCTGTTACCGCTTGAGGAGTGACCATGCGCAGCATCTGGAAGGGTGCGATCTCCTTCGGGCTGGTCACGATCCCCGTCAAGCTCTTCTCCGCCACGGAGCAGAAGGACGTCACCTTCCACCAGGTCCACCGCGAGGACGGCGGCCGCATCCGCTACAAGCGGGTCTGCACGGTGGACGGCGAGGAGGTCTCGTACTCCGACATCGCCAAGGGGTACGAGCTGGCCACCGGCGAGATCGTGGTGCTGACCGACGAGGACTTCGAGGACCTGCCGCTCAGCTCGTCGCGCCGCATCGACGTGCTCCAGTTCGCCCCGGCCGAGCAGATCGACCCCATCTACTTCGCCAAGTCGTACTACCTGGAGCCGGACGGGCAGGGCGCCAAGCCGTACGTGCTGCTCCGGAACGCGCTGGAGAGCTCGGGACAGGTGGCGGTCGTGAAGGTGGCGCTGCGCCAGCGCGAGTCGCTGGCGACGCTGCGGGTGCGCGACGGCGTGTTCGTGCTGGAGACGATGCTGTGGCCGGACGAGATTCGCAAGCCGGACTTCGAGTTCCTGGAGGAGGACATCGAGGTACGGCCGCAGGAGCTCAAGATGGCCGAGTCCCTGATCACCACGATGGAGTCCGACTTCGACCCGACCGAGTACCACGACGCCTACCGCGAGGCTCTGCAACAGGTGATCGAGGCCAAGGTGGAGGGCAAGGAGGTCGTCGCGCCCCAGGAGGGCGAGGAGGAGGGCGGCCCCGCCGTGGACCTCATGGCCGCGCTGCGGGCCAGCGTGGAGGCCGCCAAGCGGGAGCGCTCCGGCCAGCCCGCCAGGGGCGGGAAGACGGCGGCCAAGGAGCCGAAGACCGTCGAGGAGAAGGGGACGCGCAAGGGCGAGGAGAAGGCCGCCCCCAAGCGCAAGACCCGCAAGTCAGCCTGAGCCCGGCAATCCGGCACCCTCGAACGCAACGCGCCGTGTGACCCACAGGTCACACGGCGCGCTTTTCGCACGGCTTCCCCGGTTACTGGCCGGGTCCCCGGGTGATCGTGACCGTGGGCCGCGGCCGCGGCCGGGAGGTCGAGATCGCGAAGGCGTCGGCGTCGGCGTGGTTGTGGTTGGTGCTGACGTTGTTGTTGCGCAGGCGGATCCTGATGCGGTTGCGGTGACCGTCGCCCCAGCCGCCGGCCTGCAGGCCGACGGAGGCGGTCGGCGTCGTGGCCGAGGCGGACGACATGGTGGCGGAGGCGATGGCGACGACGCCGCCGGCCAGCGCGACGGCGGTCACGACGCCCGCGACCGCGTGCTTGTACATGGACATGCGGATGCTCCTCGAAACGTGATGGTTGATGGCGCTACATAACGAACGAGTGCCTGCGTTCGCAGGGCCGCCGCTGGGGCGGGACCTGACGACGGTGAACGCAGGCACTCGATGGATGAGCCGAGGCTCGATCCGGAAGGCTCGACCGGTCGGCTACTCGACCGGGCCGCGGCCGCGACCGCGGTCGTCGTCGCGCGCCACGGCGATGGCGTCGGCGTCGGCGTCGTTGTCGTTGGTGTTGACGTTGTTGTTGTGGATGTGGAAGCGCAGCCTGATCCTGGAGTTGCCGCCGTTGTTGCCGCGGCCCCAGCCGCCGCCCCAGCCGCCGCAACGCCAGCGGCAGCCGCAGCCCCAGCTGTGGCCGCAGCTCGTGCTGAAGTCCACGGAGGTGGCACCTGCGGTGGCCGTGGTGGTGGCCGCGCCCAGAGCGACGAATCCGCCGGAAAGGGCCGTGGCGGCCGCGAGGCCCGCCATCGCGTGCTTGAACATGAATTCTCCCCGAAGAATGGTGAGTGAAAGTGCCGCCCGGGCGCTTGCTGCGGCGCCGCGGGAATGGCCGGTGAAAGCGCTCCGGAGGTGCTGCCGAACGCGCCGGGAAATGGGCTGGAGTTTCCCCGGTCCAGCTACGGGTCCTACGTCTTGCTATGTTTCTCTGCGATTTCTGTGGTGCCCGTGTCCGCCGAGGGGGGTCGCCGTTCGTCCTGGCGAACGACGACCCCGATGAACGCGGGCGCTCCTCAATCGTGAGCGCGGGGCTCACCCCGGCCGGAAAGCGGCGCACGGCTCACGTGCGCCCCGGCCGGCCCGGCGCTCCGATGGAGCGCCTCAGGGCTCGGACGACGGTCAGTCGTCGTCCTCGCCGTGCCGCGACACGGCAACGGCGTCGGCGTCGGCGTCGTTGTCGTTGTTGTTCACGTTGTTGTTGTGGATGTGGATGTGGATCTTCACGCGCTGGTGGCCGCGACGGCCGCCCCAGCCACCGCGGAAGCCGCAGCCCCAACGGCGCCAGCAGCCCATGCTGAAGTCACCCGACGTGCTGGTGACCGTGGTGGCACCGGCGGACGACGCGGTGGTCAGCGCGCCGACGGTGACCACGCCGCCGGTCGCGGCGGTGGCCAGCGCGAGACCTGCGATTGCGCTCTTGAACGTGGGCATTGAGTTCCCCCCTAAAGGATCGGTTGCCCTGGTTCTTTTGGCATATTCCGTCTTGAACGGAATATGCCGTGGATGGTGACCAAAAGCCCCATCCGACGCTTTTCATTTCCGGCGGCCGGGGGCTGCAAACGAGAATCGGGCCGTTTTGCTATACCCTAACGGTCCCATTGCTCTTATTAAGTGTTTATGAAATGAATTGCCATGATATGTCCGTTTTGCTCTGCCAGTTCGGCGGATATGCCGCACTAATAGAAGCAGCCACATCCCGAAAAATGCTATTAAGTCCCTTATGTCATGGGATGGTGTGATGTGTCGCGAGGCGGGTCGCTATCGTGGACTGGGCGCGAACGAGGAGGGCACATGGCAGCAGAGCCGATCCCGCACTGGCCAGGACGCATGGTCGGCTCGGTGCACGTCAGATCCACCCCGGACGGTGCTCCCGAACAGGCCGTGTTCGTCCATGGGCTGGCCGGGGCCGCCACCAACTGGACGGACCTGATGGACGAGCTCAAGGACGTCGTCACCGGCCACGCGATCGACCTGCCGGGCGCCGGCCACTCACCGGCCCCCGAGGACGGGGACTACAGCGTCGCCGCGCACGCCAGGGCCGTCATCGGCCTGCTGGAGCGCACGGGGCCGGCCCACCTGTTCGGCAACTCGCTCGGGGGAGCGGTGGCCGTCCGCGTCGCCGCGGAACGCCCCCGCCTGGTGCGCTCGCTCACGCTCATCTCGCCCGCGCTGCCCGACCTGCTGCCCAGGTACGGGCCGGTCCGCGTGGCCGCCGCGGCGACGCCCAGGCTCGGCGAGTGGGTGGCCGACAAGCTCCGGCTCGTCCCGGCCGAGCAGCGCATCAACGCCTCGTTCGCGATGGTGTGGGCCAACGTCGGCGCCGTCCATCCCGTACGGCTGCGCGACGCCGTCGAGGAGCTGCGCAGGCGCGACGACCTGCCGTACGCCGGAGCCGCCATGATCGGCTCGGCCCGGGGCATCGTCGCGGAGTACTTCGCGGAGTACTTCCGGCGCGGCGCGGACAGCCTGTGGCGGTGCGCCGCCCGCGTCCAGGCGCCCACGCTGATCATCCACGGCCGGCACGACCGGCTGGTCCGTCCCGCCATGGCCGCCAAGGCGGCCCGCACGTTCCAGCAGGTCAGGCTCGTTCTGTTGCCCAGGGCGGGGCACGTGGCGATGATGGAGATGCCCTCCGTGGTGGCCGCCGAGGCCCGCCGTCTGATCGGTGAGACGCGATTGGGGAATGCCCCGCTCACCGGCTAGGTTCCAACCTGAGGAACGTGAGATGGGTCCCCCTGGAACGGGAGCGTAGAAAGTGTCGTTGCCACCGCTGGTCGAGCCGGCCGCCGAGCTGACCGTTGACGAAGTGCGCCGCTACTCACGCCACCTGATCATTCCCGACGTGGGGATGGCCGGGCAGAAGCGGCTGAAGAACGCCAAGGTGCTCTGCGTGGGCGCGGGCGGCCTGGGCTCCCCCGCGCTGATGTACCTCGCGGCGGCGGGTGTCGGCACGCTCGGCATCATCGACTTCGACGTCGTCGACGAGTCCAACCTGCAGCGCCAGATCATCCACGGCCAGTCCGACGTCGGCCGGCCGAAGGCCGAGAGCGCCGCGGCGACCGTCCGTGAGATCAACCCGCTGGTCGACGTGATCGTCCACAACACCGCGCTGACCAACGACAACGTGATGGAGATCTTCTCCGGCTACGACCTCATCGTCGACGGCACGGACAACTTCGCCACCCGTTACATGGTCAACGACGCGGCGGTCCTGCTCGGCAAGCCGTACGTGTGGGGCTCCATCTACCGCTTCGACGGGCAGGCGAGCGTGTTCTGGGCCGAGCACGGCCCCTGCTACCGCTGCCTCTACCCGGAGCCCCCGCCTCCCGGCATGGTCCCGTCCTGCGCCGAGGGCGGCGTGCTCGGCGTGCTGTGCGCGTCGATCGGCTCCATCCAGGTCAACGAGGCCATCAAGCTGCTCACCGGCATCGGCGACCCGCTCGTGGGCCGGCTGATGATCTACGACGCCCTGGAGATGAAGTACCGCGACGTCAAGGTCCGCAAGGACCCCGAGTGCGTGCTGTGCGGCAAGAACCCCACCGTCACCGCGCTGCTCGACGACTACGAGGCGTTCTGCGGCGCGCTCTCCGACGAGGCCGCCGAGGCGGCCTCGGGCTCCACGATCACCGCGCAGGAGCTCAAGGCCATGCAGGACAACGGCGACAACATCTTCCTCGTGGACGTCCGCGAGCCGAACGAGTACGAGATCGTCTCCATCCCCGGCGCCACGCTGATCCCGAAGGGCGAGTTCCTCAACGGCTCGGCGCTGGAGCGGCTGCCGCAGGACAAGCGCATCGTGCTGCACTGCAAGTCGGGGGCACGCTCGGCGGAGGCGCTGGCCATCGTCAAGAACGCCGGCTTCTCCGACGCCGTCCACGTCGGCGGCGGCGTGCTGAGCTGGGTCAAGACCGTGGACCCCAGCCTGCCGTCCTACTGACCGCGGAGTGCTTCACCGGACCGGCCGTCCCTCGGGGCGGCCGGTTCTTTCGTTGCTTCGGGCTGTCGGTGGTCCGGAGATAGACCGGTTTCTGCTGCTGGTCCGGTTTCTGGGGATGGCACCGGGTCGCCCGCATTAAGGTCGAAGCCGTGGACATTGCCCGCCCCTGCTGGCCTGCCCTCGTGGTGGCCTCCGCGCTGACGCTCGTCTGCGCGGTGACCGCCGGGGTGGCGGCCGGTGCGGCGGGCACGGAGCTGACCCGCGGCCCCAACACCGCCGAGCTGCGCGCCGCCGTCAAGCGGGAGACGGCCGAGCGGTGGCGTGTCTGGCCGGCGGGGCGCGTCTTCCCGGCCCGCCTGGCGTACTCCGCCGAGCAGGGCGGCATCGAGCAGGCCAGCCGGATCGGCATCTCGCCGCGCACGGGCTGCGCCGGGGCCGTGGACCCGGCAGCCGACGCGGCGCTGCGCCGGGCCGGCTGCCGGGCGGTGCTCCGCGCCACCTACATCGACGCGCTGCGGGGCGTGCTGGTCACCGTGGGCGTCGCCGCGTTCCCCGACGAGCGCGCCGCCGCCCGCGCCACGGCTGCCTTCCCGCAGGCGGGAGAGCCGGTTCCCGGCCTGCGCCCGCTCGCGTTCCGCGGCACGGTCGCCGACCGCTTCACCCCGTCCGTACGGCAGGCCGGCTCCGTACGCCAGGCCGGGCCGTACGTGGTGCTGACCACGGCGGGACAGGCCGACGGGCGGCCGGCGCGGACGGCGGGGGAGCAGCGGCCGGCCGTCTTCTCGTACGGGAGCGAGCTGGCCGCGCACGTCCTGCACAGCCTGACCACTCCCAGCCTGCCCGACTGCGCCGCGCCGGAGTGGCGATGCTGAATCCCCGAGCGCTGAATCCCCGAGCGCTGAATCCCCGGGCCCTGAGATTCCGGGTGATGAGATTCCGGGTGATGGGCGCCGGTGTGGTGGCGGCCGGGGCGGTGCTGGTCGCCGGGGCGCCCGCGCTGGCCGACGACGTGCGCGGCGAGCAGCAGCCGGTCATCGACACCCTGGAGCTGCCCAGGGCGTGGCGGGCCACCAGGGGCGGCGGGGTCACCGTGGCCGTGCTCGACTCGGGCGTGGACTCCCTGCACCGCGACCTGGCCGGCTCCGTTACCGTCGGCAAGGACTTCACCAAGGGCGCCAACCCGCCAGGCGTGCGCCCCCTCCGCCTGCACGGCACGTACATGGCCTCGCTCATCGCGGGCCACGGGCACGGCCCGGACGGCTCGCGCGGCGTCATCGGCGTCGCCCCCGAGGCCGAGATCCTCTCGGTGCGGGTGATCCTCGAGGACGAGGAGCGGGGGTTCCGGGTGTTCAACACGCATCCGCGCTTCGAGAACGTGGTGGCGCGGGGCATCCGCTACGCCGTCGACAAGGGCGCGGACGTGATCAACCTGTCGCTGTCGAAGGAGCTGCCGACCAGGGAGGAGCGGGCCGCGATCGGGTACGCGATCTCCAGGGGCGTCGTGCTCGTGGCCGCGGCCGGCAACGACGGGGCGCGCGGGGGCGGTGCCGGCCATGAGGCGCCGTACTCCTACCCGGCGGCGTTCCCCGGCGTGGTGGCGGTGGGCGCGACGGACCGGCGGCTGCGGCGGGCGACGTTCTCCAACGGCAACTCCTCGGTGGTGGTGGCCGCGCCGGGCGTCGACATCATGGGTGCGGGACCGGGCGACCAGTACTGGATCGGCCGCGGCACCTCGCAGGCGACCGCGCTGGTCTCCGGAGTAGCCGCCCTCATAAAAGCGAAATATCCGGAAATGTCGCCGCCATTGGTCGCCCGAGCCCTCACCGCGAGCGCCATCGACCGGCCCCCGGGCGGCTACGACACGGGCACCGGGTTCGGCGTCGTGAACGCCCGCCGCGCCCTGGCCGAGGCCGCCCGGCTGGCCCGCCACACCGAGACCGCCACCGGCGGCCAGGCCCAGGACCCGGCCTACCCTGTGGGAGGCGGGGCGTCGGCCCCCGTCCAGGTGGTCGCGCGCGACCGGGACAGGGTCCACGCCTACGTCGCCGTGGCCGCCGTGGCTGCGGGCGGGGCGCTGGCCTCCGTGGCCGCCATGTACCTCCTGGTCAGGCGCGTGCGCCGCGCACACAGCCTGCAAGACGCATGATCCGCGTGCCAAGGGGGACGAAATACACACCGAGCGACCCCGGGAACGAGGCGGTGGTGAAGGCACGTAGGACGAATTCGGGGCTCCCGCGCGCCGGAGGGACACCGGGACGGCGAAATCCCCTGGGCTCCCAGTCCGGTCGCCGCTCGCGGGTGCGTGCCTGGCCGGCGGCCACCACCCGCGCCGGCACAGCCGCCCGGGAGCGTGCCGAGCGGGAGGAGTTGCGGCGTGGCGTGCGCTACCGCCGCTGGTTCGTCGTGCTCGTCGGCGCCGTCATGGCCATGTCGGCCGTCGTCGTGCTGCTCGGGACCGTCGGGCTGCTCGCCGAGAACCGCTCCCGCCCCCTGACCCCCGCCGAGCAGAACCGCTACAAGCAGGAGGAGATCGCCCGCCGCTGGCAGGCGTGGCCGGCGACGGGCGTGTTCCCGGAAGAGGTCAAGTACCAGGGACTCGACAGCGCCCAGCAGTACGCCCGGCGCGTCGGCATCGCCCCCGAGACGGAGTGCCGCGACGGCGTGGACGCCTCGGTGGCCGCCGTCCTCGACGACCACGGCTGCGTGACCATGCTCCGCGCCACGTACGTGGACCAGACGGCCACGTTCGTGTTCACGGTCGGCGTGGCCGTGCTCAAGGACGAGGAGGCCCGGCTGTCGGCGACCGAGCAGCTCAGCCAGGACGACCGGGTGGGCGTGCTGCCCGTGGCGTTCCCCGGCACGGTGACCGAGCGGTTCGGCACCGAGCAGCGCCAGCGCGCCGGCTGGGTGGGCGCCGGGCCGTACATCGTGTTCTCCACCGCGGGCTACGCCGACGGGCGCACGCGCGCGGCCGTCCCGCCGGAGGAGATCCTGCACAGCGAGCTGTGGCCGGCCGCCAAGTCCATCGGCAACCAGATCGCCTACTTCCTCGCCGACCCGCCCAAGGTCCCGCCCTGCACCCAGGGGAACGTGTGCTGACCGCCGCCGTCCGCGTGCTCGCCGCCGCGGCCCTGACCCTGCAGTCCCCCGCGAGCGTCCCCGTACGGGAGCAGCAACAGTGGGTGCTCGACGCGCTCAACGTCGAGCAGGCGTGGGCCGTCACCAAGGGCCGCGGCGTCACCGTCGCCGTCATCGACAGCGGCGTGGACCCGAAGCTCAAGGAGCTGCGCGGCAAGGTGACGACGGGCCCTGACATGAGCACCTCGTCCGTGCAGCGCGAGGCCAGGCCCGGCGAGCACGGCACCTCCATGGCCGCGCTCGTCGCCGGCTCGGGCGCCAAGAACGGGCTGGTCGGCGTCGCGCCCGACGCCCGCATCCTGTCCGTGCCGCTGGCCCTGGACGAGGAGCCCGGCACCGGCACCATAGAGCCGGCGCCCGCCCCCCGTCCCGACGAGGACTCCGGTCTGGAGAGCCCGCTGGCCAGGGGCCTGCGCTACGCCGCCAACCACGGCGCCCAGGTCGTCAGCATGTCGATCGGCGGCTACGGCCCGCTCAAGTCCGAGCGCGAGGCCGTCTCCTACGCGCTGGGCAAGGGCGTGGTGCTGGTCGCCGCCGTGGGCAACGACGGGCAGACCGGTTACGCCCAGCAGAAGGGCACCTCCTACTGGAGCTTCCCCGCCGGCTACCCGGGTGTCATCGGCGTGGCGGCCGTGGACAAGCAGGGAAGGCGGGCGCCGTTCAGCAGCGACAACCTGTCCGTCCTCGTCGCGGCGCCCGGCGTGGGCGTGCCCGTGGCCAGGATGGGGGGCGGCTACGAGCCGTCCGAGGGCACCAGCTCGGCCGGCGCGCTCGTCGCCGGGGTGGCCGCGCTGATCAAGGCCCGCTACCCCGCCCTGCCGCCCGAGCGGGTGGCGCAGGCCCTGTCGTCCAGCGCGCGCGGCCGTCCGGCGGCCGGGTACGACGACAAGGTCGGCTTCGGCGTGGTCGACGCGGGCGCCGCCCTCAACGCCGCCGAGCGCCTCGCGCAGGCCAAGCCCGCGCCGGACGTGTCCGACGACCTGCACTTCGGCGAGGGAGAGGACAGCCCGGCTCCGTCGCGGCCCGGACCCGAGCCGTGGCGGCTCTGGCTGTTCGGCGGGGCCGCCCTCGTGGCGCTGGTCACGTTCAGCGGGGCGATCATGGCGCTCAATCAGCGTAGAGGGTGAAAGATCCGCTATGGTCCCGCGTCATGGGATACGAGCTGCGCGTGGTCCGGGAGGCGCCGATCGCCTACGCCGACCTCGCGAGGGCGATCGCGCCGGCCGGGTTCGAGCTGCGCGGATCGCGGGAGATCGTCGCCAGGCACGGCGGCGGCGCGCACACCGTGGCACGCTGGACCGACCAGGTGGTCGGTGAGCCCGGATCCGACTGGCAGGTGGCACAGCTCGTCCGGCTGGCCGCGCTGCTCGGCGCCCGGCTGGTCGGCGAGGACGGTGAGAGTTACACGCTGCGCGACGGCGTGGTCCAGGTGACGGCCGGCGGCACGACGACCGATCTGGGCAAGTTCGACGAGATCATCGACGCGGGTCCCGCCGCGTGGGGACCGTGACGCCGCGGGGCCGCCGGTGAACCCGTACGCGGAGCGCGTCCTCCAGGTGGTGGAGTCCATCCCGCCGGGCCGCGTCATGTCGTACGGCGACATCGCCGAGTATCTCGGCGAGGGCGGCCCGCGCCAGGTCGGCGCCGTGATGTCCACGTGGGGCGGCGGCGTGCCGTGGTGGCGCGTCGTCCACGCCGACGGCGGGGCCGCCTCGGCCGGTCATCTCCAGGAGTGCCTCGAGCACTGGCGGGCCGAGGGCACGCCCAGACGGGGCGAGAAGGCCGACATGCGGACCGCGCGCTGGGACGGGCGTTCAGTGGATTCTCAGTAAAACGTTTGAGCTGCGGATTCGCCCCGACGGTGCATCTGCGGTACGAGACTCCCCTTAGCATGGGCAAAACAGGTGATGGCGGTCCGAAAGGCGGTGCCCCCCATGGCCACCGGCGTAACAGCCCAGAGCCAGGGCGGAGTTCCGGCCGCCGATCGTCTGAAGGTCGTCCAGGATCTCTGCGATCGTGGCGAACCCCTCGACGCGATCATGCGCGCGGTCGGTCCTGGCGGTCAGGACGCGGCGTTCGACGCCGAGGTGCTCAGCGGCCCGCTGGGCGCGCGGATGGACGTCGCCGTCAAACGCGGGCCCGCCCGCCGGCGCGAGCTCGTCACCCTGCTGCGCCCGTACCTCGCGGCGGTGGACGAGCGCGTCAAGCGCGACCTGCCCGTCGCCCGCCGCCTGATCTGCCACCTCGTCGAGCACCGCCCCGACGAGGAGCTCATCGACGGCGAGACGCTGGCGACGGCCGTCGCCGCCGCGGCCGAGCCGTCCAAGCGCATCCGCAAGGGCCTGCGCTGGTACGCCGACCTGCCGTTCCAGGACGAACTGCCGTCCGCGCTGTACGAGCTGCGGCGCTCCGACATGGTGCCGGTCACCCACATCGACGACATCCAGTGGGTCGACGGCAGGCTGCGCATCACCGGGTTCGCCTACCTCGCCGGGCTGTCGGTGCGCAGCCGCCGCTTCAACCGGGCGACCGTCGTGCTGCGCGGGCCCCGCTGGCTGCCGCCCGTGCGCCTGCGGACCCGCCGGACGTTCGAGCCGGAGGCCACCCACGGCGCCCGCGAGCCGGGCTGCAACTACGACTGGTCGGGGTTCTCGGCCGAGCTGAGCCCCTGGTCGCTGCGCTGGCGCGGCGCCGTGCGCGGCGTCGTCCACGCCGCCCGCCGCCGGATGCGCCACCGGCCGGCCGTGGCCGACGCCACGACGTGGCGGGCCGAGATCGTGTTCTGGAGCCGCGGCGCCCGCGCCACCGGCCTGCTGCGCGGCTTCGCGGTGGGCCGCGCCGAGCGTCCCGCCGGGCTCAAGCTGCGGCCCGGCTGGTGGGTCAGGCCCACGTGGACGTCCGACCGCGCCCTCCAGGTGGTGCTCCAGCCCAACCGGGCCGAGCTGACCGGCGTCTCCGTCGAGGGCGACCGCCTGGAGCTGAAGATCTTCCTGCCCGGCCGTACCGTCACCAGGGGGCACGCCCGGCTGGGCGGCCACCGCATGGCGGCCGACTTCACGCCCAAGGACGGCGGCACGGAGGTCGTGGTCGTCCAGGCCGTCTCCGCGCTGCTCCACGAGAAGGACGGCCGGCGGCTCTGGGTCGAGCCCAAGGGCGACCCGGCGGCCTCGGTCATGCTGGCCGACCTGGTCGACACCCGGGCCACCATCGGCGACCGCGAGATCACCGTGCTCGGCGACCGGCGCGACCGCGTCATCGTCTCGGCCCACCGCATCCGCCCGGTCATCTCCTCGGCCGTCTGGGACGGGTCCGCCCTGGTCCTGCGGGGGAGCTACCCCGACGCCCCCGGGCACCGCGTCCTCACCCTGCGCCACCGCTCCGGGCTCTGTTACGGCATCCCGATGGAGCGCGACGGCGAGAACTTCTCCGTCCGGATCACGCCCTCGGCCATGGACCGGTTCGGCGAGAGCCTCCCGCTGTCCTCCGGCACCTGGAACCTGTCGACCCGCCACCCCTCCGGCGAGATCGTCCCGCTGCGCATGGACCACGCCGCCCTGCCGGGGCTGGACGAGGAGCCGCGCGAGCTGGGCGGGCACGCGTTCCGGATGGTGTCCACCCGCTTCGACGTGCCGGTGATCGCGGTCGAGGAGTCGCGGCCCGCCGACGAGAAGGGCGTGGCCGGCACCCACGTGCTGCGGAAGGTCTTCTACCCGGCCCAGCGCACCGAGCCGCTCACCGACGCGACCGTCTACGTGGTCAACGACGGCCGGCTCTACGCCGACAGCGTCCGGGCCGTCTACGAGGAGCGGCTGCGGCGCGGCGACGACCGCGAGCACATCTGGATCGTCAAGGACGGCGCGTTCACCCCGCCGGGCGGCGCCACCGTGGTGCGCGCCGGCAGCCGCGAGCACCACGCCGCGCTGGCCAGGTCCCGCCACATCGTGACCAACTCCTTCCTGCCCGTCTGGTTCCGGGCCCGCGAGGACCAGGTCGTCCTCCAGACCTGGAACGGCACCCCGGCCAAGCACGTCGGCAACGACCAGCCGCACATGGCCCGCGACCCCCGGCCGCCGATCTGGCACCGGCAGGCGACGGAGGTACGCGGCTGGGACGTGCTGCTGTCGCAGTCGCCGTGGGCGACGCCGGTGCTGCGCAAGGCGTTCGGCTTTCAGGGCGAGGTCCTGGAGAGCGGGCTGCCGCGCAACGACGTGCTCACCTCGCCCGACCGCGAGCGGCTGGCCGCGCGGGTGCGCGAGCGGCTGGGGCTGGCCGAGGGCAAGCGGGTGGTGCTGTACGCGCCGACGTACCGCGACTACGACCGCAAGAACGCCATGGTCAAGCTCGACCTGGCCAAGGCGCGGGAGGAGCTGGGAGCCGACCACGAGCTCCTGGTCCGGGCCCACCCCATGCAGGCCATGCCCGCCGTCCCCGACATCGCCCACGACGTCACGACTTATCCGGATATGGCGGATTTGTTGCTGGTGACGGACGTGCTGGTCACGGACTACTCGTCCGTCATGTTCGACTTCGCCGCCACGGGCCGCCCTATGGTCTTCTACGCGTACGACCTGGCCAAGTACTCCTCCCGGCGCGGCCTGTACGTGGACCTGCCGGAGATCGCCCCCGGCCCGGTCCTGTCCACCTCGGCCGAGGTCGTCGAGGCCCTGCGCTCGATCGACCAGGTGGCGGCGGCCCACAGGGACCGCTACGACGCCTTCCGGGCCACCTACGCCCCGAGAGACGACGGCAAGGCCACGGCCCGCGTGGTGGACCGCCTCTTCTCCTGACCCGTACTCCTGACGTGAGAGGCCCCGGCGCTGCCGGGGCCTCTCACGTCGGCGCTGGGGGCAATGGATTGCGGGGCCAGACCATGTGAGGCCGGACGACGTGACGGCGGTCAGCCGCCAGAAGGAGCGGTGGGCGGGAAGATCTCGGTCTCCGGACGCTGCATGTACTCCATGGCCGCCGTGAACACCGGGTCGCTCCAGCGCCGCTCCAGCTCCTCCGGCGACACGTCCTCGATGCGGGTCTGGATCCACCACACGTTGCCGAACGGGTCCCGTACCCGGCCCACCACGTCGCCGAAGGCCAGGTGCGTGACCTCCGAGATCGGCGTGCCCCCGGCGGCGACGGCCCGCCGGTGGACGGCGTGGGCGTCCTCGACGTACAACCGGACGAACGCGGGCGTCGCGGGCCAGCTCGGGTCGGCGTCGAACAGCATCACGATCGCGTTCCCGATGCGCACCTCGGCGTGGCCGATCACGCCACGGGCGTCGACGACCCGGCCGAGCTCCTCGCCCCCGAACGCCTCCTTCAGGTAGTCGATGACCGCGGCGGTGTCGCGGGAGATGATCCACGGGGTGACGGTGGTGTAGCCGTCGGGGATGGGCTTGACGGGCATGTCGCCGCCTCCTGTGCCGTGTTGCGGAATGTCTGCTCCGACACTAGACAGGGAGTAGGTCAGGTTCCGTCCTACACGGTCCTCAGGAGGCGCCCGCGGTGGCGCGGAGGGCCCGGCCGCCCAGCTCGCGGAGGTGTTCCAGCAGCTCAGGGGGCTCGTGCACCTCGAACTCGCAGCCCAGGGTGAGCAGTCGGAACGCCAGCCACTCCAGGGTGTCGCTGCGGCCGTCCAGCCGGCAGGTGCGCTCGTCGACGGCCGTCACGTCCTCCGTGCCGTCACCCAGGCGGGTCCTCACGTACTCGGCCGGAGCGTGCAGGGTCACGACCGCGCGGTAGGTGGGGGCCAGGGTGTGGAGCTTGGAGACGACGAAGGCGGCGGCGTCCGGGGCCGGCAACGGCCTCGGCGCGAACCGTGCGCCCGTGGGCCAGGGCCGCTCGACGCGGTCCACCCGGAAGACCCGCCAGTCGTCCCGCTCGCAGTCGTACGCGAGGAGGTACCAGCGCCGGCCCCAGGTGACCAGTGCGTACGGCTCCACGTGGCGCCTGCTCTCGGCGCCGTCGCCGGACCGGTACGCGAAACGCACCCGCTCCCCGGCGGCGGCCGTCGTGGCGAGCGACGTGAGGATCTCCGGGTCGATACTCGGCCCGGCGACGGGCGGCGGCGCCGACGTGGCGGTGCTCAGGGCGCCGACCCGCGCCCGCAGCCGGGACGGCAGCACCTGCCGCAGCTTGGCCAGGGCCCGTACCGATGCCTGGTCGATGCCGTCCACGGCGTGCCGGGTCACGGTGCGCAGGCCGACGGCGATGGCCACGGCTTCCTCGTCGTCGAGCAGCAGCGGCGGCATGGCCGTGCCCGCCACCAGCCGGTAGCCGCCCGCGCCGCCCATGCTCGCCTGCACCGGGTAGCCGAGGTCGCGCAGCCGTTCGATGTCCCGGCGGATCGTGCGCGGGCTGACCCCCAGCCGCTCCGCGAGCTCGCTGCCGGGCCATTCACGCGGGGTCTGCAGCAGCGACAGCAGAGTCAGCAGGCGGGCGGAGGTGCCGGACATGTCCCTCAGAATGCCCTAAACGCGTACGGCCTTCATGTTCACGGCACTAGGATCATGGTCGTCGCAGCATCGAGAGGGGACCGACGTGGCCGAGACGCCGGATCAGTGGAAGAGCGCCATCGACACGACGCGCCCCAGCATCGCCCGCGCCTATGACGTCGTGCTCAACGGCAAGGACAACTTCGAGGTCGACCGCGCGTTCGTCGCGGAGATCGTGAAGGTGGTCCCCGAGATCTACGACGTGGCCACGTACAACCGGGAGATCCTCGGCCGGGGCGTGCGGTTCCTCGTCGAGCAGGGCGTCAGCCAGTTCATCGACCTCGGGTCCGGGCTGCCGACCCTGGAGAACACCCACCACGTCGCCCAGCGCGCGAACCCCGAGTCCCGCGTCGTCTACGTCGACAACGACCCGATGGTGCTGGCCCACGGCAGGGCGCTGCTCGCCGAGAACGAGCGCACCGCCGTCGTCACCTCCGACCTGCGCGACCCCTCGGCCATCCTCGCCGACAAGGACGTCAGGCGGCTCATCGACATGGACCGGCCGGTCGGCGTGATGCTGGTCGGCATCCTGCACCACCTGCACGACGACGAGGACCCCCAGGGCATCGTCGAGAAGTACATGGCGGCGGTGCCGTCCGGCAGCTACCTGTTCATCACCCACTTCTGCGCCTCCAGCGAGGAGTCCCGCGAGGCGGAGAAGAAGTACCTCGCCCTCCTCGGCACGGGCCGCTTCCGCACGGAGAAGGAGATCACCGGCTTCTTCGACGGGTTCGAGCTGCTGGAGCCCGGGGTCGTCCCGCTGCCCCTGTGGCGCCCGGACGGTCCGGTGCCGGCGGAGCTGACGGTCGGCCAGCGCCTCATGTACGGCGGCATCGCTCGCAAGCCCTGACCCTGTCCCGAAGGGGCTAACTCGCGGCGTCGAACTCCAGCTCCGACCAGTCGATCACCAGTGGGATGGGGTTGCTCACCAGCGGCGTCTCGCCGAGCTCGTCCTTCATGAACGTCCCCGTGTGCTTGTAGAGCCTCGTGGCGGGGTCGAGCCGGTAGCGCTCGACCATGGAGACGCCCGTGCGGTCGAGCCGGACGACCCAGTAGTGCGGGATGCCCGCCTTCGCGTACTCGCCGAGCTTGTCCGTCGTGTCCCGGGTCTCCGAGCCGGGCGAGACGATCTCCACGGCGAGAAGGACGTGCTGGGGCCGCAGCCGCTCACCGCGGTCTCGGTCAAGACGGTGATAGAGGACCACGTCGAGGCGCCGGTTCAGCAGGGGGACGTCGCGCAGGCGCAGGTCCACGTCGTTGTTCACCGTCAGACAGCCGTGGCCCTCCTTCGCCGCCGCGCGAGCGTAACGTTCCAGCAGGTTCGCGAGTCGCCGTCCGGCGATCTGATGGTCGGGCGTGGGGGCTTCGCAATAGACGACGAAGCCGTCGACGATCTCGATGGCTTTCGCGATCTCCTCGGGCAGGAGTTCGTATTCCTCTGCCGTAACGCGCGATGGCTGGGGGCGAAGGGTGAGGAGCCAGCTGTCGTCAGGCAATGCGGCCATTCGCGCCTCCAGATTCGGTGTCCGCTCGGCGCCTCACCGTAAGGGCGGGCCCTGCCCCGAAGTGGAGGAAGGGGGAAGGCCGTGCGAGGCATGGTAGGGAAAGGGTCAAAAAGGCTGTGTTGGGCATGAACCGCCCGGCGGTGGGATAGGGAACCGGAGAGGGATTCAGTCCGGAGGCGACGTCATGACCGAGGCCCAGACCCGTTCGTCCGATACCGCCGGGCCGGTGGACGGCTCCGCCAGACGGTTCACGCTGGACCTGCCGATGATGAGCATCGAGGTTCGCCCTCGACGGGTGCACCTGCCGCACGTGTCGATGCCGCGTCTGCCCGTTCCCAGGATCAACCGTCAGGAGATGGGCCACGCCGCCGACGTCGCGCGGTCGATGCTGCCGCCGCCCGAGCGCGTGGCCTACTACGGGGCCCTGGGGGCGATGGCGGTCATGGGCGTGATCGAGTGGCCCGTCGCGGCGGCCATCGGCGCGGGCGCGATCATCGCGCAGCGGGCCCGTACGGGGGAGAGCTTCATGGGGGGCGTCGCCGGCGGCGCCACCGCGCGGGAGTCCCAGGCGACCCGGGCGGCGGCCGAGACGGTCGCACGCGCGGCCTCGACGGCGCGTACGTCCCCGGCGACGCGCGGCCGGAGCGGAACGTCCACGAGGGCGAGGAGCGGATCCGCGAACAGCACGCCGTCATCGGCGGCCGCGGCCGCCTCCACGACGAGTAGCGGCGCCGCCTCTCCGAGGAGCCGGGGTGTCCCCTCCGGCCAGAAGGACTCCGGCACCTAGCGCCCGCCCATGACACCAGCGGCCGTCCATGCGCACGGGGCGGCCTGTGCGAGTCATCGCGCGGTCCGGTGAGCCGGAGCCCCCGGCCGGGCGATGAGCGAGCGAGTACCTGACACGTCCATCTGTCCGGCCCTCCCCCGCCAGGACACACCTGTTCGACGGGAGAGGGAGAACACATGCGGTTGCCCGGCGTGCACGCCGTCGCCGGCGCGTTGGTGACCATGCTTCCCGAACCGGTCCGAGGGCTGCTCCCGCACCCTCGGGTGGTCCGCGCGTGCCCGGGCGGGGTGCGGGTCGAGCTGCGCGCCCTGGGCGGGCCGGGCACCGATCGGGCGGCGCGCCTCCTGGAGGAGCGCCTGCGCGCCGCCGGCGCCGAACGGGCCGAGGTGAACGGCGTGCTCGGCTCCGTGTACGTCGCCTGCGACCCTGAGGCGACGGACCTGGACAAGTTCGTGGCGATCGTCGACGAGCTGGACGAGGAGACGCCGGACTCGCCGGACGGCTCCGGCATCCAAGGCTTCGGCCTCCAAGACTCCGGCATTCAAGGCTCCGACCTCCAGGAGGACATGGACGCCGACGAAGCGGGAACGGGAGGCGGCGC
This sequence comes from Nonomuraea sp. 3-1Str, assembly GCF_031570565.1. Taxonomy (NCBI): domain Bacteria; kingdom Bacillati; phylum Actinomycetota; class Actinomycetes; order Streptosporangiales; family Streptosporangiaceae; genus Nonomuraea; species Nonomuraea sp. 3-1Str. Next base: position 114,455 of record NZ_JALHBK010000021.1, read on the forward strand.
CTGGGCGCTCGACGGTGTGGAGCAGCAGGCGCGCGCCGCCGTGAGCCTCGGCCTGCACCTTCTCGGCGCCGGCGCGGCGCTGGCCGGGCAGGTCGTCCGGGTGCCCGGGCTGCCCCCGCTGGTCCCGGCCCTGGTCTCCCTGGTGGAGCACACCCCGCGGGTCCGCCGCGAGCTGGAGGAGCGGGTCGGCAAGCCGATCGGCGACGCGCTGCTGGCGTCCGGGCGGATCGCCACGCACACGCTCGCGCTGCGGCCCGTCTCCCTGCTCATCGACTCGGTCGCGGCGGCCGGCCGGTTCGTGGAGGCGCGTGCGGTGCGCGCGGCGTGGGAGCGGCGCGAGGAGGACTTCGCCGCCGAGGACGGGGCCTACCGCCACATCCGTGCGGCCGTGCCGCCGCGCGGGGCGCCGTTGCCGCGCGGGCCCGTCGAGAGGTACGCGGACGCGGCGGGCATGCTGGCCGTGGCCGGGCAGGGCGTGACCACGTTCCTCAGCCGAGACCACCAGCGGGGGCTGACCCTGCTGGTCGCCGGGGTGCCGAAGGCGGCGACCCTGAGCCGGAACGCGTTCACCAGCGCGGTGGTGCGCGCGCTGGCGGGGCGGGACACGATCGTGCTGGACCGTGAGGCGCTGCACCGGATGGACCGCGTGGACACGGTCGTCGTGGACGCCGGTCTGCTCACCACGGGCGCGTGGGCGGTCCACGGCATCGTGCCACTCGCCTCCGCCGAGGAGCCGAAGGGGACGGGCGCGCGCACGGAGCAGGCGGGTGTGGAGGAGTTGCACGCCCGTCTGTACACGCTCATCGATCTCACGGACCGCTCCGCCCCGGTGGCCCGCCGGGAGCACGACGGCTGGAGCGTCGCCCCGTACGAGCCGGCCGGGGCGATCGGCGGCGGGGAGCCCGCCGAGGTGGGGCGATGGCGGGACGAGGGGATCAGGCTGGTCGCGGTGGCCAGGCACGGCGTCGTGGCCGCCGTCGTCGGCCTGGAGCCCGAGCTGCACCCGCTGGCCGAGGCTCTCGTCGCCGCCCCCGGGCGCGGGTGCGAGGTGGTGCTGGCGGGCGGCGATCCGGGGCTGGCCGGGCGGCTGGGCGTGCAGCGGGTGGTGCGCGGGGGATCGCGGCTGGCCTCCGAGGTGCGGGCCATGCAGGCCGGCGGGCACGGGGTGGCGGTGGTGTCGCAGCGGGGAGGGCGGGCGCTGGCCCTGGCGGACGTGGGCGTCGGCGTGCTCGGCAGGCCCCGCCCGGTCCCGTGGGACGCCGACGTGATCGGCGGGTTCGAGGGGGCGCACCTCCTCCTGCGCGGCCTGCCGTACGCGAGGAAGGCCGGCCGGCGCGGTGTGCGGGTGGCCGCGGCCGGCGCCGCGGTGGGTGCGGGGCTGGCGTTCCTGGGCCCGGCGCGGACGGCGCTCGCCCGGGTGCACCTGGTGGGCAACGGCACGTCCGTGGCCGCGCTCGTCGTGGGCGAGTGGACGGGCCGCCGCGCGGGCCGCGAGGCGCCGCCTCCGCCCGTCGATCACACGCCCTGGCACGCCATGGCGGCCCGCGACGTGCTGGCCAGGCTCGACACGTCTCCTGACGGGCTCACGGAGGAGGAGGCGGCGCGGCGCAGGGCGGCGCCGGTGACGCCGCGGGCAGGGCCGCGCTCGCTGGCCCGAGCCTGCCTGGAGGAGATCGCCAACCCGCTCACGCCGGTGCTCGCCGCGGGCGCGGGCGTGTCGGTCGCCGTCGGCTCAGTGCTGGACGCCGCGCTGATCAGCGGCGTGATGGGCGTCGGCGCGCTGCTCGGCGGCACGCAACGCTGGCACGCCGACCGGATCCTGCACCGCCTCACCCGGATCACGGCGACGGCTGTACGGCTGCGCCGCCCGGCCGGCGCGGTGGCCGGGGTCGCGGACGACCTGGTGGTGGGCGACGTGATCGAGCTGCGCGCGGGTGACGCGGTGCCCGCGGACGCGCGGCTGGTCCAGGCGTCCGGCCTGGAGGTGGACGAGTCGACGCTGACCGGCGAGTCGCAGCTCGTGGCCAAGGGCGAGGCGCCGACGGCGGCGCCGGCCGTCGCGGACCGGACGTCGATGGTGTACCAGGGGACGACGGTCGCGGCGGGCCACGGCCTGGCCGTGGTCGTGGCCACCGGCGAGGCGACCGTGGCGGGCAGGACCGCCAGGCTGTCCGCGGCCGCGCCGCCACCGACCGGGGTGGAGCTGCGGCTGCGCGCGCTGAGCCGCCGCATCCTGCCCGTCGCCGTCGGGTCGGGCGTGGCGCTCATGGTGATCGAGCTGCTGAGGGGCACACCGCCGGCCGCCGCGGTCGCGCCCGCCGTGAGCCTGGCGGTCGCGGCGGTGCCTGAGGGCCTGCCGTTCGTGGCGACGGTGGCGGAGCTGGCGTCGGCCAAGCGCCTGTCGGCCCGCGACACGCTCGTACGGAACCCGTCCACGATCGAGGCGCTGGGCCGCGTGGACGTCCTGTGCTTCGACAAGACCGGCACCCTGACCGAGGGGCGCATCAGCCTGGGCCGGGTGTCGGACGGGCGGACCGAGCGGCCCGTGGACGAGCTGACGCCCGAGCTGCGGGCCGTCGTGGGCGCCGCGCTGCGGGCGTGCCCCCGGCACGAGGACGGGCGCGCCATCCCCCATCCCACGGACCGCGCCGTGGTCGAGGGCGCGGAGCGGCTGGGCGTGTCACCGGCGGACGGGCTCCGGGGGTGGCGGCGGGTGGACGAGCTGCCGTTCGAGCCGGCGCGCGGCTACCACGCCGTCCTCGGGACGCACGGGGACGCGACGGGGGAGCAGGGCGGCGCGGCGCGGCAGGTGCTGAGCGTGAAGGGCGCGCCCGAGGTGCTGCTCAGCCGCTGCACGGAGCTGCGGCGCGGCGCGGGGACGGTGCCGCTGGACGAGGCGGCGAGGCGCGAGCTGGAGGAGGAGATGGACCGGCTCGCGCGCCAGGGCCACCGGGTGCTGGCGGTCGCCGAGCGGCCCGCCTCCAGCCGCGCCGACCTCGACGAGTCCAGGATCGAACGGCTGAGCTTCCTCGGCTTCCTCGGCCTGGCCGACCCGGTGCGGCCCACCGCCAGGCGCAGCGTGGAGGGCCTGATGCGCGCCGGCGTCCGTGTCGTCATGATCACCGGTGACCACCCGAGCACGGCGGAGGCCATCGCCGCAGAGATCAACGCCCTGAACGGCGGCCGGGTCATGACCGGCCCCGAGCTGGAGGAGCTGGACGACGACGCGCTGGCCGGGGCGCTGCCGGACGTCGCGGTGTTCGCCCGGGTCACGCCGGAGCACAAGGCCCGGATCGTCGCCGGGCTGCGCCGCATGGGCCGGGTGGTCGCCGTCACCGGAGACGGCGCGAACGACGTGCCCGCCATCCGGCTCGCCGACGTGGGCGTGGCCCTGGGCTCCCGCGCCACCCCGGCCGCCCGCGCCGCCGCCGACATCGTGGTGGCGGACGAGCGCATCGAGACGATCATCGACGCGATCGTGGAGGGCCGGGGGATGTGGGGGTCGGTGCGCGACTCGCTGAGCATGCTGCTCGGAGGCAACCTCGGCGAGATCGTGTTCACCGTCGGCTCCAGCCTGCTGACCGGGCGCAGCGCGCTCAACACCCGCCAGCTCCTCCTCGTGAACCTCCTCACCGACATGCTCCCCGCCATGGCCGTGGCGGTGCGGCCGCCGGGCGCCGCGGACCCGGACCGGCTTCTCGCCGAAGGGCCGGAGGCGTCGCTGGGCACCGCTCTGACCCGCGACATCTACCTGCGGGCCGTCACCACCGCCGCGGCGGCCGCGGCGGCGTGGCTGCTCGGCCGCATGACCGGCACACGTGACCGGGCCGACACGATCGGGCTCGTCGGGCTGGTGGGGGCGCAGCTCCTGCAGACACTCGTCGTGGGCGGGCGGGACCGGCTGGTGCTGCTGGCCTCGCTCGCGTCGCTGGCCGTGCTCGCGGTGATCGTCTCGGTGCCGGGGCTGAGCCGGCTGTTCGGCTGCCGTCCGATCGGGCCGCTGGGGTGGGGGATCGCGCTCGGCTGCGCCGCCGCGGCGGTGCTGCTCGAAAGGGCACTCGAACGGGTGGACGCGCGCCGGCCATCTCGCGTTCGCCTTTCGGACACGTAAGATGCCGTCAAGTGCCAGATTTATGGTGAAATATGGCGTTACGTACCGTTTCCCTCATGTGAGGTATCTCATGCCCGATCTCCTGGCCTCGATCCTGGCCAAGGCGACGCTCATGGTGGCCGAGGCCCTGCTGGCGCGCCTCATCCACGCCCTCATCACGACGTTCCTGCGGACCCCCGGAGTCCGTCTGGCCTGACCTCACCGTGGCGTGTCGCCGCGCGAACCCCTTCCCGTGTCGCTAACGTGAGCGGATCGTCTCCGCGGGACCGGTCAACTCGGCACGATCTACCCCTGTGGTCTGATGGAATCTAGTGCTGTGAGTGGTCAGACCTGGCGGTTGGTGCGGCGCGGGAGCGCGAGGCCGGCGGAGCCCCCTGTGCTGGACGAGTACCAGCGCGCCGTGGTCGCCCACGGGAGCGGGCCGCTGCTCGTCCTCGCCGGCCCGGGCACGGGCAAGACGACGACGATCGTGGAGTCGGTGGTCGACCGCATCGAGCGCCGGGGGGCCGACCCCGAGCGGGTGCTGATCCTCACCTTCAGCCGTAAGGCGGCCGGCGAGCTGCGCGAACGCGTGACCGCCCGGCTGCGGCGCACCACCCGCACGCCGCTGGCCCTGACGTTCCACAGCTACGCGTACGCGCTCCTTCGCCGCGAGGCCGTGCTGGCGGGCGAGCCGCCGCCCCGGCTGCTGACCGGGCCCGAGCAGCTTCTGGAGATCCGGCGGCTGCTCCACGGCGAGCTGGAGGACGGCGCGACGGAGTGGCCGCGCACGCTGCGGGAGGCGCTGAAGACCCGGGGGTTCGCCGAGGAGCTGCGGGACCTCCTGTCGCGCGCGGCCGAGCGCGGCCTGGACGGCGACCGCATCGAGGAGCTCGGCAGGCGCCACGGCCGTGACGACTGGGTGGCGGCCGGCGGGTTCGCCCGGCGCTACGACAGGCGCTTCGACCTCGACCCGGAGCCGGCGCTCGACTACACCGAGCTGATCCGGGCGGCGGCCGCGCTGCTGGCCGACCCGGAGGTACGGCGCAGGGAGCGGGCCGCGCACGACGTGGTGTTCGTGGACGAGTACCAGGACACCGACCCGGCGCAGGAGATGCTGCTGCGGCAGCTCGCGGGCGACGGGCGTGACCTGGTGGCCGTGGGCGACCCCGACCAGTCGATCTACGGGTTCCGGGGGGCCGACGTGCGCGGCATCCTGGGGTTCCCGCAGCGGTTCCGCACGCTCGACGGCCGGGACGCCCCGGTGCTCGCGCTGCGGGTCTGCCGCCGCAGCGGCGCGGACGTGCTGGAGGCCACCCGCCGCCTCGCCGCCCGCCTCCCGGCCGCCCCCCTGCCGGACCCCACACCGTCCCGGACGCCCGTACAGGGCCAGGCACAGGGCCAGGCGGCACCGGGCCAGGCGCAGGCCCCGGCTGGGACCCCGGCGCCCGCGCGGGCACGGACGCACGGCCACCGTGAGCTGCTGTGCCTGCCCGACGCCGACCCGGGCGACGTGCGGGTGCTGCTCGCCGACAGCACCAGCCAGGAGGCCGCCGTCGTGGCCGACACGCTGCGCAGGGCCCACCTCATCGAGGGCGTGCCCTGGCACCGGATGGCCGTGCTCGTGCGCTCGGCCGTCCGCCAGGTGCCGCTGCTGCGGCGGGCGCTGGTCAGCGCGGGCGTGCCGACGATGGTGGCCGGCGACGAGGTGCCGATCGCCCAGGAGCCGGGCGTACGGCCGCTGCTGACAATGCTGCGCGTGGCCCTTGACCCCCCGTCGCTGGACGAGACGGTGGCCGAGGAGCTGCTGACCGGCCCGCTGGGCGGCACCGACATGATCGGCGTCCGGCGCCTCCGCCGAGCCCTGAAGATCGCCGAGAACGAGGCATACGCGCTCACCGAGCCGGAGCCCGCCGTACCCGGCCAGGACGAGCGGGAAGAAGAGCAGCCGGAAGCGCCCGAAGCCCGTGACAGGCCCCGCACGTCCGGCGAGCTGCTCGTCGCGGCGCTGAAGGACGCCCGCGAGCTCACCCGCGTCGAGCCGCACATCGCCCCGCCCGCCGAGCGCGTCGCCAAGCTGCTGGTCAGCGCCCGCGAGGCCGTCCTCCAGGAGGGCACGGCCGAGGACGTCCTGTGGGCGATCTGGCAGGCGAGCGGTCTGGCCGAGCGGTGGACCGAGCTGAGTCTGGGCGGGGGCGCCCGCGGCGCGCAGGCGGACCGTGACCTGGACGCGGTGGTGGCGCTGTTCGACCACGCGGCCCGGTTCGTGGACCGGATGCCGAAGGCCGGGGCCGAGGTGTTCCTGGACGACCTCGCCGCGCAGGAGATCCCGGGCGACACGCTGGCCGACCGGGCGCCCGACGGCGACGCGGTGCGCGTGCTGACCGCCCACCGCTCCAAGGGCCTCGAATGGGACGTGGTGGTCGTCGCCGGGGTCCAGGAGGGCGTGTGGCCGGACCTGCGGCTGCGCGGGTCGATGCTGGGCGCCGACGACCTGGTGGAGCTGGCCGAGGGCGCCAGGCCGAACGCCGCGTCCCTGGCCTCGAAGCTGCTGGCCGAGGAGCGGAGGCTGTTCTACGTCGCGGCGACGCGAGCCCGGCGCAGGCTCGTGGTGACGGCAGTGGGCGGCGAGGACACCGACGAGCGGCCGTCGAGGTTCCTCAGCGAGCTCATGCCGGGTGCGGTGGAGACGGCCACGGTGGACGACCGGGCGCGCTGGCTCAACATGGCGGCGCTCGTCGCCGACCTGCGCAGCGCCGTCACCGACCCGACCCGGCCCGCCAAGGTGCGCCGCAAGGCCGCCCAGCAGCTCGCCCGCCTGGCCGCCGCCGGCGTGCGGGGCGCCCACCCCAACGAGTGGTACGCCCTGACGACCATGACCGACGACCGGCCGCTGAGCTGGCCCGACGACACCGTCAGCATCTCGCCGTCGGCGGTCGAGAGCTTCACCAAGTGCGGGCTGCGCTGGTTGCTGGAGACGGCCGTCGGCGCCGCCGGCACCAGCAGCGCCCAGGGGCTCGGCACGATCATCCACGCGCTGGCCGTGCTCGCCTCCACCGACCTGCCGAACGAGGACCTGCTCGGCAGCCGCCTGGACGAGATCTGGCACGAGCTCGACTTCGGCGGCGTCTGGTTCAACCGCAAGCAGCGCCAGGTCGCCGAGCAGATGATCGGCAAGTTCCTGCGCTGGCACAAGGAGAACCCCCGCGAGCTGGTCGCCCTGGAGGAGGCGTTCGTCGCCACGGTCGGCGACGGCGTGCAGATCAAGGGCCGCGTCGACCGGGTCGAGCGCGACTCCGAGGGCCGGGCGGTGATCATCGACCTGAAGACCGGCGGCTCCAAGCCCCGGCCGGGCGAGCTGGACCGGCACCCGCAGCTCGGCGTGTACCAGCTCGCCGCGCTGCTCGGCGCGTTCGCCCGCCACGGCATGACCGAGCCGGGCGGCGCCGCGCTGGTCCAGCTCGGCAAGGCGGGCGGCCGCAACGAGGCGCTGGAGCAGCGCCAGGGCGCCCTCGCCGACGACCCGAACCCCGGCTGGGCCGCCGGCCTGGTCGACACCGTGGCGACCGGCATGTCCGGACCGTACTTCCAGGCCAGGGCGAACGACGGCTGCCGCACCTGCGCCGCCAAGGCCAGCTGTCCCGTCAACGACAGCGGAGGCCAGGTGTGCTGAACCCCGTCGAGCTGGCCGGGAAGCTCGGCGTCCTGCCGCCGACTCCCGAGCAGGCCGGCGTCATCGAGGCGCCCCTCGAACCCATGGTCGTCATGGCCGGCGCCGGCTCCGGCAAGAGCGAGACCATGGCCGGCCGCGTCGTCTGGCTCGTCGCCAACGGCCTGGTCAAGCCGGGCAACGTGCTCGGCCTGACGTTCACCCGCAAGGCCGCCGCCGAGCTGGCCACCCGCGTCAGGGAGCGGCTGAACGGCCTGGCCGAGGCTGGCCTGGTGACGCCGGACGCGCTCGACGACGAGCCGACCGTGTCCACCTACCACGCCTACGCGGCGCGCCTGGTCACCGACCACGCGCTGCGCGAGGCGCTGGAGCCGACCATGCGGCTGGTCACGCCGGCCGTCTCCTGGCAGCTCGCCTCACGGGTGGTCGCCGCCTACGACGGGCCGATGGACCGCGTCGAGCTGGGCCCGCCGTCCGTCACGGCCGCCGTCCTGGAGCTGGCGGGGGAGCTGTCGGAGCACCTGCGCGGCGCCGGGGACGTGCGCCGGGTGGGCGACTGGCTGCGCGACCAGCACGAGAGGCTGCCCGGCCGCGTCACGCAGGCCCAGCACCGGCCGGTCAACGTCCAGGCGGCCAGGGAGCAGTTGCTGCCGCTGGTGGAGGCGTACGAGCGGCTCAAGCGGGCGCGCGAGGTCATCGACTACGGCGACCAGATGGCGTTGGCCGCCCGCATCGCCGCGAACCACAAGGAGGTCGGCGAGATCGAGCGGTCCCGCTTCGCGGTGGTGCTGCTCGACGAGTACCAGGACACCAGCCACGCCCAGCTCGTCCTGCTCCGGAGCCTGTTCGGCGGCGGCCACCCGGTGACGGCGGTCGGCGACCCCTGCCAGTCGATCTACGGCTGGCGCGGCGCCTCGGCCGGCAACCTGCGCCGCTTCCCCCGCGACTTCCGCACCGGCACCGGTGACCCGGCCCCGGTGCGGCAGCTCAGCGTCAGCTTCCGCAACGGCGACCGGGTCCTCGACGTGGCCGCCCGCGTCCAGCTCCCGCTGCGCATGGAGGCCCGCGAGGTGCCCGTCCTCGTGCCCGGCCCGAACCGGGTGGACCGAGGCCGCGTCACCTGCGCCTTCCACGAGACCGCCGAGGACGAGGCCCGGTGGGTCGCCGACGGCCTGGCCGGCATCCTCGGCCGGGAGGTCGCCCCGGACGGCCTGCCCTGGGGCGAGGGCGAGCGCAAGAAGACGCTCGCGATCCAGCCGCAGGACGTGGCGATCCTGGCGCGCAAGCGCTCGCAGTTCCCGGCGCTGCGCAAGGCGCTGGAGGAGCGCGACATCCCGGTCGAGGTGGTCGGCCTGGGCGGCCTGCTCACCGTCCCCGAGGTCAGCGACATCGTCGCGACCCTCCGCGTCCTGTACGACCCGACGGCGGGCGACGCGCTGGCCCGGCTGCTGGCCGGTCCGCGCTGGCGCATCGGCCCCGCCGACCTGCGGGTGCTCGGCCAGTACGCCCGCGAGCTGAACCGCGAGAGCCGCGCGGGCCGGCGCGGGCACGACCCGCTCGACCAGGTGGTGGCCGACCTGGCCGAGGAGCGCGGCAGCCTGGTCGACGCGCTCGACGAGCTGCCCGACCGGGAGGAGTGGCTGGAGTCGTTCTCGCCGCTGGCCGGCGCCCGGCTCGTCGCGCTCGCGCAGGAGCTGCGACAGCTCCGGGCGCACACCGGCCAGCCGCTGCCCGACCTGATCACCGAGGTGGAGCGGCGGCTCGGGCTGGACATCGAGGTCGCCGCGCGCGGCGGCACGGTCAGCGCGTTCGCGGCCCGGGCCGACCTCGACGCGTTCCTGGACGCGGCGTCGCGGTTCGCGGGCGACTCCGAGGACCCGACGCTCGGCGCGTTCCTCGCCTACCTCCAGGCGGCCGAGAGCGAGGAGTTCGGGCTGGAGGCCGGCCGGGTCGGCGACAGCAACAGCGTGAAGCTGATGACCGTCCACGCCTCCAAGGGCCTGGAGTGGCCGATCGTGGTCGTGCCCGGCCTGTCGCAGCTCGTCAGCTCCAAGGGCACGATCGCCACCGGCAGCATGTTCCCGGCCACGCCCGTCACCAACAGCCGCTGGACGGAGAACGCCCGCAAGCTGCCCTACCCGCTGCGCGGCGACGCCGCCGACCTGCCCCGTCTGCCGGGCCTGGCCAAGGAGGACCTGGCCGCGTTCGACGAGAGCTGCCGGGAGCGCGACCTGATGGAGGAGCGGCGGCTGGCGTACGTGGCCGTCACGCGCGCCCACTACCACCTGATCGCCTCCGGCTACCGGTGGGGCAGCGCCACCAGGCCGCTGGAGCCGTCGGACTTCCTGCTGGAGATCCGCGACACCGCCGACAAGGTGGCCTTCTGGGCGCCCGACCTCGAAGAGGGGGCCTCGAACCCGCTGCTGGCCGAGCCGGCCGCCGCCGTCTGGCCGGTCACGCCCGAGGGCCTGCGCTACGAGTCGGTCCTGGACGGCGCCCGGCTGGTGGAGGACGCGCTGGCCGGGTCGCTCGCCCCGGCCGAGGACGAGCCGCTGCGCCCGTTCGAGGAGGAGCGCGTGCGCGCCTGGGAGCGCGACACGGACCTGCTGCTGCGCGAGCGGGAGCTGCACCGCAGGCGTGGCGCCACGACCGTGGAGCTGCCGTCGAAGCTGACCGTGTCGTCGCTGGTGACGCTCGCCGCCGACGCCGGCGAGCTGGCCCGCAGGATCCGCCGGCCCGTCCCGGTCAAGCCGGCTCCGCTCGCCCGGCGCGGCACCTCGTTCCACAAGTGGCTGGAGACCCGCTGGGACCAGCAGCGGCTGCTCGACGACTTCGACCTCGACCTGGTCGAGGAGGTGGAGGAGGCCGACGTGCGGCTGGCGGACCTCCAGGAGCGGTTCGAGCAGAGCGAGTGGGCCGAGCGCCGGCCGCTCGACCTGGAGGTGCCGTTCGAGACCATGATCGCCGACCGGCTGGTGCGCGGCCGGATGGACGCGGTGTTCGAGCTGCCGGACGGCCGCTACGAGGTGGTCGACTGGAAGACCGGCGAGCCGCCCAGGGGCAAGAAGGCGCGGGCCGCGTCGGTGCAGCTCGCCGCCTACCGGCTGGCCTGGTCGCACCTGGCCGGTGTGCCGCTCGACCGGGTCAGCGCCGCCTTCCACTACGTGCGCGCCAACCGGACGGTGCGCCCCGTGGATCTGCTGGACGCCGACGGCCTGGTGGCGCTCGTCGAGGCGGTGCCGGTCAGGCCGTCAGGTGGCGGAACTCCGGGTGAGGGTGCATGAGGAAGGCCCGGCGCCGGTCGGTCGGCGGTCGCGAGCGCGAATGACTGTACGGCGTGAACGACGGCGCCGGGGATGGGCAGGGCGCCGAGATCGGCCGCGGCGAGGACGTCGGGTCGTGGGAACGTCCTGGTGAGCCCGGCCGGGGCGAGGCCGGGCACGGCCCCGCCGAATCGGTCGACGAGGCAGCCCAGGACGGCCCGTACCTGCGAGGCGTCCGCTGTCCCGGCCCGCACGATGTCGTGCACGCCGGCCTCGAATGGATCCCAGTGGCCGCACGTCCGGGCGGGATCGTCAAGAGCGAGAAGGCGCCGGGCGCGGCGGACGTGGTGGATGAGGCCGCCCAGCCGGGGGAGATGAGCGACGAGGAGCAGCTCCGTCGGGGACCGCTGGGTGATCTCGATCATGCCGGGATCGTGATCGACCAGGATGGTACGCCGATAGGAGCCGCCCGAGACCGCCTCGACGGCCGGTGTCGCCCGTGCCGCCAGGTGGCGCAGGGCGGCCGCGAAGTCGATCGGCTTGTCGTGGGTCAGCCGGAGGGCCAGCCCGCCGTCGGCCTGGAGGCGGTCGGTGACCCGTCGCCGGGCCCGTAACTCGCGCGGGGTGCCGTGGAAGACGTCGGCGAGGACGCGGTTGAGCTGCCGGACGCTGCCGAAGCCCGAGGCGAAGGCGATGTCGGCTATGCGCAGGTCGGTGTCGTCGAGCAGCCGACGGGCGAAGTGCGCGCGCCGGGAACGAGCGAGCTGGTCGGGTGTGACCCCGGCATGCTGCAGGAACACCCGCCGCAGATGACGCGGCGACACGCCGAGGTGGCCGGCGAGACCGCTGTCCGTCGCGTCGTCCAACACTCCGGCGGCGATGAGCTGAACCGCGCGGCACACCAGTGCGGGCATGTCCGCGAAAGCGAGGGATTCCTGCCGGTACGGGCGGCAGCGATGACAGGCGCGATACCCGGCCGCCTCCGCCGCGGCCGCGGAGGGGTAGCGGGTGGTGTTTCCCAGGAGGGGGCGGCCCGGGCAGTCATCGCGGCAGTAGATGCCGGTGGTAAGGACAGCGCCGACTGCGTTCACGGCTTCAGCATGGCATCGGTGGGCCGGTCCAGATCGGACAGATCAGGACCCACTGCCGAGTCTGGCCGAATCTGACCAGATCACTGATCCGCGACCCGCGAGAATCCTGGGCCATCCACCTGCACAAGGAGTCGGCCCATGAGTGCGGCATCGAACAAGCAGCTCGTCATCGACGCGTGGCGCGTCTTCGCCACGCGAGACGCGAGCCGGGTCCGCGACGTCTTTACGCACGACGCGGAGTGGCTCGCCCCGCCCGGCAACGCGACCTCTCTGGCCCTCGACGGAACGCACCATCTCGTCGGCCGGGAACGCATCGTACGGTTCTTGACCCAGGAGTTCTCCACGGTCTTCGTCGACGACGTGTCCATGGACTTCGGCGGTTTCCACGCCGACGGCGACACCGTGGTCGTCGAGATGCGCCTGCGGGCCACCCTCGCCCACGGCGGCCACTACGACAACGACTACTGCTTCATCTTCGAACTGGAGTCCGGCCTGATCAGACGGATCCGCGAGTACATGGACACCCGACGTGGAGCGGCATGGTTCCACGCGCCCGCCGACGGCCCGGTGGCGCCCGTCGAAGGGGCGCCGGTCAGGCCGTCAGGTGGCGGAACTCCGGGTGAGGGTGCATGAGGAAGGCGTGGTGGGAGATGTTCCAGGCGTAGGCGCCGGCCAACGCGAACACCACCACGTCGCCGACGCTCACCGAGGTGACGACGTCGCGGGCGAAGACGTCCTTGGGCGTGCAGAGCTGCCCGACGAGCGTGACCGGCTCGTCCGTCACGCCCTGGCCCCGTCCCTCCGGCAGCACCTCGAACGGCTGGTCGTGCCCCTTGGCGACGGGCGTGCGCAGGTGGTGGGTGCCGCCCAGCAGGACCGCGTACGCCCGGCCGTGCACGCGCCTGACGTCCACCACGCGGGTCGCGTAGAAGCCGCAGTACGCGGTCAGCGCCCGGCCCGGCTCGATCCGCACCCGCTGCCCCGGACGCCGCAGCCCCGTCAACCCCTCGCCGTACTCGGCCCAGCCGAACCGCGCCCGCGGAGCGGTGTAGTCCACGGCCATGCCGCCGCCCAGGTTGACCTCGTCATGATCGGTGTCGAGCAGGTGGCGGGCCAGGCGCAGCAGCTCGGGCGCGTCCAGGCCGCTGGCCAGGTGGGCGTGCACGCCGCGCAGCCGTACGCGGTCGGTGAACAGCGGCAGGCACTGCGCCACCCCCGCCTCGTCCATCCCGAACGGCCCGCTCATCGTCAGCGCGGCCCCCTCGACCGCGAGCCCGGGGTTGAGCCGCAGCAGCACGTCGGCCTCCAGCCCGGTGGCCAGCAGGCGGCGCAGCTCGCCGGGCGACTCGACGTGGAGGCGGTGGTGCGGCAGGCGGAGCTCGGCCTCGGACTTGCCCGGCCCGCCGAGCGCCAGCGGCTTGCCCGGGAACAGGGCCGACACGTGGGCGTGCTCGCCGCCGGAGGACACCTCGAACCCGTCCACGTGCGGCTCCAGCACGCGCAGCAGCTCGGGGTCGGGGTTGGCCTTGACCGCGTAGTACAGCTCGACGCCCGGCAGTGCCTGCCGTACGGACCGGGCATGGGCCTCCAGGCCGGGCAGGTCGTACAGGTAGGCGGGGAGGTCGCCGAGGCGGGCGGCGGCGTCGCGGACACCGGCGGGGATCATGCGAGGGGGTTCGCGATCGGCACGTACCCGGCGGCCCGGTCGGCGGCGCGGGCCCAGCGGACCGCGAGGTTCGCCTTGGCCGGCAGCGGGGCGCCGGCCAGCAGCTCCGGCAGGGGCAGCGGCCGGCCGAGCCGGTCGGTCTCGGCGGCGAACACGGCGCGGGCCGCCCGCCACAGCTCGCGCAGCAGCTCGTCGCCGCCCCGCGCCGCGACGGTCGCGGCCACCTCGGTGAGGTGGTTGACCAGCAGGCAGTACACGACCCGGGCCCAGCCGCGCTCGGCGTCGTACGTCAGCGCCTCCGCCACGCGGGACGGCAGGCCGCCCAGATCATGGCGGCCGGCGACCAGCTTGGCGCCCTCCAGGTCGCGGAAGACCGCCTCACGCGGCAGGCCGGTCGCGTCGAGGCCGACCAGGACGTTCTGCAGGTGTGGCTCCAGGACCACGCCGTGCGTGAAGAACAGGTCGAGGACGGGCGGCGCCACCACCGACACGTACGCCGTCCACCACCCGAGCGGGTCCCGCTCCATCGCGTCCGCCCCGTACGGGGCCGGCCCGCCCGCGGCCGGGTCCAGGGCGAGCGCCGCCGCCAGCACCGGCGCCACGCCGGGGGAGCACACCCGCCACGGGCTCTCCCGGACGATCACCCCGAGCCCTTCCAGCAGCCGCGTGCCCAGGGCTGCCGACCGGTAGCCCGGCTCCCGCAGCCACCGCGCGCCCGGGAACACCTCACGCACCCGCTCGAACACCGGCCCGAGCCGCGAGGTCAGCTCCACCGCCCCGGCCAGCTCGTACCAGGCGTTCTTCCGCACGCAGTTGGTGATCCGCACGTCCAGGCTGAACTTCAGGCACAGCCCCGCGTCCGGCGCGTACACCGTCCTGACCGACGACGTCGGCGACACCACCGGCCCCGGCCCGAGGTCGGTCAGCGCGTCGCCGAGCGCCGGGCCCAGCCGGTCGATCAGCAGGTCGAGCTGCCACGGATGCGCGGGCAGCAGCCGGTGCCCGGGCGGCGCCTCGCCCAGCAGGTCGAGGGCCGACGCGTCGCCCTCCTCGGCCAGTACGTCCTCCCGCACCGCGAGCAGCCGCAGGGGGAAGCGGGCGTGCGTCTCGGGCGCGTACCGCTCCCAGAGGTCACCGCCGCGCGCCTTCGGGCTCGGATGGAACGGATGCCCGAACACCAGCGCCTGCTCGGAGGCCAGCCACGGGTCGGCCGGCGGCTCGGCCCCGGCCCGCTCCCGCAGGATCGCCGCCACCGCCTCCCGGCTGGCCGCCACCTGCCCGGCGAACTCCTCGTTCGGCCCGCCCTGGAGCTCCGTCCCGCCCAGCTCGGCCTCCGCCAGCCGTACCAGCTCGTCCGAGGTCAGCGGCTGCCACGCGCCGCGCTCCAGCCGCTCCGGCGGCCCGTCGAAGCGCAGCGCCGCGCCCCCGCGCGTACGCGCCCGCAGCAGCGTGCCCCCCACCCGCAGCAGCACGTACGGCGGCGCGGGCCACACCAGGCCGCGCGGCCCGGCCACCTCCCGCACGCAGCAGCGCAGCAGCGCGGCCAGCGTCGCCTCCTCGGCCGGTGAGCTGGGCGCGCCGAGGACCAGACCGTGCATGTCAAGCTCTCCTCAGGTAGTTGGGCCCGCTGGTGCCGTAGAACTTGTTGACGTCGCGGGCGCCCGACCGCTCCTTGGCCACCAGCGTCCCAGCGGTGATCATCGACTTGCCGGTGAGCCGCGCCGCCTCCAGGGTCCGGGCCCGCAGCAGCCGGGCCATGGGGTCGTCGCCGTGCTCGTCGAGCGCCTCGGCCAGCGTGTCGCGCAGCAGGGCGGCGGCCCGCCGGTGCGGCAGGGCGCCGAAGACGACGGCCGCGGCGGCCAGGTGCAGGGTGATGGTGACGAACACGTCCGCCAGCGCGTGCGGGTCGTCGGTCAGCATCCGCTCGTCGACGAAGGCGGGCGTCCCGACGCCGGCCGCGGCCAGGCGGGCGGGTGAGGCGAGCAGCCCGTCGTTGTCCTTGACGAGCAGGTCCACGCGGCCGTCGCGGAGGACGAGCGCCAGGTTCTGCTGGTGGGCCTCCAGGGCGACGCCGTAGCGGACGAACAGCCGCACGTTCCAGCCGAGCAGCAGCCGCAGGTAGGTGGGCAGCACGTCGCCGCCCGTCCTTTCGTCCAGCTCGGCCAGGACGCCGGGGGCGTTGAGCGCCGCGACCGGCACGATCACGCCCTCGGGCAGCCGGCGCACCATCCAGGCGAGGTACTCGTGGCCGGCGTGCGCGTACGTCTGCTCGTCGGCGACCAGCACGCCCGGACCGGCCAGCCGCCGCAGCAGCAGCTCGGCCGCGGCCCCGTCGCGCAGCGTGCCCGGCTTGATGGAGCGCCGGTTGCGCGCGCCGAGCGTGCTCGTGGGGACGGGCAGCTTGAGGTGGGTGCGCGGGGCGACCTCCACCGTGCGCATCGACAGGGTCGGCCGTACGGTCGTCCACAGCTCGTCCAGCAGCCGTACCCCCTCGATCCGCCGCACCTCGTCCACGGCCAGGGGGTGCACGGGGAACAGCACCTCGTCCGGGCCGGGCGCGGGCAGCGGGGGCGTCAGGTCGGGCGGCAGCTCGGCGGAGCCGGGCGCGAGCAGGGCGCGCGGCACCGCGGCCCAGCGCAGCTCGAACGCGGGGGCGAACTCCGGCGCGTACGCGAGCAGGTCATCGGCCGACAGGCCGAGCCGGGCCCGGGACGTCGGGTACACCGGGTGGTCGGCGAACGCGGCCAGCGTCTCGTACGACGGCCCGCGGGCCAGCACCGCGGCGGCGTGCTCGTCGTGCAGGTCCCAGGCGGTCAGGGCCTGGGCGCACTCCTCGGCGAAGACGGCCACCCCTTCGGCGTCGGCCGGGTCGGCCACCGCCCTGAGCGTGCCGAGCACCTCGGCCAGCGTCAGCCGCTCGCCGGGCGCGACCACGAAGTCCTGGAACAGCGCGCCCGGCGCCAGCCGCACCACCCGGTCCCCGGCGAGCAGCAGCCCCACGCCGTCGCGGCTGCGGGTGACCCGCGCCGACAGGCGGCCGTAGTCCTCGCGCAGCAGCGCGTTCAGCACCCGCGCCGCGAGCTCCGACTCCCGCCCGGCCCGGTGCCCGTCCACCCGATCGCCCGCCCGGTCGCCCGGCTGCTCGCCCGTTTGATCGCCCACGCCGCCCGCCCGACCGCGCGCCTCGTTCGCCGGACCCCGCACGTCCCGGTCGCGTACGGCCTTCACGCGATCACCCACGGCCGGGCCGCCCGATAGCCGCCGATGGCCGCCTCCACCCGGTCGCGGTCGGGCCCCACGGCGCGGATCACGCCCAGGTAGTCGCGGTTGGTGTGGGTGCGCTCCACCACCTCACCGGCCGAGCGCAACGGCCGGTGCCAGAGCCGCACGCCGTCCGACACGACGGTCTCCGCACCCGGCGCGGACGTGATCGTCCCCGACCGGTCCGCCACCACGCTCACCGCGCTGCCGTACCCGGAGCCGTGGTGGGTCTCCGGCAGGGCGGACAGCGGCTCCCCGAGGTGCACCCGCAGGATCCACTCGAACAGCGGCACCCCCAGCACGTCGGCGAGCAGGAAGTCGCAGTGGTCGCCGATCAGCCGGTAGTTCACCTCGACCACCCGCGGCCCGTCCGCGGTGACGACGTACTCCGTGTGGCACGCGCCGAACCCCGCGCCCAGCGCCGCCAGCGCGGCCAGCACATGCTCGTGCGGCCCGTCCGGCGCCCAGTCCAGCCGCTCCTCGACGAAGTGCGGGAGCGGCCCCAGCGTCGTCGCGAACCCGCCCAGCACCCGGACCGCCGACCCGTCGCCCAGCGTCTCCAGCGTGCGCAGCGGGCCTTCCAGGTACTCCTCCACGACCAGCGCCTCGCCCGGCCGCCGCCGCCTGACCTCCGCCACCGCTCCGGCCAGGTCGCTCTCGACCAGCATCACGTCCTCGCTGGCCACCCCCTCGCGCGGCTTGACGACCAGCGGGTACGGCAGTCCGTCCGGCACGGCGTCGCCCGGGGCCAGCCGTACGGACCGGACCCGCTCGACCCCGGCCTCGGCGAGGGCGCGCCGCGTCAGGAACTTGTTCTTCGCCGACAGGCACGCCCGCCAGTCCTTGCCCGGCAGCCCGAAGTAGGCGGCGGCCAGCGCGGTCTCCGCCTGGAGGTGGTCGGAGTTGGAGAAGATCGCGTCGGGCCGGCCGAGAACGGCGATGGCGTCGACGAGGGCGCGCGGGTCGCGCACGTCGCAGCCGACGGCGTCCGGATGCCGTTCGGGACGGTCGGTGAGGATCGTCACCTCACAGCCCAGCGCGCGGGCGGCCGGGAGGAACCCGTCGGTCACCGAGTCGGTCGGCTTGAGAGCGGTCAGGTACAGCCGCAAGCGTGGCACCCCCGGATGTGATCAGGTAAGGCTTACCTAACCGCAGATCCTAGCCCCTCGACGATCATCCCCGAGCCCCCATACCGCAACCTCAGGCTAACGCCGGGGTCATAGGATGACATCCGGAACTTGGAAGGGTGGGCCCGTGGAGACGAGAGCGGAAGAGCAACTGATCGGACCGCTGCTCCTCGCACGCGGCACCATCGACCGGTCGTCCGCGCTGCGCGCCGACGACGCGTGGCTGGAACGTGCCTGGGCCGCGCCGACGACCCGGGTGCTGGTGATCCAGGACGGCCAGACGCTCGTCCGGCGCTCCGGCGACGAGGTGCGGGCGGTGCTGTTCAGCCCGGAGGAGGCGCCGGCCGGGGAGCGCTACCTGCTCGGCGTCGAGGGCGACGTCGCCTACTTCGCGGTGGCGGCGCCGCTGCCCGGGGGAGCCACCGGCGACGGCAACGGCCGCGTCACGGTCCCGATGAGCCCGCTCGACGCGCCCGAGGGCGAGACCGTCTCCGCGGGCCTGCGCCAGGCGGGCGGCCTGCTCGGCGACCGCGACGCCGGACTGCTCGTCCACGCGGTGGCGCTGGAGGCGTGGCACTCGGCCCACGAGTTCTGCCCCCGCTGCGGCAACCGCACCGAGGTGCGCGCCGGCGGCCACGTCCGGGTCTGCCCGCGCGACTCCAGTCAGCACTTCCCGCGCGTCGACCCGGCCGTGATCATGCTGGTGCGCGACCAGGACGACCGCTGCCTGCTGGCCCGCGGCCCGCGGTGGCCGGAGGGCCGCATGTCGATCCTGGCCGGCTTCGTGGAGCCCGGCGAGTCGCTGGAGCACGCGGTGATCAGGGAGGTCGCCGAGGAGGTCGGCATCCAGGTCGCCAGGCCGCGCTACCTGGGCAGCCAGCCCTGGCCGTTCCCGCGCAGCCTCATGCTGGGGTTCTTCGCCGAGGCCCTGACGACCACGCTCACTCCCGACGCGGAGGAGATCGTCGAGGCCCGCTGGTTCTCCCGCGAGGAGCTCACCCAGGCCATCGCCTCCGGCGAGCTCCGCCTCCCGCCGCCCGTCTCCATCGCCCGCCGCCTCATCGAGACCTGGTACGGCGACCGCCTCACCGGCGACTGGTAAGCCTCGGCTACTTAGCGTAGATTCGAAGACACCTTCGGTAGCGGGAGGCTAAAGTCATGCCCATGAACGACTCTCACATGCAGGAAATCCTCGATCTCGAGCGTCAGAAGATCGCGATCCAGCACTCCGCGGCTGAAGCGCGAATGGACGTCAAGGTCGAAGCTTCCGAGAAGCGCATCATCCATGCGGTCACCAACGCGATCACCGACGCGGTGGTGGAGCTCAAGCGAGAAATCATAGGCGTCCGCATCGAGCTCAAGCAGGACATCGCCGACGTCCGCACGGAGCTCAAGCAGGACATCGCCGACGTCCGCACCGAGCTCAAGCACGAGATCACCAATGTGCGCACTGAGCTCAGGGACGAGATCCGTAGCGTCCGCACCGAGCTCAAGGGCGACATCGCCCGCCTGGAGCAGAAGATCGACTGCCACGCCCACTAGACGAGGACCTGGGTGAATTTGGCACCCAGGTCCTCAGGACCAGTTCTACCACGTCGCTCGTCCCTCGACAGGGCAGGGACGAGCGACGGAGGGGGTCAGGCGGCCTCGAGGAGCGCCTTCACCTCGCGGGCCGACGGGTTGGTGCGGACGACGCGGCCCGACGGGGTCTCGATGACGACCGTCGGCACGGTCTGGTTGCCGTTGTTCACGCTCATCACGAACTCCGCCGCCGCGGGGTCACGCTCGATGTCGACCTCTTCGAAGGGGATGCCCTCACGGGTGAGCTGCGACTTCAGCCACTTGCAGGGCCCGCACCACGTGGTGCTGTAGACGGTGAGCGCCATGTCGGACGATTCCCTCCAAGGTCAAGGAGACTGGCCGCTCCCTTCAACACGGCTGGAGTCCCCGTCATTCCTGCGAGGTCAGAGCTGGCCGCCGAGCCGCTCCGCGATCCACTGGTGCACCTGCTCGGCGACGCCCGGCTGGCGGTACATCGCCGAGCTGTGCGCCGTTCCCGGCGTGGTGATGACCGTGACCGGCACCCCGACCTGGCCGAGCATCTGCTTGAGAAGCTGGCTCTGCGCCGGCGGGACGAACTCGTCGGCCGAGTGGGCCGTCAGCATCGGCGCGTCGTGGCGGCTGGCGTGCCAGGCCACCTCCATGCTGGCCCAGATCCGCGAGCAGCGGCCCTTGGGCTCGCACCCGCCCGCGAGCTGGATCGCCGAGGCGCGCAGCTTGCGCTTGTACGGGTCGGTGGTGACGGCGCCGTCGGTGTAGGCGCGCAGCGGCGACACGATGGGGGACAGGCCGACCACGCCCTTGAGCCCGTTCATCCCGTCGCCGTACGTGCCGACCGACGCCGCCAGGTGCCCGCCGGCGGAGAAGCCGACGACCACGAAGTTCTTCACGTCGAAGCCCCACCGGGCGGCGTGCTTGCGGGCCGTCTGGATGGCCGACAGCACGTCGGTGCGCTGCGCGGGCCAGGCCGCCTGGCCGGAGAGCCGGTAGTTGAGGTTGAAGACCGCGTAACCCTCGTCGGCGTACTCCCGGGCGATGGTGGTCATCTGCCGCTTGTCGCCGCTGGACCACCAGCCACCGTGGATGAGGAAGACGGCCGGCCGCTGCGTGCCGTCCGCGGTCCACCAGACGTCCATGTCCTGGCGGCGCTCCCGGCCGTAGGAGACGGTCTCGTACGACAGGCCGCTCAACGTGGACAGGTCGGACGTGGACACCGGGGCCGGTGTCGGATCCTTGGCCGCCTCGGCGGTGGCCGGTGTGGTGACGGTGACGGCGGCGAGCGCGAGAGCCCCCACGAGAACCGCAGTGCGCACGGTCTTCCCTTTCCCCCATGCACGTGGTCGGGCCCCATTGTGAGGGAAAAGACCAGTTCTTTGCATCTCGGTGACGATGAACGGATGACGGGCCGCATGTTGCCAGAATGGACGGGTAAGCGCCACCGGCTGGGAGGATTGACAGGTGAGCAGCGTGGATGACGTCCTGTCGGGCCTCGACCCCGAGCAGCGCGCGGTCGCCGAGGCCGTGCGCGGGCCCGTGTGCGTTCTGGCTGGTGCGGGCACCGGCAAGACACGCGCGATCACCCACCGCATCGCGCACGCGGTGCGCAGCGGGGTGGTCGACGCGCCGAGCGTGCTGGCGGTGACTTTCACCACACGGGCGGCGGGGGAGCTGCGGCAGCGGCTGCGGGCGCTGGGCGCGCCGGGGGTGCAGGCGCGCACGTTCCACGCGGCGGCGCTGCGCCAGCTCACCTACTTCTGGCCGCGGGTGATCGGCGGCGAGGCGCCGTCGGTGATCGAGTCCAAGCTGCCCGTCCTCGCGGAGGCCTGCCGGCAGCTCCGCCGCGGCGCGGACCGGTCGGAGCTGCGCGATCTCGCGGCCGAGGTGGAGTGGGCCAAGGTCACGCAGATCGGCCCCGAGGACTACGTGGCCGCGGCCGCCAAGCACAACCGCACCCCGCCGGTGCCGGCCGAGGAGGTGGCGCGGCTCTACGAGGCGTACGAGCGGATCAGGCGCGAGCGGCACCTGGTCGACTTCGAGACGATCCTGGAGCTGACCGCGGCGGTGATGACCGAGCACCAGGAGGTGGCGGCGCAGATCCGTCAGCAGTACCGCTACTTCGTCGTGGACGAGTACCAGGACGTCAACCCGCTGCAGAAGCTGCTGCTCGACACCTGGCTCGGCGGGCGCGACGACGTGTGCGTGGTCGGCGACCCCAACCAGACCATCTACTCCTTCACCGGCGCCACCCCGCGCTACCTGACCGGGTTCGCCGTCGAGCACCCCGACGCCGCCGTGATCAAGCTGGTGCGCGACTACCGCTCGACCCCGCAGGTGGTGGATCTGGCCAACCTCGTCATCGCCAAGGGCCGCTCGCCGCACCGCCTGGAGCTGGTCGCGCAGCGGCCCGACGGGCCCAGGCCGGGCTTCCACGAGTACGACGACGAGCCGGCCGAGGCCGCCGGGGTCGCCCGGGCGATCAGGAAGCTGCTCGACCAGGGCGTGCCGTCCCGCGAGATCGCCGTGCTGTTCCGCACCAACTCCCAGTCGGAGGCGTACGAGGAGGCGCTGGCCAAGGCGGACCTGCCGTACGTGGTGCGCGGCGCGGAGCGCTTCTTCGAGCGACCGGAGGTGCGCCAGGCCGTCGTCCTGCTGCGCGGCGCGGCCCGCTCGGCGTCGGGCGAGCCGCTGGCCTCGGAGGTCCACCACATCCTCGCGGGCCTCGGCCTGACGCCGTCGCCGCCCGGCGGGGGCAAGGCCCGCGAGAAGTGGGAGTCGCTGAAGGCGCTGGCCGACCTGGCCGAGGACATGGCGGCCGACGGCGCCGACCTGCCGGTGTTCGTCGCCGAGCTGGAGCGGCGCGCCTCCGAGCAGCACGCGCCGCCGGTCGAGGGCGTCACGCTGGCCTCCCTGCACGCCGCCAAGGGCCTGGAGTGGGACGCCGTCTTCCTGGTGGGCCTCACCGACGGCATGCTGCCGATCATCTACGCCGAGACGCCCGAGCAGATCGAGGAGGAGCGCCGCCTGCTCTATGTCGGCATCACCCGCGCCCGTCACCATCTGGCGCTGTCATGGGCACTGTCGCGCGCGCCGGGTGGGCGCAAGGGCCGCCGGCCCTCCCGCTTCCTCGACGGCCTGACCGGCCGCGCCCCGGCGGCCTCCCGCGCGCCGGGCGCGGCGAAGGAACGCCGTCAGGTGGCCGCGCCGGTGAGCTGCCGGGTCTGCGCGAAGACGCTCACGGCGGCGGCCGAGCAGAAGCTGGGCCGCTGCGCCTCCTGCCCGGCCGACTACGACGAGGAGCTGCTGGAGAGCCTGAAGGCGTGGCGCACGGCCGCGGCCAAGGACGCGAAGATCCCGCCGTACGTCGTCTTCACGGACGTGACGTTGCAGGCGATCGCCGAGCGGGCGCCGCGCACCGAGCAGGAGCTGCTGTCGATCGCCGGCGTCGGGCGCGTCAAGCTCGACCGGTACGGCGAGGCGGTCCTGTCGTTGTGCCGCGGGGCCTCCTAGTCCCGACCTCGGCTGACGTACCGCTGACCCAAGTTTGGTAAGAGATGGGCGACAAGTCACACTTGCCGTACTAATGGCTCATCCCAAGGGGGACCCGTGAACGAGGCGCTGAAGGAGCTGCTCGACCTGCTCGACCTTGAGCAGATCGAGCTCGACATCTTCCGCGGGCGCAGCCCCGAGGAGCGCATCCAGCGGGTCTTCGGCGGTCAGGTCGCCGCGCAGGCGCTCGTCGCGGCCGGTCGCACGGCGCCGCCGGACCGGGCGGTGCACTCGCTGCACGCCTACTTCATCAGGCCCGGCGACCCGTCCATCCCGATCGTCTACAACGTCGAGCGGGTGCGCGACGGGCGCTCCTTCACCACGCGCCGGGTCGTGGCGGTCCAGCACGGCAAGGCCATCTTCACGATGTCGGCCTCGTTCCACATCTTCGAGGAGGGGCTGGAGCATCAGGCGACAAACCTGCCGGAGGTGCCCGGCCCCGAGACGCTGCCGACGTTCCAGGACCGCATGTACGCGCTGGTGGGAGACCGGCCGGAGTACCGCGACTGGCTGTCGCGGCCCAGACCGGTGGACGCCCGCTACGCCACGCCGCTGACCTGGGAGGCCCACCGCAACCCCGAGCTGCGCAGCGCGAAGACGAACGTGTGGTTCCGCTACGACGCCGAGCTGCCCGACGACCCGCTGCTGCACGTGGTGCTGGCCGCCTACGCCTCCGATTTCACGCTCGTCGACACGGTCCTGCTCGCCCACGGCATGGCCTGGGGCGCCTCCGACATCCAGGGCGCCTCGCTGGACCACGCCATGTGGTTCCACCGGCCGTTCCGCTCCGACGACTGGCTCCTGTACGCGCAGCAGTCACCGTGGGCCGGAGGGGCGCGGGGGCTCGCGCGCGGTGAGATGTTCACCGCGTCGGGTGACCTCGTGGTGTCCGTCGTGCAGGAGGCGATGATCCGTGTCACGAAGTCGTGAAATCGCAGGTCGAAAATAGGTTGCCGGGTTCTGCGTTCCCGGTTTAGGGTCATGGTCAAGCAAGTCGGACGGTCCTGTCCGGCGATCCCAGAGTGGAGGTGAGTCCCAGTGATCAGCATCGACATGTCGGCCACGCAGTGGCTCGCCTCCGCATGCCGTGACTCGGTGAGACTGGCCGATGGTCTCGCCAAGCCGCTGCAGGAGAAGTCTGCCCGTAGCCAGGCCCCCGCCTACCCGCGCGTCCACCTCGGTGCCGACGCCAAGAGCGCTCCTGTCTTCGCAGCAGGCACCGACGTGCCGACCCAGCAGATCACCAAGGGTGGAATGCGCGGTCCGCAACCCTGGAGGGATGTTCCGGTCATAACCTGACCGGCACAAGAGCAGCCTCCAGGCCGCGGATCCGCACCAAGGATCCGCGGCCTTCTTGTTTGTCCGTGATCCCCGACCACCTCGAGGTGCCGACCAAGATCTACAAGTTCGATCAAAAGGAGAAGCAGATGGGGGCCAAGACGATCATGGACCTGATCGACGAAGCCAAGATCCCCTGTCGTACCGACCCCGACCTGTGGTTCGCCGAGTCGCCGGACGACGTGGAGTTCGCCAAGGCGCTCTGCGGCGGCTGCCCCATCCAGAAGGCCTGCCTGGCCCGCGCGCTCGAGCGCGAGGAGCCGTGGGGCGTCTGGGGCGGCGAGCTGGTCCTCCGGGGGACCATCGTCCCCCGCAAGCGTCCCCGCGGGCGTCCCCGCAAGCACCCGGTCGCTGCCTGACATCCCTTTCACGCCACATCACCAGAGAGCAGAAAAGCGCATGAGCACCAGAATGTCCCACAGCCTGGAAGTCCCGTATCTCAGCCATGACATGGTCAACGACCGAATACAAACCCTCCACCGAGAGGCGGAGGAGCAGCGCCTGATCTCCCGCCTCCAGCGCGTGGAGCGGGCGCGGCGACAGGTCCAGCGAGCCAACGATCGGCTCCGCAGGGCTCTGAGCCAGCAGGCGTGACGCGGAGATCCTGCCGCCGGCGCAGGATCTCCCGTCCACACCTGACCCCTCGCGGGAATCCGTGAACACACCAGGGGCCGGGCGCGATCATCGCGCCCGGCCCCTTGCTCGTGCAGTCACAAGTGCGGTGCAGTCACAAGTGCGGTGGAGTCGGAAGTGCTAGAAGTACCGGGGGGCGAGGTCCGTCGTCGGCCACGTCTTCACGGTGCCGATCGCCTCCCCGAGGATCGGGTCGATC
The DNA here is from genome assembly GCF_031570565.1 of Nonomuraea sp. 3-1Str. Taxonomy (NCBI): domain Bacteria; kingdom Bacillati; phylum Actinomycetota; class Actinomycetes; order Streptosporangiales; family Streptosporangiaceae; genus Nonomuraea; species Nonomuraea sp. 3-1Str. The sequence goes on from NZ_JALHBK010000021.1 coordinate 139,899, forward strand.
GAGTCGAAGTCCGGGCTGCCCGTCTCCTCACGCCGGTTGAAGATCGCGCAGTAACTGACGCCGTTCTGCACCCGCGCCAGGAAGCTGAACGTGCCCGGCATCGACCCGTTGTGCCAGGTGTTCAGGGTCCCGACGTTGTTGTTGCGCACGCTCCAGCCGAAGCCGTACCAGGAGCCGTTCGAGTTCACGCCGATCTCGGGCTTGGCGAAGACCCGGGAGAGCGACGTGGAGTTCAGCACCGTCCCGGCCTTGTCGAAGACGAAGCCCCACTTGACCATGTCGACGGCCGAGGCCAGCCAGCCGCCGTTCGCGTCCTGGTTGGGCATGTTGAAGCCGCCGTAGGGGTACGGCACGACGGTGCCGGAGTCGTTCAGCACGGTCTTGTTGGTGAACTTCGAGGTGTAGGTCACCTCGCTGGTCCCGGTCTCCGCCAGGAGGCTGCGGCCGAGCCGCATCCGGGTGATGCCGGCCGGCGCCAGCAGCTTCTGCTTGACGTACGACTCGTAGCTCATCCCGGAGACCTTCTCGATGATCCGGCCGAGCAGCATGTAGCCGTAGTTGCTGTAGACGTACTTGGTGCCCGGGTCGAAGTCGAGCTTCCTGGCCGTGGCCCACTTGATGATGTCGGCGTGGTCGATCGGCAGCGAGACGCCGAGCGAGGCGGCGATGGTGTGATCGGCCCAGAGCTGGTCCGGCGACACGCCCCGGTCCCAGCCGGCCGTGTGCTGGAGCAGCCGCCACACGGTCACCTTGGCCAGCCGAGGGTCGGCCGTGGCCGACAGGCCCAGCAGCGACGTGACCGAGGCGCCGAGGCTCAGCTTGCCGTCCTGGGCGAGGCGGGCGATGGCGGCGCCGGTGATGTTCTTGCTCAGGCTGGCGATCCGGAACAACGACGTCGGCTGCACCCGGATGAGGCTGCTGTTCTTGGTGTAGACGCCGTAGCCGCGGGCCAGCAGGATCTTGCCGTTCTTGGCCACCGCGAGCTGGGCACAGGAGATGTCCCGCTCGGTGATGAACTTCTTCATCGCCGTGTCGAACCCGGCCATCGCGGCCGGCACGACCCCGGTGACCAGCAAGGAGCCGGACGCCGCCTGGGCGGGCCGCGATCCGAGCGCGATGGCGGGCACGGCCGCGGCGCCCGTCTGGAGCAGGCGTCGCCGGCTTAGCGTTGTCATGTTGATCCCTCATGCCTCATATGCAACATTGGCCACCTTTACTACCACAGTCAGCTTGTAAACACCTGACCGCAGACCCCTCCAGAAGGGACCAACTCCCGCGTGACCAGCGAACACCGCCTCCCGGCCCCCACGGCCCGGCTCGGCTTCCGCGAGATGACACCGGATGACCTCGACGACATGGCCGCCCTGCTCGGCGATCCGGAGGTGATGCGCTACTACCCCCGCACCAGGACGCGCGAGGAGGCCGGGCGCTGGATCGAGGCCAGCCTGCGCAGCTACGCCGAGCACGGCCACGGGCTATGGCTGCTCACGGTGCGCGAGACGGGCGAGTTCGCCGGCAACTGCGGCCTGGTCCGGCAGACGATCGAGGGCGAGGACTTCATCGAGGTCGGCTACCTGGTGCCGACCGCCCTTCAGGGCAGGGGGTACGCCACGGAGGCCGCCGCGGCCTGCCGCGACCACGCGCGGGACGTCCTCGGGGTGGACCGGCTGATCTCGATCATCCACCCGGACAACGTCCCCTCCCAGCGCGTCGCGGAGAAGAACGGCCTCACCCTGGAACGCCTGGCCGACTTTCACGGCCTGCCGCGCCGCATCTACTCCATGACTTTCGCGTAAATAACCGCCTTTATGTGAATGACGTCACAGAAAGGTCGCGCCGTTGCCGCACCCACCGGAGAACAGAGCGCCGCTCCTGTGACGCCGTTCACGAAAGCGGAGCGTCGCTGCGCTCACGAAGCGCTGCGTTCTTGAAGCGCTGTTGTTCAAGCGCTGCGTTCTTCAAGCGCTGCGTTCTTGAAGCGCTGCGTGCACAAAAGCAGAGGCCCGGAGGAAAACCTCCGGGCCTCTGACCTGGTAGCGGGGGCAGGATTTGAACCTACGACCTCTGGGTTATGAGCCCAGCGAGCTACCGAACTGCTCCACCCCGCGTCGGTGTGTACCTGAAGCCTATAGGGATACCGGCGTTGTGGCAAAAGGAACGCCGCGTCGTTGCCACACCCACCGGAAAACAGAGCGCCGCGCCTGTGACGCCGTTCACCGAGGCAGAGCGTCGCCGCATTCACAGAAGACCTGCATACACAAAAGCAGAGGCCCGGAGGAAAACCTCCGGGCCTCTGACCTGGTAGCGGGGGCAGGATTTGAACCTGCGACCTCTGGGTTATGAGCCCAGCGAGCTACCGAACTGCTCCACCCCGCGTCGGTGTGTGTCTAAAGACTATAGGGATCGCGGGGCGGTGGCAAATCAACCGGGACTACGTCCCCCCTTGTGGTGTCGCCGAGGCCGACGAGGTGGGCGTCGCGCTCGGCGTGGGCGCCGGACTCCCCGTCGGCGCCGGACTCCCCGAGGGCGCCGGCGACGGGGTCGTCGTGGTGGTGGGCGCCGGGGTGCCGATGCCCTGCAGCGCCTTCAGCGCCTCGTCCAGCCGCTTCTGCGCCTTGCCGTACTCCTCCCAGTTCGGCGGGTTGGCCTTCAGGGCGTTCTGGGCGTCCTGGTAGGCCTTCTGCGCCGTGGTGATGGCCTGGGCCAGCGCCGTCGTCTGCTGGTTGGGCTGGGCCTGCTGCTGGTCGTTGGGCTGCGCCTGCTGCTGGCTCTCGCCGAAGACCTGCGCGAGCGCGTCCTCCAGCTTGTCGCCCGAGCCCACCTTGTTGCCGAAGGCCACCAGGACCCGCCGCAGGATCGGGTACGGCTCCTGGCCGGTGCCGGCCTTGGTCTGGACGTACACGGGCTCGATGTAGATGAGCCCGCCCGCGTAGGGCAGCGTGAGCAGGTTGCCGTACCTGACGTTGGCGTTGCCGAGGCCCAGCGGGCCGAGCTCGCCGGAGAACTTGTTCTGGAAGTTGTTCTGCGCCTGGCCCGGACCCGGGATCGCGGTGTTGGACGGCATGCGCAGGATGCGCAGCTTCCCGTAGTCCTGGCCCACCGTGGACCCGGCCGCCATGAACGCCGCCAGGTTCGGGCCCTCCCTGGGGACGAACGTCGTCGTCAGCGAGAACGACGGCTTGGCGTCCTGGACCGGCATCGTGGTGGTCAGGTAGTACGGCGGCTGCTTGATCGACTGGTTGCCCTGCGACGGGTCGCTCGGGACGTTCCAGGCGTCCTGGTTGCTGTAGAAGGCCGCGGCGTTCGTGATGTGGTAGCGCGAGAGCGTGTAGCGCTGCACCTTGAACAGGTCCTCGGGGTAGCGCACGTGGCTCTGCAGGTCGGGGCTCATCTTGGCGGCCGGCTGCAGGATGCCGGGGAACGCCCGGCCCCACGTCTTGAGCACCGGGTCCTTGTCGTCCCAGGCGTAGAGCGTGACCGTGCCGTCGTAGGCGTCGACCGTGGCCTTCACCGAGTTGCGGATGTAGTTGATGTTGTCCTGCGGCTGCTGCGCGACCAGCCGCCGGTCGACGGCCGTGTCACGGGTCATGTCGCCCAGGCTCTCGCTCTGGGAGTACGGGTACTCGTTCGAGGTCGTGTACCCGTCGATGATCCAGGTGACGCGCCCGTCCACGATCGCCGGGTACGGGTTGCCGTCGAGGGTCAGGAACGGCGCCACCTTCTCGACCCGCTCCCGCGGGTTGCGCACGTACAGGATCTTCGAGCTGTCGTTGACGTCGCCCGACAGCAGGATGTTCTTCTCGCCGTACTTCGCCGCGTACACGAGCCGGTTGATGAACGAGCCGACCGGGACGCCGCCCTTGCCCGCGTAGGTGGTGTTCTTCTGGCCGGTGCCGCCGGTCTCGGGGTAGTCGAGCTCCTGCGGATTGCTGGGGTTGCCGCCGGCGATGACGTACTCGTTGGAGCTGTTCTCGCCGAAGTAGACGCGCGACTCCGTCAGCTTGGTGGAGTTGACCAGCGGGCCGGTGACCGGCATGTCCTTGGCGTCGTAGGCCGGCAGGCCGCCGTAGTCGACCTCGTTGCCGGGCGCCGCGACGATGCCGTAGCCGTGGGTGTAGACCAGCGCCTCGTTGATCCAGTTGCTCGGGCCCTCGGGGGAGGCGAGCAGCTCGCGGACGCCGACGACGTGGTCGACCAGCTTGCCGCTCGCGTCCTTGTAGCGGTCGACGTCGAGCTGCTCCGAGAAGCCGTAGAAGCCGCGGATGCGCTGCGTCTGGTCGAACGTGGACGACACCAGCGCCGGGTCGAGCAGCCGCACCCCGCTCACGGACGCGTCGCCGTCGGTCTTCACCTTGGCCGGGTCGGACTCCGCGGAGTACTGCAGGATCTCGGTGCCGTCGACGCCGTACGCCTCGCGGGTGGCCTTGATGTTGCGATCGATGTAGGCGGCTTCCTTGAGCTGCTGGTTGGGCTTGACCTGGAACTGCTCGACCAGCGCCGGGTAGACGCCGCCGATCAGCACGGCCGACAGCACCAGCAGGCCGAACGACACGCCGGGGAGCATGCCGCCGGGCCGTACGACGCCGGCGAAGAACAGCACGGCGCAGATGAGCGCGATGATCGCCAGGATGGTCTTGGCCGGGAGGACGGCGTTGACGTCGGTGTAGGACGCCCCGTCCACGAAGCCGCGGTCGGAGAAGACCAGTCCGTAGCGGTCGACCCAGTAGGCCACGGCCTTCAGCAGCACGAACACGCCGAGCAGCACCGACAGGTGCACCCGCGCGGCGCGCGAGGCGTGGACGCCGGGCGACTGGAGCCGGAACCCGCCGTACAGGTAGTGCGTGATCGCCGCCAGGATGATCGAGACGATCACGGCGGTGAACAGGAAGTTCAGCACCATCCGGATGAACGGGTAGTCGAACATGAAGAACGAGTGGTCGAACCCGAACAACGGGTCCGTCTTGCCGAAGGGCACCCCGTTGGCGAACTCCAGCCACGTCTGCCACTGCCCGGCCAAGGAGGAGCCCGCGAAGAGCGCGAGCATGCCCATGCCGACGATGAAGATCAGCTTGCGGTGGGGATCGAGCGCCATCCGGTAGCGGTCGGCGCCGCTGCCCCCGCCGAACATGGCGGGCCCGAACATGGGCCGGGTGCGGAAGGCCAGCAGCATGTTGCCGCCGACGATGCCGACCATCAGCACCGCCCCGACCAGGAACAGCACGATCTCTGTCAGCAGCACGCCGGAGAACACCGAGGTGTAGTCGACCGAGTCGAACCACAGATAGTCGGTGTAGACACCGGAGAAAAGGAAGAACAACGCCACGATCGCCACGAGCGCGATCGCGACAGGCAGAAGCAGTCTCGGCCGGCGGGGCAAGCGCATCGCCCGGCCGGCGCCTGGGGTCCGGAAGCTCAAGGCCAACCCCTCGTCGTGATGAACAAACGGTCCGTGTCTGGCAACCTACACCGCTGTGCCAGCCCTTCGATTAACGCACGGGGATCGGCGGAAGTTTCATCCGGCGGCGCAAGCCGGGACCTCTCCCTTGCCCGTGCGGATCGCGTCGAGCGCCTGCACCGCCTCGTGCAGCGAGGTGGCCCTGACCAGGCGAAGCCCGTCGGGAACGGCCTTCAGGGCCTCGGCGCAGTTGTCGGCCGGCGTGAGGAAGACGGTCGCCCCGGCCTTGCGCGCGCCGACCATCTTCTGGGCGATGCCGCCGATCGGGCCGACCGCGCCGGACGGGTCGATGGTGCCGGTGCCGGCGATGTCCTTGCCGCCCGTCAGCTCGCCCGGCGTGAGCTTGTCGAGGATGCCGAGCGAGAACATCAGCCCGGCGCTCGGCCCGCCGACGTCGCCCACGTTGATGTCGACGTCGAACGGGAACTTGTACTTCGCCTGCATCACCATGCCGACGACCGCCTTGCCGCCCGCGCCCTGCACGGTCGGCACGGAGACGTCGAGCTTGTCCTTGCCGCGGGTGATGGTGAACGCCACGCTCTCACCGGGCTTGACGGCCTTGACCGCCTCGGAGATGCCCTCCACGTTCGCGACCGTCCTGCCGCCGACCGCGGTGATCTCGTCGCCCTTGCGCAGCTTGCCGTCGGCCGGCTTGCCCTTCTCGGTGGACAGCACCGACACGGCCGTGCCGTACGGGATCTTCAGCTCGCCCAGCGCCGCGGCCGTCGCGTAGTCCTGGGAGTTGGCCATCTCGACGGTGTTCTCCTCCTCGACCTGCTGCTGCGAGCGGGTCTCGGGGAAGATCGCCGACTCGGGCACGACGGCGACGTCGGGATCGATCCAGCCGCGCAGCGCGGTCAGCAGGTCGATGCGGCTGCTCGGGCCGCCCTGGTAGGCGACGGTCACGAGGTTGAGCTCGCCGGTGGTCGGATAGGTCTGCCGCCCGGAGATGGTGATCACCGGCTTCTTGTCGACCTGGCCGATCGTGTTCTCGGTCGGTCCCGGACTCAGCACCACGTACGGAACCTTCATCACCGCGCCCACGACGCCGAGCAAGAGCACGAGGAAGCCCGCAACCAGCAGGGTCAAGGCGCGACGCGACATGGAGACGAGCTTATTCGCAGGCGCCGACCCACTCGGCCGACCCGTCGGCGAACGCCTGATGTTTCCAGATCGGCACCTCGGCCTTGAGGTCGTCGATCAGCCGGCGCGAGGCGGCGAACGCCTCCTGGCGGTGCGGAGCGGCCACGGCGACGATCACGGCGATGTCGCCCAGCTCCAGGTCGCCGACCCGGTGGACGGCCGCGAGCGCGGTCACGGGGAAGTCGGCGGCGACCTTCTCGGCCACCCGGCGCAGCTCGTCGCCCGCCGACGGGTGCGCGGAGTAGGAAAGGCGGGTCACCGGCTTGCCGTGGTCCTGCTCGCGTACGGTGCCCACGAACAGCGTCGTGCCACCGGCGGCGTGGTCGCCCACGGCGGCGAGCACCTCCTGCACGGAGAGCGAGGTGTCACGTATGCCGAGCAACCGGATGACGTCCACGGACCAGAGCCTACCGAACCGCCCCGGGCCTCACTGGCGGCGCTTCCTGCGTACCTGGCGGACGATGGCGGCCGTGCCGATGACGGCGACGGTCGCGCCCGCCGCGGTGAGCGTGGCCTCCTTGACCGGCAGGCGCCGGCCGACCACGGTCGTCGCCTTCTCGCGCAGCTCCAGGAGCTGCTGGAACGCGGCCTCGTTGGTCCACGCCGGCTTCCAGCCGGCCTCACGCAGCCTGGCGCAGTCGACCACCCACGGGTAGACGACGTAGTGCAGGTCCGTGGCGGGCGCCGGGGTGATGCCCAGGCGGTGCAGCCGCTGCGCGGTGCCGAACGTCAGCCCCGCGGGCAGCTCGAACCTGCGCAGCCCCGCCATCTCCTCCACCTGCTCCTGCTCCAGCCAGCCGTCGGAGCCGACCCCGAGCACGCCCGTGACCACGCCCCGCGCGGCCAGCTCCAGCGCCGAGAGCAGGTCGTCCACGTGGCAGAACTGCCAGCGCGGCGAGCACCCCTTGACCGTCAGCAGCCGCGGCGACTCGAAGTGGCGGGTGATGACCGTGTCCACCCCGGGCCCCACGACTGCGGCGGGCCGCAGCACCGTCACCTCCAGCCCCGGATGGCTGCGCAGCGACCGGCGCACGAGCGCCTCGATCTCCAGGTAGTCGCCGACGACGCCGGTGTCGGGCTCGGCCGCGACCGCGGCGTCCTCCGGCAGCGGCACGTCGTTCTCCGGCGCCGCGCCGTACACCATCGCGCTCGTGACGAGCACCACCCGCCGCACGCGCGCCGCGGCGGAGGCGGTGAGCACGGTCTGCGCCGCTCTCAGGTTGTACGCGCGGCGCTCACGCGGGTCGGAGTCGACCGCGTAGTCGCCGGCCAGGTGGACCAGGACGTCGATGTCGGAGATCCGGTTCGCCAAGAGCGGATCCCGGACGTCGATGACTCTCCAGGTCGCCTCCCGGACGTCGCCGCGCTCCTCGTCGATGGCCACCACCCTGCGGAAATCCGCGGAGGATACGAGCTTTGCGAGCAGCTCGCGGCCCAGCCCTGAGGCGGCGCCCGTGACGGCGACGACAGGTTGGCGCGGGCGTTTCGAGGTAGGCACCAGGTCCTCACTTTGCACTGATCCGCCGTAGGACGACTAACGTGGCGGATGTGGACTCCTCCATCCTGCACGAGGTAGAGCGGTGACTGACCTGCCAGGTCGCGAAAACGACCCCAACGAAAACCCGTTCGCCATGTTCGGCAACCCTGAGCAGATGGCTCAGGCGATGCGCCAGTTCGCCGACATGCTGTCGGCACCCCAGGGTTCAGGCCCGGTCAACTGGGACATGGCCAAGAACATCGCCCGTCACGCCGTGGTGGCGGAGGGCGATCCCAGCGTCATGGAGGGCGAGCGCCGGCAGATCGTCGAGGCCCTGCGCCTGGCCGATCTGTGGCTGAACGAGGCCACCACGCTGCCCAGCGGCGTCGGCGCGCCCGAGGCGTGGAGCCGCTCCGAGTGGATCGAGAACACGATCCCCGTCTGGCGCACGCTGTGCGAGCCGATCGCCGCGCGCATGGTCGAGACCATGGGCGGCGCGCTCGGCGGCTCCGGACTGCCGCCCGAGGCGCAGCAGATGGCCGGGCCGCTCATGGGCATGCTCAAGCAGATGGGCGGCATGATGGTCGGCCAGCAGATCGGCCAGGCCATCGGCTCGCTGGCGCGCGAGGTGCTCGGCACCACCGACATCGGCCTGCCGCTGTCCGACCGGGCCGCGCTGCTGCCCGGCGGCATCGCCTCGTTCAGCCAGGGCCTGGAGCTGCCGTCCGAGGAGATCCGGATCTACCTGGCGCTGCGCGAGGCCGCGCATCACCGGCTGTTCCAGCACGTGCCGTGGCTGCGCTCCCACCTGCTGGGCGCGGTCGAGGAGTACGCGCGGGGCATCACGGTCGACACCTCGGCCCTGGAGGAGCAGATCCGCGGGCTCGACATCAACAACCCGCAGGCCATCCAGGAGGCGCTGAGCGGCGGCGCGCTGCTCAAGCCCGAGGAGACCGAGCGGCAGAAGGCCGCGCTGGCGCGCCTGGAGACGGCGCTCGCCCTGGTCGAGGGCTGGGTCGCCACCGTGGCGGGCCACGCCGCCGAGGGCAAGCTGCCGTCCGCGGGAGCCCTCGCCGAGACCGTACGGCGGCGCCGCGCGACCGGCGGCCCGGCCGAGCTGACCTTCGGCACCCTCGTGGGCCTGGAGTTGCGTCCCCGCCGCCTGCGCGAGGCCGCGGCGCTGTGGGAGGCGGTCCGGGAGGCGCGCGGCGTCGACGGGCGCGACGCGCTGTGGTCCCACCCGGACCTGATGCCGTCGGCCGACGACCTCGACGACCCCGAGGCGTTCGTCCGGGGCGAGTCGGAGTGGGACATCTCACACCTCGAAAGCGGCATGGAAGGCCCCGGCGACGACGAGAAGGACCCGGAGAAGGGCGAGGACGACCAGAAGTGAGCCTGCACGGCGACGCGGTGGCCGTCCTGTCCGGCTGGACGGCGCCCACCGCCGAGGAGGAGCGGCATCGCAGCGGGTTCCTCGGCCACCTGCGCGACCACGACGACGCGATGCTGCGCGAGTGCGTCCCCGGTCATCTGACGGCGACCACGGCGGTGCTGTCGCACGACGGCGGGCGGGTGCTGCTCACGCTGCACCCGAAGGCCGGCATGTGGCTGCCGATGGGCGGCCACTGTGAGCCGTCCGACGCCTCGCTGACCGCCGTCGCCCTGCGTGAGGCCACCGAGGAGTCCGGGATCCCCGACCTGGAGCTGCTGCCCGGCCCGCTGGCGCTGGACCGGCACGAGGTCTGGTGCCACCCGCCGCGCAGCTGGCACCTCGACGTCGAGTACGCCGCCGTTGCGCCGCCGGGCGCGGAGGCGGTCATCAGCGAGGAGTCCCTCGACCTGCGCTGGTTCCCCGTGGACGAGATCCCCGAGCTGTCCGACGAGGCCACTCGCCGGCTCGCGGCGCGCGGCCGGGAGGTCCTCCTGTCGCGTCTTACGCCCCGTTCACAGCCGTCCGGCTAGAGTCTGTACCGTTCCAACAGGGGGCGATGTGGAGATCTCAGCCGACAGCACGGTCGGCGGCACGATCGTGGTCGCGGCCCGGTCGCGCCGCCGGCTGCCGACCACACTGACCTGGCTCGCCGTGACGCCGTTCGCGGCCTGGGCCGTGGCCAGGGTCGCGGGCCTCGAACGCGGATCACTGCCGACACAGCTCATGACCGCCACGCCGTACGTCGCGGCGGGCTCGCTCCTTCCGCTGCTCGTGGCAGCGGTCGGCGGCAGGCGCGCCGCCACGGCTGTCGCGCTGATCGCCACGACCGCGCTCGGCGTCAGCGTCCTGCCCCGCGCCCTGGGCACGGCCGACGCCACGGCCGGCCGGCCGATGCGCGTCCTCACCCTCAACATGCTGTTCGGCAAGGCCGACCCGCAGGCGGTGATGGACCTCGTCCACCGCCTTGATCCGGACGTGCTGAGCACCCAGGAGCTGACCCCCGGCGCCGTGGAGGAGCTCGACGCCCTGGGGCTGAAGACGTTGATGCCCAACCGCGTGCTCCAGGCCGAGTGGAGCGCCACCGGGAGCGGCCTGTTCTCGAAGTACCCGATGGAGGCGATGCCCGAGCTGGCGCCGTCCGTCGGTCACAACATGCCGGCCGCCCGGATCTCGCTGCCGGGTGGCAAGCCGATCGAGTTCCTCGACGTCCACCCGTTCCCGCCGCTGGGGCGGCAGGCGGCGGACTGGAGCCAGGCGCTCGGCGAGCTGCCGGCCGCCTCCACGGACGTGGTGCGCGTGCTGGCGGGCGACTTCAACGCCTCGCTCGACCACGCGTCGATGCGCGGGGTGCTGTCCCGCGGCTACAAGGACGCCGCCGACGAGGTCGGAGCCGGGCTCATCCCGACGTGGCCCGCCAACAAGAGGGTGCCGCCGATCATCACGATCGACCACGTGCTGGTGGACCGGCGGGTCGCCGTGCGTGAGGTCAGCGTGCACACGGTGCCGGGCACGGACCACCGCGCGGTCTTCGCCGAGCTCGCCGTTCCCTAGAACCCGTTCTGGAGGCGGCGGAGAGGGCCGGACCCGTTCTGCGGTGAGCTCAGCGCGCGGTCAGACCCGCCTCGGACAGCAGCGCGCGGGTGTTGTCCCACCCCTCCAGCCCCGGATCGAGTCGTGCCAGATCACCGGCGGCGCGCAGCCGGTGCCAGCCCGGGACGGTCGCCACCATCCGCCTGCCCGGCGCCTGCGCGCGCAGCGCCGTGACCGGGTCGGACTCGTCGAGACCGGAGCCCGCCCACGCGGGCATCGGCAGCCCGAACGCCATCGCGACCGCCCCTCCGCCCTCGGCGGGACAGACGCTCACCTGAGCTCGTCCCAGCTCGCGGAACAGCTTGCCGATCAGCAGCGGCGGCAGGTCGGGGGCGTCGGCCGCCATCACCACCGCCTGGTCGCCGTCCAGCCGCGCCGCGATGCCCGCCAACGGCTCGTCCTCGCCGACCTCGATCACCTCGGTGCCCGGCCAGACCAGCTCTTCCAGCCCCGGGACACTCGTCACCAGCACCGGGGTCACCAGGTCCAGACCGGCGACCACCTCGTAGGCGTCCTCGGCGACCGCCTCCAGGAACTCCCTCGGGTCCACGCCTTCGGGTACGGCGCCCGCCGTGCTCTGCCGTACGAGGACCGCGGCGACGCGCCTCAACACTCCTCCGGTGGTGCGCTGACGGCGGCCGAGAAGCCCTCGAGGAAGCCGCGTGCCCGCTCGGCCCTCGGGTACTGCTCCACCAGCGTCCAGAACGCGGGGCCGTGGCTCGGCACCAGCAGGTGCACCAGCTCGTGGATGATCACGTAGTCGATGACCCATTCGGGCAGGCCCTTGAGCCGGGTCGAGATGCGGATCGTGCCGTTCTCCGGAGTGCAGGAGCCCCATCGGTGCTGCTGGTTGTCCACCCAGCGCACGCTCGCCGGGTCGGCCCTGCCGTCGAGGAACTTCACCGACAGCTCCCGGGCCCGCGCGAGGAGGCCCTCGTCCGTCGGCCTCCTCCGGCGCTCCCGGGCAGCGAGCCGATCGAGCATCCGGCTCACCCATTCGTCCGCGTCCTGACCGGTCAGCCAGGCGGGCAGGAGCACGATCGTCTTGTCGCCGTCGCGGTATGCGGAGACCGTACGCCGGCGACGAGAACTGCGACGGACCTCGACTGTCTCGGGGGGCACATATGCACGTTAGCCGACACCGGCGAAATTCCACAGAGGGAAGGTGCTTGTTTCTCCTGGTCAGATGATTAAGACCCGGTGAATTTGGGCACGCGCCTTTCCCGCTGCGCGGCCAGCCCCTCGACCAGGTCGGCGGAGGCCATGGTCACGGGCTGTGCGAGCGCCTCCCAGCGCAGCGCGGCTTCCAGATCGGCGTGGCCGGAGGCCAGCGCGACTTTGGTGAGCCGGGTGGCGACGGGAGCGTTCCTGGCGATCTTCCGCGCGACCGCCGACACTTCCGTCATGAGGTCAGCTCGTGGAAAACAACGATTTACCAATCCTTTAATCTCTGCTTCCTTGCCCGAAATAGCCTGCCCGGTGAGCAGCATCTCCCGCGCCAGCCCCGTCCCGCCTCTCGCCGGCAGCAGGTACGTGGCCGCCATCCCCGGATGCAGGCCGAGCGACGTGAAAGGGGCCAGCAGCCGGGCGTCGTCGGCCGCGTACACGAGGTCGCACGCCAGCGCCAGGCACAGCCCCGCGCCGACCGCCGGCCCGTTGACGGCCGCGACGGTCGGCACCTCCAGCGCCGCGATGGACAGCCAGGAACGGTAGAAGCCGAGCATCCGCTCGCGCAGCCGCGGAACGGGCTCGGCGTTCCGCTCGCCCAGCCATGACAGGTCGCCGCCGGCGCAGAACGCGGACCCGGCACCGGTGACGACCACGCACCGCACGTCCCGGTCACCGGCCAGCTCGGCCATGGTGTCGCGCCACTGCTCGGTCATGCCGTCGGTCATGGCGTTGCGCCGGTCGGGCCGGTTCAGGGTCAGCCGCACGACACCGTCGGGGTCGCGCTCGACGAGGAGCTCACTCATGCGGGGAGCGTAACGACCACCGCCCACCGTCCTCCAGGCATCCACGCCACCACCAGGTGCGCGACGGCGTGGTTCCTGCCCTCCGGCAACGCTCCCGTACCCGACCTCCGCCCGTCGCTGTGGCGTTTTCATGATCCACCCCCGCCTCCTAGGTCATCCACAGCCCACCCCCCGCCTCCTCGGTTATCCACAGCCCGCGGAAAGCCGCCGCGCGAAGCCGCCACGACGTGGAAACCTTCCGGCCATGAGGCCACGTGTGAAGCCCGCCCTCCGGCGCATCCTGCGCGACGAGCGCACCCTGCAGCTCGGCGTCCATCCCGCCAAGGCCGTCGTCCTGACCGGTCTCACCGGTCCGGTCCGGAGATGGATCGCTCTGCTCGACGGCAGCCGCGACATGGGGCAGGTGCTGCGCGCCGCGTCCGCCGCCGGCCTCGACGAGCCGATGGCCCGCGCCATGCTCGATCAGCTGACCGCTCGCAGAGTGCTCCACGATGCCTCAGCCGGTCATGTGTCGCTGCGCGGGCTCTCGCTGGCCGAGCGCGACCGGCTGGAGCCCGACGTCGACGCCCTCGACCTGGCGTCGGCGGGCCCGGACGGCGGCTCCATCGTGTTCCAGGCAAGGAGACGGGCACGGGTGCGCGTCCACGGAGCGGGCAGGGTGGGGGCACAGATCGTCGCTCTGCTGGCATCGTGCGGTGTGGGCGACATCCGTGTGTTCGACCCGGGCCCGGTCCGGCCCCGCGACCTCACACCGGGCGGCCTGACGTGGAGCGAGCTGGACCTCAGCCGCCAGGACGGCGCGGTGGCCGTCGCCCGCCGCCTCACGTCCGGCGGAGCCCCGCCGCCTCCGGAAGCGGCAGGCGCCGCCCGCACCGAGCCGGACCCACGCCCAGGCCGGCGCCGACGCCCTGGACCAGGTCCCGTGAAATCCGGCGTCCGTCCCGTGAAGGACCACGCTCCCCCTGACCCGGCGCTCATGAGAACGGCCTCCCTGGGAGACGGCGCGCTTACCGTGGGGAACCAGGCTCACGCCCGCGCCGCGCCGGTCGTCACGCCGCCGGCCGCTCCCGGCACGCCTTCCGTCCTGGTACGAGCCGGCGGCCCCTACCTCGGCGACGGGACCCACCGCCCCGACCTCGTCATCCTCGCCCCCGTCGAGCCGCTCGACCTCCTGCTGGTCAACGAGCTGGCCGAGCTCGGCATCCCACACCTGCTCGTCTCCGCCTTCGAGGGGCACGGTTCCGTCGGGCCGCTCGTCCTGCCAGGCCGGACGGCATGCCTCCACTGCCTCGATCTGACCAGACGGGACCGTGACCCCGGATGGGCGATGGTGACCGCCCGGCTGGGCGGCTACCCGCCGGGAGAGGTCGCCTGCGACACCACCCTCGCGACGGTCGTGGCCGCCGCCGCGACCGGGCACGCGCTCGCCCATCTGGACGGTCATGCATCGGCTGTGACGAACTCCACAGCGGACGTCACCCCCGACTGGCGCTGGGGGAGCACGCCGTGGACGCCTCATCCGGAATGTCGTTGTATGCGAAACAATCCTTATTCGCTAAGAATGGTCGTGTCGCCCACCAGCGACTGACGTGTTCCGGCGACGACCGTCGAAAGGGGGAGCGGCTTCTTCCCGAGAGGCCGCGCATCAGTGTGAGCGATCTTCCACGCCGCGCCGTCACGCGCTCCGCCAAGCTGGCCTCTCTCCCACTGGGGTTCGCCGGGCGTGCAGCCCTCGGACTCGGCAAGCGGATCGGGGGCAAGCCGGCCGAGACGGTGGCCCTGGAGATCCAGCAGCGGACCGCCGAACAGATCTTCAAGGTGCTCGGCGAGCTCAAGGGCGGAGCTATGAAGGTCGGCCAGGCCCTGTCCATCTTCGAGGCGGCCCTGCCCCAAGAGATCGCGGGACCCTACCGCGCCACGCTGACGAGACTCCAGGAGGCGGCGCCGCCACTGCCTGCGGCCACCGTTCACAAGGTGCTGGCCGAGCAGCTCGGCGACGACTGGCGCGACAACTTCATCTCCTTCGACGACAAGCCCACCGCCGCCGCCTCCATCGGCCAGGTCCACCGGGCCGTGTGGCACGACGGCCGGGAAGCCGCGGTCAAGATCCAATACCCGGGGGCGGGCAAGGCGCTGCTCGGTGACTTCGCCCAGCTCGCGCGGCTCGGCAAGCTCTTCGGGGTCGTGCTGCCCGGTCTCGACATCAAGGCGGTGCTGGAGGAGCTGCGCGAGCGCATCGCCGAGGAGCTCGACTACCTCCGCGAGGCCGAGGCCCAGCACGCCTTCGCCCTCGAGTTCATGGACGACCCCGACTTCCACGTCCCCGACGTGATCGCCGCCAACGAGATGGTCCTCGTCTCCGAGTGGATGGACGGCACACCGCTGTCCCGCATCATCGCCGAGGGGACCAAGGAAGAGCGCGACCGGATGGGGCTGCTGTTCGTCCGCTTTCTCTTCTGCTCGCCGGCCCGCGTCGGCATGCTGCACGCCGACCCCCACCCGGGCAACTTCCGCATGCTGCCGAACGGCAAGCTGGGCGTGCTCGACTTCGGCGCGGTCAACCGGCTTCCCGAGGGCTACCCCAAGGCGTTCGGCCAGCTGACACGGATCTTCAACAAGGGCGACATGGAGACCGTGATCAACGGGTTGCGGGAGGAGGGCTTCATCCGCCCCGGGATAGAGGTGGACCCGGACGCCCTGCGCGCGTTCCTCGCCCCGTACGTCGAGCCCACGGCGGTGGAGGAGTTCACCTTCAGCCGCGAATGGCTCCAGGCCCAGGCCGCCAGCGTCACGGACCTGCGCCCCACGAACGTGGTACGCCAGCTCAACCTCCCGGTGTCGTACGTCCTCATCCACCGGGTCCACGCGGCCGGCATCGGGGTCCTGTGCCAGCTCAACGCGACGGCGAGGTTCCGCGACGAGGTCGTCCGCTGGGTCCCCGGCTTCGCGGACGACCCGAACGACGAGGCCCTGGCCATCGGCTGATTCGTCGCCCTGTACGCGTACCTGCTGGTGAAGGCGTCAGGTGCCCGCTCGCAGAACACCGGGCGGGCCGACCTGCGCGTCATCCCCATCCGCTCAAGATTCCCGGTTCAGGCAGCCGTAGGAGCGTCTCGCTGCGCGGGACCGTCCGGACGGGCACTCGCGCCCGGCGTCAGACCGCCTGATACGTCAGCAGATAGCGCCAGAACACCAGCCGCCTGATCCGCGCCCCCGGCAGCAGCGTCGCCGCCTCGCTCCGAATCTCCTCCAACGTCATGCTCGCCGCCTTCACCGGTGCATCGACCTCCGGGGCGGGACGCCGGATCAGCGCGAGCCGCATGGCCGCGTTGGCCGGAATGGCGACCAGGTCGAGCAGGTAATCCGAGGGGGCACTCATGCGGTAGCAGCCCAGCACGGTCAATACCCCGCCGGGAGCGAGAGCCGCCCGCAACTTCCGTACCGTGTCGAAGGGCACATGATGCAGGCTCGCCAGGCACGAGATGTAGTCGTAGTGGCCGGCAGGCAGCTCCATGGTCGTGATGTCGCCGTGGATGTAGGTGATCCCGGCGCCTGTCGCGGCGTGGATCACGGCCTTGTCGGGGTCGACCGCGTCGACCTCCAGCCCGCGGGCCGTCAGCGCGCGTGCGAACCGCCCGGTTCCGCACCCGACGTCGAGCGCCCTGCGCCCCCCGTCCGGGATCTGCCTGATCAGCACCGGGTGGTAGTGATCGTTGTGATTGAAGGTCATCCGAAGATTGTCCCGACCACGGCGGGGCGCGGGGCCGCTTCCCTCGAATGGAGGCTGACCCTGCATGCGACGCCGTCCTGACCGGCCAGGCCGACGCTGACGTCGAACGGGAGGACGAGGCCGGGCCGGCTGCAGGAGCCGCCCGGGGGGATCAACGGGTTGAGATCGTCCTCGAGCGCAGGATTACCTGCCTCGATCCTCTACCAGTGCGCGGGCGGGGGAGGCGCTGGAGAGCCTGACCGAGGGCTTCTACGTGCAGGTTCTGAAGGATGACCTGATCGGGCCGTTGCTCCGGCACTTGGATTCCGGCCATCCCGGATACGTCGCCATCCGGCTGGGGGAGGTGTTCGGTGGCCCGAACCGCTGCACCGAGGAACGTGGCGGATACGTGCACATGCTCTCCATGCATCTCGGCGAGGCGATCACCGAACCCCAGCGGCGCCGCTGGGTGAGCCTGTTCATGGAGGTCGCCGACGAGGTCGAGCTGCCTGGCGATCCCGAGTTCAGGCGGCGTTCGCCGGCTGTATCGAGCGGGGCACCAGATAGGCGCTGCGCAACTCGTAGCCGGACACCAAGCCGGTGACCAGCGCGCCGGCTCCGGGGTGGGTGGGGC
Organism: Nonomuraea sp. 3-1Str; assembly: GCF_031570565.1. Taxonomy (NCBI): domain Bacteria; kingdom Bacillati; phylum Actinomycetota; class Actinomycetes; order Streptosporangiales; family Streptosporangiaceae; genus Nonomuraea; species Nonomuraea sp. 3-1Str. The sequence goes on from NZ_JALHBK010000021.1 coordinate 157,312, forward strand.
GTCGCGCCGCCGTGTCAGCCCTGAGGGACGTACTAGCGGGCCGAACGCGGATTGTCGTCCTCGAAGTACGACCGGGACTCTTCCAGCGGGTCCACGTACGTGTCCGACTCCCGCTCGTCTTCCTCGTGGACCCATCGAGAGATGCCACGTGCCACCTCGTCGTCGATCTCGTCGATGCGATGCCGTTGCGGAAAGCTGTCGCGGTACATGGCGACGTGCGACTCCTGTACGTCGTCGCCCATGTCATGACTGATTTCGTAGAGTTGCTCGCTCATGGCACTCACACTTTGATGATCATGATGGCCGCCCTTCGCACGGCCCAGCCGGTGAGAATGAGGCCGAAGATCGTCTCTCCGATGCGCATCCAGAGGGTGGAGTCCGCGTCCGCGTAAATCACGACGCCAACCCACATCAGGCCGAATATCCCAACAAAGGCGACCGCCGCCCAATTCAACCCTCGCTGCCACATACGCGCAGTCTGACAGCCATAGCACCAAGGGCGGGTATCTGCGGAGTTGTCATCCGGTCACCCCGCCGGCGGCGCATCGCGCACCGCTGGTCCCCGCGCAGCCGCCGGCGGCGCTCTGTGCTCCGTCGGCGGCCCATCAGTGGGAGAGCCGGCGGCCGGTGCCGACACAACGCCGCAGGCGCATTCCCTTCGGGCGGCGCTGGACGTTCTCCTCCAGGCATGCGAGCAGCGCCTCCGCCGCCCGCGCGTCGGACAGGATGCGCTGGACGGCCGCGCCGTCCTCGGGCAGCTGGCCGTGCTCGGCGAGCTCATGCTTGAGGAAGGTCAGCGGGTCGGGGGCGCCGACGCTGTCCGCCGCCACGGTCGCGCGGGCGGCCGTGAGCAGACGCAGGTAGTACGTCCGGAGGATGGCCTCGCGCATGCGGGCGTGCTCCAGGTCGTCGATCAGAGTCCGGGCGACCCGCAGCAGGTCACCGGCGTGGGTCGCCTCATCGGCGAGGAAGGCGCGGATGTCGTCGAACTCCGAGCGAGTCATAGCGGACACCTCCATGGGCGCAGAGTGCTCGTACGTACTTCGTACCGTTCGGCGATTGCGGATGGGTTGACGTCGGCTTGCCGCGCGGCCAAGCCGGCTCTCCTCGTACGACCAGCTGGGGACATGCCGAGGTTTGATTGACACGAGGGGAGGGAAGGACCGTGGGATTACCTGTGTGGCGCAAAGCAGGTGCGTCGGGCTGCTAGAGTTGCCGACGCAGGGCAGCCGAAGGCTCTCAGGAGCCTCGGAGGTGCCCGGCAACTCCCCTCTTCTTCTGGCTCGATGACGGACGATTCGCATGTGTCCGGATCGACTGGTAAGTTAGAGGGGTTGCCCCGGAGACGGGGTAAGTCGGAATTCTGAAAGCGCCGAATTTGACAGTAAATCGGGTCGCTGAAAGAATAAAGACACAACGAAAGACCGAAGCGAAAAGCGCCTCTCGCAGTTCCGGAGAGTACGCGTCCGTTTCTTGAGAACTCAACAGTGTGTTAAAAGCCAGTGCATGATGCACAACCCCGTCATTTCGGTGACGGATTCCTTTTTTCAGTTAGGTTCAGACCTTTTTTGGAGAGTTTGATC
>NZ_JALHBK010000022.1:0-153015 GCF_031570565.1 Nonomuraea sp. 3-1Str
ACCGTCGCCGTGGAGTCCCAGCGGACGCAGTAGTTGATGGAGCCCTTGTTGGCCATCACCTGGTCCCAGCCGTAGTTACGGAAGCCGTACAGGTCGTTGTACGTGCTCTCCTGGTGCTGCCAGACCTGGTTCAGCGGCGTGACCAGGCTGGCCGGCGGGCTCCAGGTCGCCGGGGCGGCGGCGGTGGCGGCCGGGGTGACGTGGCTCGACGCCGCCTGGGCGGGTAACGAGGGGACGAGGAGCAGACCGAGGAGCAGGAGCGGGGCGATCGACGCCCACCGTCGTCTCACGTTCGGAACCTCCGGGTGCGGTGTGGTAGCGCTAACATTTTTGGTGCCAGCGATATGTCACATTGCTCGGATCTGGGGCACAGTGTTGGCCCGGCCGCCCATCCCTGTCAAGGCTCAGCTCGTCGGCGGTCAAGGATCGCCGTCAACGAGCTGGAAGAATCGCCGGCGGCGTGAAGGTTGCAGAGCGGCCACCGGTGGTGGTCCCGGGCTGTCCGCCACTCCCGGGACCACCGCGTCATCCTGTCCGTCAGCTCATTCGGCGGGAAGGTGGTCGGTCCATTCGGCGTCGATCGTCACCCCGCCGTCCTCGACGTACGCCGCTCCTCCCGTGAGGGGGAACCAGAGGCGGGTGTTGCGGACCCGCGCGGTGTCGGGGTCCACGACCACGGTGTCCGCGCCCGGATGCGCCAGGGGAAGCCGCAGGCGTCGCCCGCCGTCGGTGTCGCCGAGGTCCACCACGCCCGGCCGCGAGGCGAGCGCCCGGTAGGCGGCGGCGCGGACCTGGGGCGACACGGGCGCCTCGCTGATCAGCGAGACCAGCGCCTCGACGGCGAAGCCGTCCTGCTCGGTGGTGGTCGCCGGTCCCCCGCTGGTGCGGAGGTCGCTCTCGGTGACGGCCGACCGTAGCCGGTCGTACAGGGCGTTCTCGTCGTCGGGCAGCCGCCGCAGCTCGTCGAAGGTCATGCGCAGCGGCCCCACCGCGAACGGCTGCGGCTCCCCGGGGAACTTGAAGAGCTTGCCCTGGCCCTTCAGCCCCTTGCCCTTGAGCCAGAAACTGCCGTCTCGCCGGTACCAGTACTCCTCCACCGGATACTTCTCATGGGTGACGGTGATGTGCCAGTACGTCCCGGAGCCCTCGGGGGTGCGTTCGGCCGAGACGGCGGCGACGAGCAGGACCTCCCGCCCGTTCTTCGACGCCGGCGCGGGCTCGCCGGAACCGGCGGGCACGATCACGAACGCGGCCGCGGCGGCCGCGGCGGCCACCGGGACCAGGAGCCACCTCGCCCGTCTCATGGGGGCACTGCGGCGCATGCCGGCGCGGACCTCCTGACGCCGCCGGGCGACCACCTCGGGAGAAGGGTCCGGCTTGGCGAGCAGTGTCCGGATCTCGCGAAGGTCATCCATGGTTGTCCTCCTTGGCCATCGCCTGGTGGATCTTCTTGCGGGCACGGTTGAGGCGGGAACCTACGGTTCCGTAGGAGATGCCGAGGGCGTCGGCCACCTCCTGGTGCGTGAGCTCCGGCAGGTAGACCAGCGTCAGCACGTCGCGCTCGCCCCGGTTGAGCGCGGCCAGGGCCCTGGCCAGGCGAGGCCCCATGCGCTGTGCCGTGACGGAGTCGACCACGCGGCCCTCGTGACTGTCGGCGGGAGGCTCGGCGCTCGTCCGGGCCAGCGCCCGGTAGTGGCGAGCCTCCTTGCGGCGGTGGCGGGCGATCAGGTTCGTGGCGATGCCGAACAGCCACGGCCGCAGCCCTCCGCGGGCGGGGTCGAAGCGCCCACGGTCGCGGAAGGCCAGGCAGAACGTCTCGGCCGCGATGTCCTCCCCCGCCTGGACGTCCAGGCGGCCGGCGGCGTACAGGTACACCTCGCGGAAGTAACGGTCGTAGACGGCCGTGAACGCCTCCGCGTCCGACCGGAAGCGGGCGACGAGCTCTTCGTCGTCGCCCACGTGTTCTCGTGACTGGGTCGCCACACTCTCACCCTCCTGCGAACGGTTGTCACCCTCCCTTCGCCGCATCCCGCAGGAGCTTTCCCACCCAGCGGATCAGCCCAGGACGAGCGGGAGCCGCGCGGCGAGACCGCCCAGCGCGGCGTCCTCCGCGCCGGTCGGCGGGCGCCGTCCGGTGCCGACCAACAACGCGTCCTTGTCGGAGAACGAGGCCGGAAACGGGGCTCCGGCGATCTCCTCCAGCGACGCGCGGGCCGCCGCGAGGGTCGCGGCGGGTGGCTCGGCGGCCGACGGCAGGTGCGCGATCAGGTCGAGGTGGTGCAAGGTCCATTCGAGGACGTACACGGACAGGTAGTCGCCGACGGTCAGCACCTCGTCGCGGGTGCTGACGCGGCCGCCCGGATCGGCGAGTTCGGCGGCGCGGCCCGCGGCGGAACCGACGTCGTCGAGGTGGAACTTGAGCAGCCGCGGCTCACCGTAGGCGGCGGCCAGCCGGGGGATCAGCGCGTCGAGCGGGTCCTCGCCGGTCGGCGGCGTGTCGGCGACGTGCCAGTAGGTCACCGCGTCGCGGGTCGGCTCCGTCGCGGCGGGCGTGACCAGGGTGATCAGGACGTCCTGGGCGTCGAGGACCAGGTGGCACACCAGGTCCCGCACGAGCCAGCCGGTGCAGCCGGACGGCCGCTCGAAGTCCTCGTCGGGGAGTTCGGCGACCGCCGCGCGCAATGCGGTCCAGGAGCGTGAGAAGAGATCCACCGGGGCACGGTAGTGCGGGGCCGGGACGGCGGACAAGCGCCGCGGTCAGGACAGGAGCGTGTCGTAGGCGGTCGAGTGCTGCTGCCCGGACATGAAGGACAGGAACTGCCTGACGAAAGCACTGCGGGAGTAATCGCCGGCGCCCCGGTCGGTCAGGTCCCGGCGGAAGGCCGAGCGGAACAACGTCTGGTACTCGTGGGCGTCGATCGTCTCGTCGTCGTTGACGTCGGTGACGTCGAACAGCAGGTCGGCGACCTTGACCAGGCCGGCGCTGGGCAGGACGGCGGCCGAGGCGGCGTACTCCTGGCGCGTGACGCGGCCGTCGCCGTCGGCGTCGAGGTTGGTCTGCAACTCCCGCCACCAGGCGGCGTAGGCGTCGTACAGCCGCTCCTCGTCCTTCTCGTCCAGGTCGAGCCGGGTGGCGATCTCTCTGGCCATGGCCGCCAGGTCGGGCCAGGTCAGGTGGCCGTCGCCGGTCTGGTCGAGGACCTCGGCGAAGAACCGGTCGGCCGAGCGGGTGACATGGCCGGCCTCGTCGGGAGCCGGGGTGATGAGGCGGATCATGGCCGCGGCCTGGCCGGCCTTGCGGCGTACGCTCTCCCACGGTCCGGCGTCGCCGGCGTGGCCCGGGTCCAGCAGGCTCATGAACGAGCCGACGCGTGTCCAGCCGTCCGGCAGCAGGCGGGTGGCGCAGCCGATGGCGAGGTAGGCCGCGTGCATGAGGGTCCGCGTCCCCGGCAGGTCGGGCAGGGCGAGGCGCCGGCAGAAGGACTCCGGCAGCGACGCGATGGTGATCGCGGCGGCCACCGGGCCCGCCACGGCCCGGCCCGCGGCCCACACCGCGGGGTGATCGCGCAGCAGGGGCGGCGCGGGCACGTCGGCGAGGAGCCGGTAGAGGATGACGCGCACCGCCTCGGTGTTCTCCAGACGGTGGTCGATCATGTCGTCGAAGTAGGGCCAGAACTCCCGCAACGTCGCGGGGAGGTGGGCACTGTCGCCCTCGATCACGGCCAGGACCATGCGGAACTCGCCGTAGAGCCGTTCCAGCGCGGGCCCGTCGAGCGACTCCCCGCTCAGCCGGTACATCGTCACCGCCGACTCGAACAGGGTCGCCACCACCCAGGCGCGGGCTTCGGCGTCCGTCGCGTCGTAGCGGCGGCCCTGCGGGTCGGTGCCCGAGATGCGGGCGTGCAGGCGGTTGAGGCGCGCCGCCTCCCGAGTGCGAACGCGGTGGTCCGGGTCAAGGATCCGCTGCGTGCTCACCAGCGTGTTGCGCAGCCGCCGCCACGGATGCGCCACGAACGTCGAGTTGCCGATCAGCGCCGCGCCGATCTGCGGGTGCGCGGCCTCCAGAACCGTGGCGCGGGTCACCGCGAGGCCCCACCGTGCCTCGTTGACGAGGCTGCGCAGCATCGAGTCCGGCCCGAAGACGTCGGCGGTCTCCTCTGCGGCGGTCTGGCTCATCGAAGTCCCTCTCCTGTGGTGGTGGTCGATCGGCGGACATCGCCGAACCGGCGCTGGCGCCGCCGGTAGAGGTCAAGGCATTCCCAGAGGTGGGTCGCGCGGAAGTCCGGCCAGAGCACCTGCGGGAAGACCCATTCGGCGTAGGCCACCTGCCAGAGCATGAAGTTGGAGATGCGCTGCTCTCCGGAGGTACGGATGACCAGGTCGACGTCGGGCGTGTCGGAGTAGGGCAGGTGCCGGGCGAAGGTGTCCTCGGTGACGTGCTCGGCGGACACGTCGGCGCGGATCAGCGAGCGGGCGGCCTCCACGATGTCGCGGCGTCCGCCGTGGTCGAAGGCGACCGTCAGCGTCATCCTCGTGTTGTCGCCGGTGAGCGTCGTCAGATCGGCGATGTCCTGGGCCAGGGGTGGCGGGATCCGCGGATCGGACATGCCCAGGAACCTGCACCGGACGCCTCGCGCGTGCAATGCCGGCGCGTGCTTGCGGATGGCCCGGCGCACCAGCCGCATCAGGAGCTCGACCTCGCCCGCCGGTCTCCGCCAGTTCTCCGTGGAGAAGGCGTACAGGCTCAGCCACCTGATGCCGGCCGACCGCGCCGCCTCGATGACGTCGATCACCGCGGCCTCCGCCGCCTCGTGGCCCGCGGTGCGCGGCAGCGACCGCTGCGCGGCCCACCGGCCGTTCCCGTCCATCACACACGCCACGTGACGTGGCAATCCGCCGATGATTTCCATAGCTCAACGTGACTCTACCATTACGGAACGTAGGACAAGTCTCGCCGAGCGCGCCTCGCTGTCTCCCCCGGCCATCGCCCAGGCTCGGGGGCGCGCTGTTCACCCTCCCGACCGCACCACCGCAGGACCTCAGCGAGGACGCGATCCGAAGCGTCGCCCATGCCGTCGTCCGGGGCGCGCCGGGCGAGGCCCCCGGGTGGTGAGCCGGTCCTCCTCAGCAGCCCCACACCCTGGCTCAGCCCCTGCCGGCCGTTTACGATCATCTGTACCCCCGTCCACGGCGATCCTCTGGAGGCCACGGTGCCGGTCGGCGTTGCGCGTTCGAGAGCGTTCCCCGGCATCCGGTCAGGGGCGCCGGCGGTGATCGCCCGCCTGCTCACCGCCGTCGCCCTGGTCCTGGGAAGCACCCCGGCTCCGGCGTCGGCGGCGGCCGGCGGCGTGTGGCTCGGCCGCTACGAGGAGCTCGCGGCGCGAATCGGCGACAGCCTCCTCCAGGACGGCGACAGCGCCACCCTCGCCTGGGGCGAGAGCTACGTCATGCGCAGCCACCTCGACATCTACCGCAAGACCGGGGACGCCACCTGGCTGGACACCTTCGTCCGGCACGCCGACGCGGTGATCGGGCATGCCGACGACATCGACGGAGATGGATACCTCGGCTGGAGCACCAGCCGCTACTCGCCGGTCGAGTCGCTCAACCCCGGCTTCGAGACCGCCGCGAGCGGCGACGCCACGCTGCCCGCCGGCTGGACCCGCTTCCAGGACTCGGGCAGCCATGTCCACCGCACCACCGACGTGCCGTCCGGGACCGGGACCCGGTCCGTGCGCGTGGTGTCCGACCTGACCAGGTGGAAGAAGCTCCACCAGCCCGTCAACGCCCGTTACGCCGGCGGGACCACGCACGTCCTGCGCGGCTGGGGCAAGCGGACAGGATCGGTGGCCGGCCGGATCGTGGTGCGGGACGGCTCCACCACGCTCTGCATGCTGGAGTACACGACAAGCACGTGGACCTACAAGGAGACCTCCTGCGTCCTGCCCGCCGGCCGCTCGCCGGAGGTCTGGCTCGAACACGACACCTACAAGGTGAGCGGGTCGGCGTACTTCGACGACGTGAAGCTCAGCGGGCGCTTCCCCTACATCGTCCACGACGCCATGATCGGCATCCCGATCGCCGAGTTCGTCCGGCTCGTCGCGCAGGACGCCGCCCTGTCCCGGTACGGCGCCAAGGCGGCGGCGTACCGCGCCTTCCTGGAGAACCACATCGTCCCCCGCTGGGAGTCCAGCACCTACCTCGGCGACACCTGGCGGCCCCTCGGCGCCGCTGAAGGCGTCTACCTGCAGTCACCCAAGCTCGACACCCTCAGCCATACGAGGCCCAGCGACGAGCTGCCGTACAACATGGCGCTGGCCTTCGCCAACCTGCTCCTGGTCCTGCACAGCGTGAACGGCGACGCCGCCTACCTCGACCGGGCCACCCGCGTCGCCCGGTGGGCCAGGAACGATCTGACCACCTCGGGCGGCGCCTACACCTGGAACTACGCCACCTACACCACGACCAAGGAGGACGTGTCCCACGCCAACGTCGACCTGTCGGCGTTCCTGGAGTTCCAGCGGCAGGGGTACGTCTTCACGGCGTCGGACATGGCCGCCTTCAAGAACACCTTCAAGACCAGGATGTGGAACGGCTCGACGACCGCCCCGGTGTTCAGCCTCCGGGTCGACGGCACCGGGAACGCCGACGGCGCAGACTCCTACCTGCACTCCTGGCTGGAGCTGACGGACTGGGATCCCCAGGTGAAGGACCTCGTCGCGGCGAAGTACACCGGTTTCACCGCCACCAACGCCGGCCACCTGATCACGCTCGCCCGCCTCGCCGCCCGGGAGTGACACCGGCCGGCAGGGCCCGCCCGGCGGTCCGGCCGAGGTGCGGCAGCGCCGCGGGATCCACCTCGCGGACGTACCCGCCGGCGCTCCGCTCCCCCGCAGGGGCGCCCGTTCCGGGTGGAGACGATGTGCTGCTGGTGCGGCCCGAGGGCGTGGCCGGGGTGGCGTTGCCGGACGGAGGTCAGGCCCAGGACTCCAGCAGGCCGCGCAGGATCCGGTCCAGCGCGGCGGCGTCCTCCGGTCCCAGGGCCGCGCCGAGATCGGCCAGGTTCGCCGCGTGCTCGGTGAGCGTCTCGTCGATCACCGACCGGCCCTTGTCGGTCAGGAGGATCCGAAAGCTGCGCCGATCAGCCGGGTCCAGCCTCCGCTCGACCAGCCCGGCCTGCTCCAGGCGGTCCAGCCGGTTCGTCATGCCGGCCCGCGACATCATCAGCACCGCCGACAGCTCCGACGGGATCATCGTGTACGGCGGCCCGGACCGGCGCAGCGCCGCCAGCACGTCGAACTCCCCTGGACGCAGGCCATGACGGACGAAGACCTCCTCGACCGCCGCCTCGACCATGCGGGTCACCCGCCCCAAGCGCGCGAAGACCCCCATCGGGGCAAGATCCAGATCTGGCCGCTCGCGCCGCCACTGGCCGAGAATCGCATCGACCGCGTCACCCATGTCCAGCACTATATTCGACCCAGGATAATCGCCGATCTAACTACCGCGCGGGCTGGTCCTGGAGTCGAGCCAGGTGTCGATCAGCTCCGTGAAGTCCTCACCCGTGTGCTGGTTGACCCAGGCGGTGAAGGACGCCCGGTCCTGGCTGGTGTTGCGGTGCTCCTGGACCCACGCGCGGGTCATGGCGAAGAACCGCTCGTCGCCGACGCGCTTCCTGATCTCGTGCAGCATCAGGGCGGGGCCGTAGTAGACGTTGGCGCCCGCGAACCAGTCCCGGCGGTAGTCGCCCGGCGGGCCCATCTCCTTACGCATCGCCTTCTCCCGGCTGCGGATCTCGGCCATGTGATCGTCCATCGAGCCGGGGCTGTGGTCGGCGGTCCACTGGATCTCGAAGTACATGGCGAAGCCCTCGTTCAGCCACACGTCCTGCCAGGTGCGCGGGCTGACGCTGTTGCCGAACCAGTGGTGCGCGAGCTCGTGCAGCACCACCTCGGGGCGCAGGAAGTCGTCGCCCATGGTGATCATCTGCTGGGTCTCCATGCCGGACCGGCTGGTGACCACCAGCCCCGCGCTGGGGAACGGATACGGCCCGGCCTTCTGCTCCATCCAGCGCAGCAGCTCCGGCAGCCGGCGCGCCACCGGCAGGTCCCAGCGGTCCTCCCGGCGCACCCAGTAGGTGATCGGGATGCCGCGCGGGCCCTTCGCCCGATACATCCGGTACCTGTCGACGGTGAACAGCGTCACGTAGCAGGCGACCGGGTCGGCCGACTTCCAGTGGTAGGTGGCCGTGCGCCCCTTCTCGGTCCTGCCCCGGTACGTGCCGTGCGCGACGCCCGCCCAGCCCTTGGGGACGGTGATGGCGACGTCGTAGAGCGCCTCGTCCGACGGATGGTCGTTCACCGGGAACCAGGTGAACGCGCCGAAGGGCTCCTGCAACGCCCAGGCCGACCCGTCGGCGGCCGAGCGCAGGCCGAGCAGCGCGAGGTCCTGGCGCTGCTGCCCGGACTCGTACGGCATCGGCACGCCGTGGTAGCGGACCACCACCCGGGCGCCGTGATCGGCGGGCAGCGGGGCGGGCAGCGGAATCGTCAGGTCGTCGAGCCGGTGCCTGGCCTTGGCGGGCCTGCCGCCGACGGTCACCTCGTCGATCTTCAGGGCGTGGCCGAAGTCGAGCCTGATCTCGCTGATCGGCTTCGTGGCGCGGAGCGTGAGCGTGGCGGTGCCCGTCAGGCTCCGACGGGCCGGCCGCCAGGCCAGCTTCAGGCCGTAGTGAAGCACGTCGATCGACGGGTTGCCGTGTGCGGGGAAGATCGGATCCTTGACCGGTTCCGAGCGTCCCTTCGCGTAGGGCGCCAGGTCCACCGGCGGGAGGGGTGCGGTGGCCGCCGAGGCGGCGCCGCAGCAGGTGGCGGTGAGCGCCGTGACCAGGACGAGCAAGGAGAGCCTCCGCATTCGCGACATCATAGGGAGCTTCGCCGGCACAGAAACTAGTTAGGAAACCTTCCTAACCCGTTGACATTTCTCCGTACTCGCTGAAAGCTGGCCGGTGAGCGGCTTGGCGCGGCGTCCACGAGGGCGTGACGCGCTCAGTGACCTGCACCTGCTGACCCGGCCGCATGCCGCGCGGTGCGCTCCGAGCGCCGCGTCCCTCCCCGCTCCAGGAGACAGCGCATGTCCTCAGCGATCCGCCGATCCGTCCCCCGCCGCGCGCTCGCCGCGCTGGCGACCGCCACGACCCTGACCGTCGCCCTCACCACGGGTGGCCTCGTGGCCGCCGCCGACCGCGCCGAAGCGGCCGAGACACTCCTCTCCCAGGGCCGCCCGGCCACCTCCTCCTCCACGGAGAGCTCCGCCTACGGCGCGGGCAGGGCCGTCGACGGCGACCTCACCACCACCCGCTGGGCCTCCGCCGAGGGCGGTGACCCGCAGTGGCTCCGCGTCGACCTCGGCCAGGCGCGGCGGATCTCCCGCGTCGTCCTGCGCTGGGAGGCCGCGTACGGCAAGGACTACGAGATCCAGGTCTCCGACGACGCGTCGTCGTGGACCAGCGTGCGCTCCACCGTCTCGGGCGACGGCGGTGTGGACGATCTCACGGTGTCCGGCTCCGGGCGTTACGTCCGCGTGTACGGCACCAAGCGCGGCACCTCGTACGGCTACTCCCTCTGGGAGCTGCAGGTCTACGGCGACGACGGCGGCTCCCCCTCGCCGACCCCCACCGTCTCCCCCGGTGAGTCGTTCACCGTCGCCGCGGCGGGCGACATCGCCCAGCAGTGCACCGCGAGCTCGTCCTCCTGCGCGCATCCGAGGACCGCCGCCCAGGTCGAGGCCATGAAGCCCGCCTTCGTCATCACCATGGGCGACAACCAGTACGACGACGCCCGGCTCTCCGACTTCACGAAGTACTACGACAAGACCTGGGGCAGGTTCAAGAGCCTGACCCACCCGGCGGCCGGCAACCACGAGACCTACGACCCCGCGGGCGTCTACGCCGGGTACAAGGCGTACTTCGGCTCCCTGGCCACGCCGCAGGGCAGGACGTACTACAGCTTCGACCACGGCGACTGGCACTTCGTCGCCCTCGACTCCAACGCCTTCGACGACGCCGCCCAGCTCTCCTGGCTCAAGGCCGACCTGGCGGCCACGACGAAGCGGTGCGTCGCCGCCTACTTCCACCATCCGCTGTTCAGCTCGGGCGAGCACGGCAATCAGCCCGCCGGCAGGGCCGCGTGGAGCGCGCTCTACGCGGCCAGAGCGGACCTGGTGCTGAACGGCCACGACCACCACTACGAGCGCTTCGCCCCGCAGAGCCCCGACGGCAGGGCCGACTCCCAAGGGCTGGTCGAGGTGATCGGCGGCATGGGCGGCGCGTCGCCGTACGACATCGAGAACGTCCAGCCCAACAGCCAGAAGCGGCTGAAGGACGTCTACGGCGTGCTCCGGCTGCGGCTGGCGCCGGGCTCGTTCTCCTGGGACCTGGTCGGCGTGGACGGCGCCGTCAAGGACACCAGCCCCGTCTACACCTGCCACTAGATGTACGTCTCCGCGAACGGGACCGCGGGCGGCCCACGCCCGCGGTCCCGGCTCTCCTGGCGGGTGCCGGGGAACGTGCTCGCGCTCGGCGCGGTCAGCCTGGTCACCGACGTCTCCTCGGAGATGGTCACGGCCGTGCTGCCGCTCTACCTGACGCTCTCGCTCGGGCTCAGCATGCTGCAGTTCGGCGCGCTGGACGGGCTGTCCTCGGGGGTCACGGCCCTGGTCCGGCTGGCCGGCGGCCAGGTCGCCGACCGGTGGCGGCGGCGCAAACCGGTCGCCGGGGCCGGGTACGCGCTGTCGGCGCTGTGCAAGCTCGGGCTGCTCGCCGCCGGCGGGTCGGTGCCCGCGCTCGGCGCGGTGATCGCGGCCGACCGCACCGGCAAGGGACTGCGGACCGCGCCGCGGGACGCGCTCATCTCGCTGAGCGCTCCCCCGGACGCGCTCGGGTACGTGTTCGGCGTGCACCGGGCGATGGACACCTGCGGCGCGCTGCTCGGGCCGCTCGCCGCGTTCGCCGTGCTGTCCGCGACCGGCGGGGCCTACGACGCGGTGTTCGTGACGAGCTTCTGCGTGGCCGTGCTCGGCGTCCTCCTCCTCGTGCTGTACGTGCGGGAGCCGCGCGACCCCACGGGACCGCGCCTGCCCGCGTCGCTCAGGGCCACGGCCCGGCTGCTGCGCCTGGCGCCGTTCCGGCGGGTGTGCCTGGCGGCGGCGCTGCTCGGGCTGGTCACGATCGGCGACGCGTTCGTCTACCTGCTGCTGCAGCGCCGCGCCGGCCTGGACGCGGCCGCCTTCCCGCTGCTGCCGGTCGGGAGCAGCGCCGCGTACCTGCTGCTCGCCGGGCCGGCCGGGCGGCTGGCCGACCGGCTGGGCCGGACGCCGGTCTTCCTGGCCGGGCACGCCGCGCTGGCCGCCGCCGGCCTCGTGCTGCTCGGGCCGGGCTGGCTGGTGCCCGTGCTGCTGCTGCACGGGGCGTTCTACGCCGCGACCGACGGCGTGCTCATGGCGGCGGCGGGGCCGATGCTGCCGGCGCACCTGCGCGCGAGCGGCCTGGCGCTGCTCCAGACCGGGCAGGCGGTCGCGCGCACGCTGTCCTCGGTGCTGTTCGGCGCGCTGTGGACCGTCTGGGGCGGCGGCCAGGCGCTGGCGGTGATGACCGGCGCTCTCGCGGTGTGCGCGCTCGCCGTCGTCCCCGTGCTGAGGTCCGCCGCGTCGCTCCCGGCCGGGGAAGGCGCGCCGTGAGGCGGGCCGGGCGCACGGCCGTGCTGGCCGCCGCCGTCGTGCTGCTGGGTGGCGGCGCCACGGGGTACGCGGCGTGGACCGACCGGCGCGAGGCCGCCCCCGTCCGTGAGGCGCCCGCCGCCGTCCGGCCGGGGTGGCTCATGTTCCGCGCGGCGGACGGCCGGGTCGGCCGGGTGCCCCTCGGCCACCCCTCGGGCCCTCGGGTCGTGGACGGGCCCCGCTGCGACCGGTTCTCCACCGGCGGCGGAGTCTCCGTGTGCCTGGTCTCCCGGCCTGGGCCGGTGACCACCGCCGAGGCGATGATCCTCGACCGCTCGCTGCGGGTGACCCGCGGGATCGAGCTGGCCGGGATCCCGAACCGGGCGCGGGTGTCGGCCAGCGGCCGGATGGTGTCGTGGACGGTGTTCGTCACCGGCGAGTCGTACAGCCGGGGCCGGTTCTCCACCTGGACCGGCATCCTCGACACACGCACGGGCTACGCCGTGACGAACATGGAGGACATCCCGCTCACCCTCGGCGGCCGCCGCCACCACGCGCCGGACGTCAACTACTGGGGCGTCACGTTCGCCCCGGACGACAACCGGTTCTACGCGACCGTGGCCACCGGGGGGAAGACGTACCTGGTGGAGGGCGACTACACCGGCTGGCGGGCCCGCGCGATCAGGGAGAACGCCGAGTGCCCCTCGCTGTCGCCCGACGGGGCCCGCCTGGTGTTCAAGAAGCGGGTCTCCGCCGGCTCCGACCGGCCGTGGCGGCTGTACGTGCTCGACCTCGCCTCGATGCGCGAGACGCCGCTCGCCGAGACCGCCGGCATCGACGACCAGGCGGCCTGGCTCGACGACCGGACCGTGATGTACGCCAAGGGGCACGACGTGTGGTCCGTGCCCGCCGACGGCGGCGGCTCGCCCGCCCTCCTGGTACGTGACGCGTCCTCACCGGTGGCGGTCCGGTGAGGACGCACGGGTTCAGCTTGCGGGCCCGGCCTCGGTGAGCGCTTCACGGGCGTGGTGTGCCCGGCGGTGGGAGCCGCCGGGCACACCTCTTCACGCACGGGCCGCGGCCCGCCTGATCAGATGGTGCCGTTCTCGATGGCCTGCTTGAGGCCCGCCTGCGTCTGCTGGTGGGCGGCGGTGCCGTTGGCCGCGACGAAGTCGATCAGCGTGGCGTCCGCGTCGAAGGTGAGGTTCTCGGTGACCACCGTCCTGCCCGGGGCCAGCACCCGGAACGTGATCTTCTGGTGGGTGACCACGGCGGGCTCGGACCAGGTGTCGGTCTCGTAGGAGAAGCTCGCGGTGTTGAGGCGCTGCTGGGCGTACACCTTGTTGGTGACGGTCGCGCCCTCGTACGGGATCTCCTCGATGGCGGTGAGGTTGACGTACCGCGTGGTCTCCTGCCGCCATTCCTTGTGGGTGGCGACCCGCTTGAGGAACGGGTTGGGGCCGATGTGGTTGTTGATGTTCGAGTAGGCGGTGAACACCTGCTGGATGGGCCGGTCGATCTGGATGGAGATCTGGCTGGTGGCCCGGCTGCGGCCCGAGTCCGGGGCGGGCGGCGTGGTGTCGTAGAACGCGTGGGTGTCCCAGGCGGTCTGCCACTCGGCGGCCAGTTCGGCGTCGGTCTGGGTGGTGTCCGCGTTGGCGGGCCCGGATGCGGCGCTGACGAGGAGGGCCCCGGCGAGCACGGGAGCTGCGGCGAGGCGAAGGAAGTGCTTCACGTACACCTTCAGGTAGAAGCGATGGTACGGATGTCCTTCTATCGCAGATACGCGTCCTTTTTCCGGTACTTCACCGGAATGATCAAATTGTGAACATCTTCCGGCATGCCGGGCTGTTGACACCATCGAGCTCGGACAGAAAAGATACGGTCGTCCGTACAAATAAGGATGGACGACATGACCGACTGGGAACGCCGCCTGACCCTCGACCCGTCAGCCGCTGTGCCGCTCTACTTCCAGCTGCGCGAGCGTCTGCGGGCCGTCATCCGCGACTGCGAGCCCGACACCCTGATCCCGGCCGAGAAGGACCTCATGGTCTACGCCGGCGTGAGCAGGGCCACGGCTCGCCGGGCGATCGGCGACCTCGTCCAGGAGGGGCTGCTGGTCGCCCGGCAGGGCAGCGGCACCTACACCGCGCCGATGGTCGTGGCCCCCGAGCTGGGCGCGCGTCCGGCGGGGTTCACCGAGACGATGGCGCGGCTCGGGCGCAGGCCGACGACGCGGGTGCTCAGGGCGCACCGGCAGCCGGCCGGCGCCGACGTCGCCGTCGCGCTCGGCCTGGGCGAGGCGCAGGAGGTCGTCTTCGTCGAGCGGCTGCGGCTGATCGAGGGCACGCCGTGCATGGTGGAGAGCGCCCATCTGCCGGCCGACCTGGTGCCGGGCATCCTGGAGGAGGACCTGACCGGCTCGCTGTACGACCTGCTCCGCATGAAGTACGGCCTGACCCCCGCCAACGGCAGGGAGACGATCGGCGCCGTCAACGCGGACTACCGGCTCGCCGAGCTGCTGCGCGTGCCGATGGCCGCCGCCCTGCTGGTCACCGCCCGCAGCACCGGCACCGACAGCGCGGTCCCGCTGGAGTACACCATCCGCCACGCGCGCGGCGACCTCGCCGTGTTCTCCGTGGAGCTCAACGACGCCAAGAACGCCCTGATGGGCCAGTAACCCCCCTCGCCGGATCCCGGGGCGGCGCCGCCGCACCGGTGGCGAAGCGCTGCCTTCCGGAGGTCCAGCATGACCATGATGCCCCGGTGCCACCCGCTCGGAGCCGCCGCGCCGACCACGGCGGCCGGCCTACTGTCCGCCTGCGGCTCCGGTCCGGAGGTGACGGTGCCGGCCGACGGCGTCCCGCGGGGGAAGATCTCCGCCTGGCTGCACCAGACCAAGGCGTACGACCTGGTGTTCACCTCCCCGCTGCAGCGCCACCACGTGGCCGGGCTGACGCTCGGGGGAGTGCAGGAATGAGCGCGTTCGGCACCTGGACCACCGCGCACGGACTGCCCGCCTTCTCCTACACGATGGACCAGGACCGGGATCCGCGTGCCGAGTGGGACCCCGTCCTCGACCCGCCCACCCGGCGGCACGCCGTCCACCTGGGCAACCGGCGGATCACGCTGGTGGCCGACAACTACGGCCTGAGCGGCCTGTTCGACGAGCACACGGGCCTGAGGTGGCTCACGCGCGACACGGGCGTCACCCGGGTGGGCGGACTCTCGACGGACATCTCGGGATCCGAGCGGATCTTCGGGCCGACGTTCGTGATCGTCCGGGTGGCGGATGACCGGGTGTCGCTGGAACGCACCGTGCTCTGCCCCGAGGGCGAGGCGCCGTGGGTGCTGATCCGGCTGCGCGTGCGCAACCTGCTCGGCGAGCCGGCCCGGCTGACGCTGACCGAGGAGTGGACGGCGAGACCCGCCGAGGTCCGGCTCCTCACCGGCGCGGAGCCGGGCGAGGATCCCGGGCTGGAGCTGGAGGTCGTCGGCGGGGCGGAGCCGTGCCGGACCCGATCCGGCCGGGTGGCCGTCCCCCTCGTCCTCGACGCCCATGGTGAGCGGCTGGTCGAGCTCAGGTACGGCCTGCTGGACGACGCGAAGGCGTCGTTCGGCCGCAGCCTGGCCGCCCTGCGCGACCGGCTGCCCCGGGCGTCCGCCCCCCGCGCGCCCGAGGCCGAGCGGGAGATCCCGTGGCACGCGGCGCTGCTGACCGGCGCCGCCTGCGCGGACGGCGTGCTCGGCGGGCACACCCTGGACCAGGGGTCGTGCTACTCCTTCCGGCACGGGTTCAACGGCGCCGCCCGCGACCCGCTCCAGCACGCGCTGCCGCTGGTCTACACCGAGCCGGACCTGGCCCTGTCCGTGCTGCGCAACACGTGTGCCTGGGGCAGCCCCGACGGTGACCTGCCCTACGCGCTCGGACCGGACAAGCAGCCGTGGACCGGCCTGTTCCGGCCGTCGGACCAGAACCTGTGGGCCCTGTGGCTGGCCGCCGAGTACCTGTCCGCCACCGGCGACGAGGCGGCGCTGCGCGAGCCCGTGCCGTACCACCCGGTCCACCGGGCCGAGCCGGTGCCGCTCGGCGAGCACCTGCGCCGGCAGTTCCGGTTCTTCGCCGACGTGGTCGGCCGGGGTGAGCACGGCCATGTGCGGATGCTGAACGCCGACTGGAACGACATGGCCATCACCGAGAGCGGGGTCGATCGCGGGCTGATGATCGCGCGGGGCGAGTCCGTCCTGAACTCGGCCATGGCCGCCTGGGTGCTGCCGCGGTACGCGGTGGTGGCCGAGCGGCTCGGCGATCTCGCGACCGGGATCGAGGCGCGCAAGGTCGCCGAGGAGCTTCGCGGGCTGGTGGCCGAGGAGTGGAACGGCCGCTGGTTCCGGCGCGCCTACGGCCCCGGAGCCGTCGTCGGGGACCGCGACATGTGGCTGGAGGTGCAGCCATGGGCCATCCTGTGCGGCGCCGCCCCGGCCGGCCGCGCGGCGGAGCTGTTACGCAGGATCGAGGCCACGGCCGCCGCCGGCTCGCCGCTGGGCGCCCGGCTGCGCTGGCCCGTCCGGGAGCACTACGGCCCCGGCGGCGTCGGCACGATCTGGTACGCGATCAACATGACGCTGATCTGGGCCGCCGCCGACCACGTTCCCGAGCTGGGCTGGCAGTGGTGGCGGCGGATGTCCCTGGCGGCGCACGCGGCCGCCTACCCGAACGTCTGGGAGGGCACCCTGTCCGGGCCCGACGCCTACCTGGCGCCCGAGACGGACCGCCCCGGCCGCACCTGGGACCTCGCCGGCCTCGGCATCGCCATGCAGGCGTATCCCGTCGCCAACCTGCACAGCCACTCCCAGCCGCTGCTGGCCTACCTGCGGCTGCTCGGCGTCGAGCCCTTCCGCAGGCGCGCGGGGGCACGGGACGGCGCCCGGTTCGTCTCGCGCGTCCTGACCGCAGGCCCATGACGCGGTCCGGGGACGTCCGACGTGCTGTTCGCCGTTCTCGGCACCGGGATGGGCGGCGCGGTGGCGCCGCGCTCAATGGAGGGAGATCTGGATGAAGTGGATACGGCGGGCGATGGAGCTGCTCGGCGAGATCGAGCGAACACAGGAGGAGGCCCTCGCGGCGGCGGCGCGCATCGCGTACTCCGCCATCGGCGGCGGCGGCGTGGTGCACACGTTCGGCACCGGCCACTCGCGGATCGGCGTGGAGGAGATGTTCCCCCGCTACGGCTCGTATCCCGGCTTCCATCCCATCGTGGACCTGTCGACGACGTTCTACACGCAGGTGGCCGGGTCGAACGGGATGCGGCAGGCGATGTTCGTCGAGCGGGTCGAAGGGCTGGCCGACGCCATCCTGGCCAACTTCGAGCTCCGGCCGACGGACGCGGCGATCATCTTCAGCGTCAGCGGGCTCAACGCGGTGCCGATCGAGATGGCGATGGGCCTGCGCGAGGCGGGACTGTCCGTGGTGGCCGTGACCTCGATGCGGGAGACCACGGCCGTCGAGCCCGGCCACCCCAGCGGGACGCGGCTCGCCGACCACGCCCACGTGGTGATCGACCTGTGCACCCCGGTGGGCGACGCGCTGTGCCCCGTGGACGGGCTGGCCGAGCCGGTCGGCCCCGGCAGCACGCTGGCCGCGGTCTCCGTGGTCAACGAGATCAAGGTGCGCACGGCGGAGCTGCTCGTCGCGGGCGGCTGGACGCCGCCGGTGATCTCCAGCGCCAAGCTCGTCGGCGGCCCGCGCTCCGAGGAGCTGTTCGAGGCCGCCTACCTGGAGCATGCCCGCCGCGCCGCCGACGTGCTCAGAAAGCCGGCCGACGCGCTCAGGAAGCCGGCCGACGCGCCCGGGAAGCCATGAGCGCGGTTCTGGTGGCCGGCTCGGAGGGCGGCATCGGCCGCGCCTGCGTCGAGGCGGTCGAGGCGTCCGGCGTGCCCGCCTTCGGCGTGGACCTGGCCGGCGGGATCGACATCACCCGGCCCGGCGGGGCGGAGAAGGCGCTCGCCCGGGCGACGGCCGCGCACGGGGCGGTCTCCGGCGTCGTGCACGCCGTCGGCATGTCCGGCCGGGCGCTGGGCGACGGCGGCGTGGCGGACTGCACCGACGCGGCGTGGAGCGAGGTGCACCGGGTCAACCACGAATCGGTCTTCCGGCTGCTGCGCGCGGCCATCCCGGCGATGCCGCGGGGCGGGTCGATCGTGGTGATCGGCTCGGCGCTGGGCACGTCGATCGACGACGACTTCCGCACCGTGGCCTACGCCTCGGCCAAGGGCGCGCTGATCCCGCTGATCAGGACCGCGGCGCGCGAGGCGGCGCCGCACGGGGTGCGGGTCAACCTGGTCTCCGCCGGGCTGGTGGCCACCCCGATGAGCCGCCGCGCCCAGACCTCCGAGGCCATCCAGGCGAGGCTGCCCTCGCTGATGCCGCTCGGCGCCCGGCTGTGCCGGCCGGAGGAGGTGGCCCAGGCCGTGCTCTGGCTGCTCTCGCCGTCGTCCGGGCGCACCACGGGCGCGGTCATCCCCGTCGACGGAGGGTGGCACCTTCGATGAACGCGCTGCGGGAAGGCGACGTGGCCACGGCCGCGCCGACCGGGAACCCGGGCGCCGTCGCGCCACGTCGCCAGAGGCCGGCTAGGGCAGGTTCTTCTCCGCCTGGTTCTGCCAGCCGGCGTTGGTGTTGAGCTCCGGGGCGGCGCCCGCGAAGGCGCCCCGCGCGTAGGTGTCGTCCTGGAGCCGGTACATGAGC
The DNA here is from genome assembly GCF_031570565.1 of Nonomuraea sp. 3-1Str. Lineage (NCBI taxonomy): Bacteria > Bacillati > Actinomycetota > Actinomycetes > Streptosporangiales > Streptosporangiaceae > Nonomuraea > Nonomuraea sp. 3-1Str. The sequence continues at coordinate 18,464 of NZ_JALHBK010000022.1, forward strand.
CAGGCCGTCAGATAGCCGAGGAAGCCGCCGCCCGTGCCCTGGATCGTGTTGTGGTCGGCGCCCTTGAGCAGCGCCTTCGCCGCGGCGTTGGGCACCTGGCCGTAGTACGTCTGGATCGCGGAGTGGGGAGAGATGATCACGTCGTTGGCCCCGCTGAGGAACAGCACCGGGCAGGCCAGCTTGCTGACGGAGAACGCGTCTCCCGGGCTCACCCAGATCGGCGCGGGCAGGGAGATGGGGACGACGGTGTCGATGAGGCCGCTGGTCTTGATGGCGGTGTTGACCGAGCCGCCGGCGCCCTGGGAGTGGCCGACCGCGCCCACCTTGGTCACGTCGAGCTTGCCGTAGAAGACGCTGGAGGCGTCGGCGTTCCTGTCGGCCAGGTACTGCGCCGCGGCGATCATCTCCGAGCCGGTGCCCGTCGTGGTGTCGGTGGACGCGACCACGGCGAAGCCCCAGGAGGCGAGCTGGGTGAGCACGCCGGAGTACTGCGTGGGCACGGCGTTGGTGCCGTTGCCCCAGGTGATGATCGGATGCTTGAAGCCGCCGGCGCCGAGGTCGGCCGGGTAGGTGAGGCGATAGCCCGGCACGTCTGCCGTGGCGACCGCCCAGGGGCCGGCCGTCCGGTAGTGCGCCTCGATGGTGTCCGCCGCCCGGGCCGGTGCCACGACGACTCCCAGGACGAGTAAGACGACTGCGGCGAGGAGCCTCATACAGCCTCCCTCAGATATGTACGGATGACCGGAACTCTCGCTTCACACGCGTCCCTTGTCAATGGTTGGATCATGGTCATGGAACACGTGCCCTCGGCCGCGGAGATGCTCGGCTGGATCAAGACCGTCGTGTCGCGCGGCATCCGCCGTCCCGGCTATCCGGCGGACGTGTGGACGGAGCGGTGGCTGGCGGACCGGCTGGCCGCGTTCGGGCTCGACGTCTCGCTGGAGCCGGTGGAGCTCACCCGCTGGCAGCCGGGCGCCGGAGTCCTGCGGCTGCAGGACGGCACGGAGTTCGCGGGCATGCCGCTGCCGTTCACCGCGCCGACCGGCGGACTGCGCGCCAGGGTCGCCCCGCTCGGCGACGCGCGGCCCGGCGACATCGCGGTGGACGAGCTGGCCTTCGCCGAGGTGCCGCAGTCATTCGTCAGGACGCTCGCCACGTCGGCCTACGATCCGGAAGGGGTCTTCGACACGCTGGTCCAGACGATCCCGTTCGGGCCGCGGATGATGCGGGTCGTGGAGCCCGCCCTGGAGGCGGGCGCCGCCGGGTTCGTGGGCGCGTTGACGGGCGTGCCGTGGGAGACGCGCGACTACTACGTGCCCTACGATGCCGTCGAGCGGCCGATCCCGGGGCTGTGGCTCTCCGGGTACGACGCCCGGCGGCTGCTGGCCCGGCTGCCCTGCCAGGGCGAGCTGGTCGCCGAGGCGGTCCGCGAGCCGGTGACCACGCACAACGTGGTCGCGACGCTGCCGGGCGCCTCGCCGCACTGGGTGATCGTCGCCTCCCACCACGACGGCCCGTGGGCGTCGGCCGTCGAGGACGCCTCCGGCGTCGCGCTGGTGCTGGCCGCCGCGCGCCACTGGGCGCGCGTGCCCGCCGCGGAGCGGCCGCACAACCTGATGTTCCTGTTCACCTCCGGGCACATGGCCCATGCCGCGGGCACCAGGGCCTTCATCGAGCGGCACCGCTCCCTGCTCGCCGACGTGGTGCTCCAGGTGCATCTGGAGCACGCCGCGCTGCGGTGCGAGAGCGTGGACGGCATGCTGCGGCCGACTCCGGACCCCGAGGTCAGGTGGTGGTTCACGACCCGGGCGCCCCGCCTGGAGAGTCTGGTCGCCACGACGCTGGAGGCGGAGCGGCTGCGCCGGTCCTTCGTGCTGCCGCCGGACGCGTTCTCGCCGATGCCGCCGACCGACGGCGCGTTCTTCCATCCCGAGGGCGTGCCGCTGGTGCACTTCCTGTCGGCGCCGATGTACCTGTTCGACTCGGCCGACACCCTGGACAAGGTGGACGTGGCGGGGCTGGAGCCGCTGGCCCGCGCGGCCGTACGCATCGTGGCGGGCACCGCCGGCTGGACACCGGACACACTGCGGGAGGAGGACGAGGCCGGAGGCGGCCGGAGGACGGCCACGGCCTGAGCCGTCACCTTTCGCCGAGGCGCCGGGACAGCAGCGTTCCGGCGGTCATGGACGCGGCCGCGGCCAAGGCGGCGGTGGCGGCGAGGAGAGCCGATCCGGCGTAGCCGAAGGCGTCGGACAGCGCGGCGAAGGCGTACGGGGCGATGGTGGCGCCGGAGTAGACGCCGATCTGGACGGTGTGCCCGGCGTTCTCCGCCTGGTGGGCGACCAGCCGCAACGTGGTGGCGAGCAGGAGCCCGGTCCAGCCCCACCCGGCGGAGAAGGCCAGTGCGGCGCCCAGGACGAACGTCACCGGCGTTCCGATCGCGATCAGTACAAGCCCGAGGGCCCCGGTGAGCATCATCGCGATGATCACCGCCGGGTTGCGGTGCGGGGCCCGATCGGTGAGCGCACCCGCGGCGAGCCGGACGGCGACGGCCAGCAGGGCGCTGAGTGACAGCAGGTTGCCCGTGACGGTGGCGGGCAGCCCGGAGTGGGTGCCCAGCTGGACGAAGTAGGTCGCCACCGCGTTGTTACCGGTGGCCGACAGCGCGGCCGCCAACGCCCACAGCACCAGCACGCCCCCCGTCCCCCGAGCGGTGGCGCCCCGCTCCACCCGTTCCGGGGAGGGGCCGGGCGGGAGACGGGTCAGCGGGGTGAGCAGGACCGGGACGAGGGCGATCAGCCCGGCGGCCACCATCGCCGTGCGCCATCCGTGGACCGGCAGGACCAGGGCGACCAGCAGGCCGGGCACGATGGTGGCCGCCCCCAGCGCCGCGCCGATCGTGCCGGCGGCCAGCGAGCGCCGGCGAACGGGGACACGCGCGGCGATCAGCCTGCCCGCCACGGGCTGGACGAGCCCGTTGCTCAGCCCGCCGGCCACCAGGGCCGCCGTCATCGTGGCCAGGTCGTCCGCCTGGGAGACGACGAGCAGCACGGCACAGGCGGCCACCGCCGCGACGGCGAGCACCACGGGTGCGGGCAGACGTGCCGCCGCGCGCTTGGCGATGGGTGAGCCCAGTGCCGTGGCGGCGTAGAAGGCACTGATCATGAGCCCGACGGCGGTACGGGAGACGCGCAGGTCCTGCTCGATCGCCGGGCCGAGGGCGCCGACGGTGAAGCCGGGCATCACCGTGACCGTCGTCGTCAGCGCGGCCGCGACGATGCCCGGCCAGTAGCTGGTACGCGCCTTCGCGGGAAGCCCGCGCGCGATCATCGTTGTCACCGTTCGTTCCGGATGGCTCAGGCGTCGAGAGGGCGCCAGGCGGGGCCGTCGCCGTCCCGCCGGACCCGTCCGAACACCACGTCGGCGAAGTGGCCGCCGAACCCGATCGTGCCGGGCTCCTCCAGCTCGGCGACGAGACGGCGGCGGTGGTCGGCGGCCCGGACAGGGTCGTGGTCGTAGACGCAGGACCATTCGGGGTGGTCGACCTGGATCGGTGAGTGCAGGGCGTCGCCGAAGGCGATCAGCCGCTGCCCGCCCGAGGTGATGACGTATTCGGCATGACCCGGCGTGTGACCGGCGGCGATCCGGACCCGCACGCCGGGGAAGATCTCCTGCCCGTCCACGACCGTACGGACGCGCGGCGCCAGGGCGGCGATCTCCTTGGTCATGCCCTGAGCCTCCAGCAGGTGGTGCTGAGCCCATTCCGGTTCGGACACCAGGTAGCCGGCCTGGGCGAACGCGGGCCGGTCACCGCCCGGAGCGGGGTGCCAGGCCCAGCCGAGGTGATCGGCGTGCAGGTGGGTGAAGGCCACCGCCTCGATCTCCTCCGGCCCGCGGCCGAGTTCGGCCAGACCGTCCAGCAGCGCGCCACCGTGGATGGCGCCGTTCGGCTGTCCCGGCGCGGCCGGCACTGACTGCGGGCCGAACCCCGCGTCGATCAGCAGCGCACGGTCGCCGTTCTCCACCAGCAGGCCGCCGATGCTCGCCACGAGATGACCGGAGGCATCCAGGTACTCCGGATGAGCGGCCCAGACGTCATCGGTGGTGTCCGGCAGCCAGGCGAGCGGCCTCCCCTGCACAGCGCCGTCCGGCACGAAGGACACCTTCGTAGCGCCCAGCCGCACCGAGCGGATCCCCGACGGCCGGCGCAGCCGCTCGCTCAGATCAACCGTGGAGTTCGTCATGATCCCATTCCTTCGGTGGTCAGGTCGTCGCCGCGCCCTTCGGCGGCGACTACGCCACCGTAAACGTACAGCTAGAAATATTCAAGCTTGAAATGTATCCGCTTGAAATGTGCTGACTTGATGGAGTTGCTAGGATGGGCCGTATGACGACGTCCCCGGAGCCTCAGACCATCGCCGAGCGTGAGCTGTGCGGTCTGGTGAACGGACTGGCCCAGCAGATCGCCGACCACGTACGCGTACGCGCCGTCGCCGTGGGTCTCACCGCGGCCCAGGCCACCGCGGTGCGCGAGATGACCGGGCCGATGACCATGCGCGAGCTGGCCGAACGCATGAGCTGCGAGCCCTCCAACGCCACCTTCGTCGTCGACAAGCTCGAAAAGCAGGGGCTGATCGAGCGCCGCGCGCACCCCACAGACCGCCGCGCCCGGCAACTCGTGCTCACCGCCCAGGGCATCGCTCTCCGCGAACGGCTCCTCGAACTCCTCACGCAGGACTCACCGCTGGCCGGCCTCAGCCCTGAGCAGCAACGCGCCCTTCAGGGCCTGCTGGAGCAGGCCATCACCCGCCCATGACGGCCGTGCCGCCGGCCTCCGGCGGGCGGACGGTCACCAACGGTCACACGGCGTGCAGCGCCGCGTCGATGGCCACGGCGTTGCGCTCCAGCCACGCCTCACGCCGTTTGATCTTGTCGCCGACGCCCTCGTCCCACATCCTCGCCCAGCCGCCGCCCCGCTCCTCGGCGATCTGCTTCATCGAGAACCACGACCGGCGCGCTCGCAGCAGGGCCACCTCGACGAGACGGGAGCGGTCGACGTCCGACATGCCGTAGGCGTCGGCGAGGATCCGGCAGCGGCGCGGCACGTCCACCTCCCGCAGTGGCGGGTCGGCGTCGGCGGGGTCGCCCAGCGGCGCCCAGTACAGCATCGCGTTCAGCGCCTCCTCCACCCTCGCGACCGGCTTCGCCATGTCGAAGTCGATCAGTGCGGCCGCCCTGCCGTCCCGGAACACGATGTTGTCCGGCGTGTAGTCCATGTGGCCGACCACCTCAGCCGGGTACGACGGCTTGGGCGGCATGCCCGGCGGCTCGGAGACCCCGTAACCCGGCCGCACCCCCGCGGGGACGACAAAACCCGCGACGGCCTGGTCGTAGTCGCGCACGAGACGCCCGACGGAGGCCAGCCGCTCCTCATCGGCGATCCACGCCGGCCTGGGCCGTCCGGCGACCTCACCGGGGACGAAGGTCAGCACCTCGCGCCCGGCCGCGTCGATGCCGAGGAACCGCGGCGCGCCCGCGAACCCGACCTCCTCCAGGTGGCGCAGCAGCGCGTGGACGAGCGGGGCGTTGGGGCCGACCGGGCGGCGCACCGTGTCGCCGACGCGCACGACGCCCTCGGTGACGTCCCCGCCGGCGAGCGGGATCTCGGGATGGGCCTCGGATGGTTCGACGTACATGAAGGAGTTCACCTTCCCTGCGCAGGCGAGAACTGGATCTTATGTGAGCGCCGGCCGCCGTCACCAGCCCGAGGGTCAGCACGACGGCCGCCGTCACCGCCTTGCCGTGCCGGTCGAGGCGAGGACGGGGCCGAGTCGGATTCGTGACCGAGGGAGTGCGGCGAGAAGACAGGAGACGCTGGACAAATCCGCGCTGCCTGCGGAACATGATCTACGTTCGGCGGTCGTTCCCCAACGAGCTCCGGATCCTCGCCCAGCACCGCCTCGCCCCCGACATCCCCCAACGTGAGGACCGAGGATGACCCGTTCAAGGGCCCTGCTGTCCGTACTCGCCATGGCCGCGTCCGCGCTGACGATCAGCGGGAACGCGCAGGCCGACGCGGACCTGCCGTTACCGTCGGCGATCTTCCGCGCCACGCACAACAGCTACTCCGGCGACGTCGCCGGCGCCAAGAAGTCGATCACCTACCAGCTCGACCACGGCGTGCGCTTCATCGAGCTCGACGTCCACGACAACGGGTACGCGACCGCGCGCGACTACGCCATCGGCCACGACTCGCCCGGTGACCAGGTCGACCACTCCGGCAACCCGGCTTCCAACCTGTTGCGCGACTGGCTGAACGTGATCAACACGTGGTCCGCGCAGCACCCGGCCGCCGCCCCGCTCGTCGTCATGCTCGACCTCAAGGACGACCTGACCGACAATCCGTCGTTCGCCGCCGGCAACCTGGCCGCGCTCAACCAGGAGCTCGTCTCCGTCTTCGGGCCGCGGCTGCTGACGGCCGCGGACTACCCGGCGAGCCCGCCGTCGGTGGACACGCTGCGCGGCCGCGTCCTGACGCTGCTCTCCGGCAACGGGAAGAGCCGCGCGGAGTACAAGCGCGACATCGGCAGCGACCCGGCGATCGCGATCAACGCGAAGGGGCAGGTCGTCGAGGTGCACGACTCCGGCTCGGGCGTGCTCTGGTACTGGACCGGCAGGTACGACGACGGCCGGGTGACCTGGCTGCGCCATGGGCGGTACGACAACGGCAGGACGCCCGCCGTCGCGCTGAACGACAACGGCGACCTGGTCGAGGTCCACCAGTCCCAGAGCGCGACCACGCTGTGGTACCGCGTCGGGCGTCTCGGCGCGGACGGCGAGATCACCTGGTCGGCCAGCCACCAGTACGACAACGGCGTCCTGCCGACGGTCGCGTTCACCAGCCCGGCCGGCACGCAGCTGCGCGAGATCCACCGGAGCCAGAGCAACACCCAGAACTGGGAGTGGAACGGCGCCCTGAACACCGGCACCTCGACGGTGTCGTGGAGCGGGAACGCGAAGACCTCCGACGCCCGCTTCGACAAGACCACCTCGGCCCGCGGCACGTCGAGCGTCCACGTGTGGACCGGGGCGGACGGCCCGACCCCGGCGCAGACGCTCCGTGTGGACACCGACCGGTTCACCGGTGACCGCATCCGTTACCCGCAGACGGCCTTCGACGAGTTCCAGAAGGGCGACAGCGCGGAGCTCCAGCAGGGCGCCCTGTTCTACGCCGCCCCGGCGAGGGAGTCCGCCTTCATCGCCTCGGCACGGCAGTCGGGGAAGCTCGCGCGCGGCTGGGACTTCGACGCGGCGGACATGGCCACCACCCCCCTGGCCAGCTACCCGGCGACCAACCACCCCTACGACGCCTGGTACGAGAACCTCCTGACCCGTTCCGGCGCCGTCCAATAACGGCTGCTCCTAGCCGGCTGTCAGCTCGTCCGGAAGGACGAGCTGACAGGACCGCGGCGTGGCGCCGACGACGTTCGGCTGCGCCAGCTGCGACCCTGTGCCGGCGCGGTGGCGCTTCGCGGGCGGGCCGTCGATCCTTGCGTAGGGACGCGCGCCCGCCCGCCCCGCCTGCCCGCCCCGCCTGCCGGCGACGCCGACCGGCCCCGCCGGTGTGGCCGACACCAGCGTCTACCGCCGCCTTGCGCAGTGTCTGAGTCAGCATCTTCTTGCTGACCCCCCGTCCCGGAGGGACCTGTCCGGCGACGCGCTGAGCGACCTGCAGCGGCCGTTCGGCGGGCTCCGCGACCCCGAAGAGATCTTCCGGCGAGATGTCATCGACCGGCACCGGCTGCCCGATCATGCGTCCGGCACGACCAAGGCCGAACCGGACATCGCACCGAGCCCGCAAGCGGTGGCCGCCGACCGCGAATGGCTGGTGCAGATGACGGCCGCCGCCGCTCAGCCCCGGAGTCTCCCTGTCGCGATGCGCCTTCGCCCTCGGTCGCGGCAGGGCCCGGTGCCGCTGGCCCCTTTCCCGGATTTTCTTCGGCGCGGATGTCAAGACTGACACCGGTGTCACGACTCTGCTGTGAGGGGCTCCCATCAGGGGAGCCGCCGACGGCAAGGAGTTGGCATGGGAACGTTGGACAACAAGTCGGCACTGGTGACCGGCGGGTCCCGCGGGATCGGGCGAGCGATTGTGGTGAGACTGGCTCGTGAGGGCGCGGCAGTGATCTTCAGCTTCAGGCGCGACCAGGCAGCGGCGGAGGACGTGGTGGCTGAAGTGGCGGCCTTTGGTGGGCAGGCGATCGCGGTACGAGCGGACCAGGGGCGCCTGGAGGACGTGAAGTACCTCTTCGGCGAGGTCGACCGGAACCTGGCCGGTTTGGACGTGGTGGTCAACAACGCGGCGATCAATCCGATGGGGAACATCTGCGACGCCACCGAGAGCGACTTTGACGAGGTGATGACCGTCAACACCAAGGGGCCGTTCTTCGTTATCCAAGCCGCTGCCGAAAGGCTCAGCGAGGGTGGACGGATCATCAACATCTCCTCTGCCGGTGCGGTGCCGGGTCTGGCCCTGTACTTCGCCAGCAAGGCGGCGCTGGAGTCGATCACCGCAGTCGCCGCCCGCGAATTCGGTCCCAGGGGCATCACGGTCAACAGCGTGTCCCCTGGTGCCACCGACACAGACATGATGCGCGCCGCTGCCGGGGAGCATCTGGAGCAGGCCATCGAGCACACTGTGGCCCTGACGCCACTGCAACGGCTGGGACGCCCGCAGGACATCGCCAACGTCGTTGCCTTCCTGGCCGGGCCCGACTCACAATGGATCACTGGTCAGAACCTGCGGGTCTCCGGCGGCCTGATGATCTGACCGGCCGCCGGCGGCGAGCCGGACGAAGGCGGCTACGACGCCGGCACCGGTTCCGGCTGAAGGCGGCCAAGCTGGGCCGCTCGCGAGGTGGCCTGACCAGCAAGCCGCATCTGTCGGCCGACCGTCGATGCCGTCCGCTGCCCTTGGTCCTGACCGCCGGCCAGGCCGGAGACAGTCCGCAGTTCCGCGCCGTGCTGGAGCGCATCAACATCCGCCTGCCCATCGGCCGTCCGCGGACCCGGCCGGGCGCGGTGGCCGCGGACAAGGCGTACTCCTCCCGCGGCAACCGCGCCTATCCACGCCGACGCCGGATCAAAGCGGTCATCCCGGAGAAGGTCGACCAGGCCGCCAACCGCAAGAAGCGCGGCTCCCGCGGCGGCCGGCCCATCATCCATGATCCCGATCTCTCCAAGCAGCGCAACGCGGCCGAACGCTGCAACAACCTGTGACGTGGATCGCTTGAGGTCGTGATTGGCGGTGTGGGGGTTTTGTGCGGGTCCTGCCCATGATGAGCTGCAGCGGGATTTCGGCTTCGCCGAGGTGGCTGGCGGCGCTGTGGCGCACCTGGTGCAGGTCGAGGCCGGCGTAGCTCTTTCCGCGATCGAGCTGTTCCAGCACGGCCCTCTCTCACCCGCTCGTCCCAGAGCGACGCGGCGTGCCCGGTGGGCGGCTCAGGGGGCGAGAGGGCCGAGGTCGGCGGCGACTCGGGCGAAGGCGCGGATGAGGTCGTTCTCGGTCTCGGTACGCCACACCAGGGCGTATCGCAGGAAGTCGATGTCCTGGACGGGCAGGTAGGCGATGTCGGGGCGGTTCCAGTAGCGCCTCATGTGGCCGGGGAAGAGGTTGACGAGCTCTCCGGTGCTGGCCAGGGTGAGAACCTCTTCGGTGTTGCGAACCAGCGGGCCGCGTTCGATCCGGCGCCCCGAGCGGGTGTGGGACGGGACGTAGCCGTCGGCCCAGTAGTCCGGCCATCCTGGGGCGTTCGCGTGCTGGAAGTCGGCGAGCATCTCCAGCGAGATCGAGGTGAGCCGGGTGAGTTCGTGCTCGGCGGCCACGGCCAGCACGCGCGGCTCGCCGAGCAGGACCGGGCCCACGGTCAGGTCGGGTTCTTCGACCGGCAGCCAGCAGACCAGGACGTCGACATCGCCATGGCGCAACCCGGCGAACGGATCGACGAAGGAGGCGTGCTGGATCTTCAGCTGCCACTGCGGGTGGCGGGTGCGGAAGGTGTCCCAGAAGGGGCGCAGGTCCTGGATGTTGATGGGGAGCATGCCGACGCGCAGCACGGCGGTGACGCCCCGGGCGGCGAGCTTGGCGCGGCGCATACCGTCCTGCAGTCCGGTGTAGACGGGCCAGAGGTCGTCGCGGAGCTGCCGGCCGAGCGGGGTCAGCCGGACCATGCGGTTGGTGCGCTCGAACAGCGGGGCGCCGATCTGGCGTTCCTGCTTCTTGATGGCCTGGGTGATGCGGGCGGGGGTGACGCACAGCCGTTCGGCGGTCCGTCCGAAGTGCAGCTCTTCGGCCAGGGTCAGGAAGATCTCGATGTCGCGAAGTTCCACGATCCTCCTTCGCGTTAATGTAGCGGTTAATGCAGCCTTGCGCAGGTTGTCGTTGTTGCGAGCGGCTGCTCGCGCCGATCCTAGTGGTGGGAAGAATTGGACCACTTTTGGGATGACGAGTGACGCCATTGACGGGCAAGACGGCGCTGGTGACCGGAGCTTCGCGGGGGATTGGGCAGGCGATCGCGCGGCGGCTGGCGGCCGACGGGGCCCTGGTGGCCGTGCACTATGGCAGCAATGACAGGGCCGCCCGCCAGACCGTGCACCTGATCGAGAAGGACGGCGGCCGGGCCTTCCCGGTCCGGGCTGAGCTGGGGGTGGCCGGGGACGTGGACATCCTGTTCGCCGCCCTGGAGATGGGCCTGCTCGCGGGGACCGGCCAGGGGCGGCTGGACATCCTGGTCAACAACGCCGCCATCACCGCCGACTCGATCGAGGCGATCACCCCGGAGGCGTTCGACCGGCTGATCGCCGTCAACACCAAGGCGCCGCTGTTCATCACCCAGCGAGCCCTGCCGTTGCTGAACGACGGCGGCCGCATCATCAACCTGTCGGCCGCGGCGACCAGGATCGCGATGCCCGAGCAGCCGTACGCGATGAGCAAGGCCGCCATCGAGGTGCTCAGCCGCTCCTTGGCCCAGGTGGTCGGCGAGCGGGGCATCACGGTCAACGCCGTGGCGCCCGGTCCGACGGTCACCGACATGAACCCGTGGATGCTCGACAACCCCGAGGTCCAGCAGCTGGTGGGCAGCGGCAACGCCATTCCCCGGGCCGGCCGGCCCGCTGACGTCGCCGATGTGGTGGCCTTCCTGGCCTCCGAGGCGGGCCGCTGGGTGACCGGGCAGATCATCGACGCCTCCGGCGGCTGCTTCCTCGGCCCCCGGATCTGAGCTCTCTGGCTCGGGACGACGTCGTACGCCTGACACCTCGCCCAGGGGCGGGCCGGCCGCGCGGCGTCGTGTCAGCGGTGGCGTCAGGACGGCGACGGCCCGCCGTCAGCGCGGTCGGCGACGGTGGATCCCATGAGCGGTCCAGCGAACCGGACCTACCGGACTCGCACTATCGAACAACGTATGCAAGGAGATTCATGATGAGTGCTGACGGCTTCTCCAAGCCCGGACTGTACAAGCTGCGTGAGGTGCTGGAGCGCCATGTCGACTCCGGACGGATTCCCGGAGTCGTCGCCCTGGTCAGCCGGGGCGGCCATACGCACGTCGAGGCGCTCGGGACGATGCGGCATGACGGTGGCGCGCCGATGCGCCGCGACACGATCTTCCGGATGGCCTCCACCTCCAAGCCGGTCTCGATCGCGGCGGCGATGGTATTGCTGGATGAGTGCCGGCTGCGGCTGGACGACGTGGTGGATGAGTGGCTGCCCGAGCTGGCCGGCCGGCGAGTGCTGACGCGGCCCGACGGCCCGCTGGACGACACGGTGCCGGCGCGCCGGCCGATCACCGTGCGGGACGTGCTGACCTCCACCTTCGGGCTCGGCATGGATTTCACGGCGCTGGGCAAGCCGATCATGAACGCGGTCTTCGAGCAGGGCCTCACGCCCAACCTGCCGGTGGAGATGCCCGAGCAGGATGAGTGGATGCGCCGCCTGGGCGAGCTGCCGCTGATGTACCAGCCCGGCGAGCAGTGGCAATACCAGATCAGCAGCGACCTGGTCGGCGTGCTCGTCTCTCGGGTCAGCGGCCAGTCGTTCGAGGAGTTCCTGCGCGAGCGCGTCTTCGAGCCCCTCGGGATGGCCGACACCGGCTTCCACGTGCCCGCCGAGGAGATCGACCGGCTGCCGACCCTATACGCCCCCGACCCGGGCAGCGGCGAGTTCCTCGCCTGGGATGAGCCCGAGGGCGGACGGTGGAGCCGGCCGCCGGCGTTCCAGGGTGGCGGCGGCGGGCTGGTCTCCACCGCCGACGACTACCACGCCTATTTCCAGATGCTGCTGAACGGCGGCACGCACCAGGGCAGGCGGATCCTGTCCCGGGCAGCCGTGGAGCTGATGACCACCAACCGGCTCACCCCCGAACAGAACGCCGCCCGCACCGCCCTGGCCACCAACAACGTCCATATCTCCTTCGGCCAGGGGCAGCAGGGCGGCTGGGGGATGGGCATGGCGGTGCGCACCTACCGCGGCGACTACGCCCCCATCGGCCAGTTCGGCTGGGACGGCGGCAGCGGCACCTCGGCCTACGCCGACCCGGCCAACCAGCTCACCGGCATCCTGCTCTGCCAGCTCGGCTACTCCGTCCCCAGCCCGGCGCACCTGATGAACGACTTCTGGACCACCCTCTACCAGGCCATCGACGACTGACACCACGCCCACCCCCCGGTGGGCACGCCCGAGGGAAGTGCCCACCGGGACGTCAGAGACACCTTCAAGGAGCACCCGACCATGTCCATCACCCTGACCGACCAGGACAAGTCCACCCTGCGCACCGCCGCGTACGGCGCCATCTCGCTGATGTCCGCCGCCGACGCCGCCGGCAGACCCCACAAGGTGGCCACCCACGGCTCCATCGCCTTGTCCTCGGCCACCGGCGCGATCGGGCACGTGCTCGCCGCCAAGACCAAGGACATCAACCTGGACGGCAAGTCCGTCGCCGAACTCGCCGACCACGTGCTGCCGGCCCTGACCGCGGCCATGACCCTGCTCAAGCAGCAGGACCCGGCCGAGGCCGGCAACTTCCGCAACACCGTCCTCGTCGCCGTCGAAGCCGCCGCCCGCACCCAGGGCTCGCCCAGCCCCACCCTGGCCGACATGACCCGGAAGATCACCGAAGCCCTCGACGCCGCCTGACGGGCTTGTCGCGAGGTTCTCGTCAGCCGCGAGCCGCGGCGCTTCATCCATAGCCAGTCATCAGCCTCATGGAGGGCACATGTCCAGTTTGAACCGGCGAGGGTTACTCGCCGCAGTCGTCGTCGCAGCTCCGCTCGTGGTCGCCGGTGTTCCCGCCGCGTCCGCGACGGCGAAGCCGGCGATCTCCGGCGGGCTCACGCAGCCCGTCTTCTCCTACGCCGACGCCATCCGTGAGCACGTCCGGGTGCAGTCGCCGGTCGACAGCGACGGCGACGGCAAGAAGGACCTGGTCCGGGTGGACATCATCCGGCCCAAGGAGAGCGATTCCGGGCTCAAGGTCCCGGTGATCATGCATGAGAGCCCGTACTACGACAACCCCGGCGTCGGCTACGAGCTGGATCACAAGACGTACGACGCGAACGGGAACGTGACGAAATTCCCGCTGGCCTACGACAACTACTTCGTCCCCCGCGGATATGCGTTCCTGGCCGTCGACATGATCGGCACCAGGCTGTCCGAGGGCTGCCCGAGCTCCTATGGCGCCTCCGACGTGCTGGGCGGCAAGGCGGTCGTCGACTGGCTGAACGGCCGGGCCAGCGCCTACGACGACCAGGGCGAACCGGTCAAGGCCAGCTGGACCACCGGACGTACCGGGATGATCGGCCACTCCTATGAGGGAGCGCTCGGCGCCGCCGTCGCCGGCACCGGCGTACGGGGGCTGGAGACGATCGTGAACATCTCCGGCTACACCAGCGGATATGAGAACTCGCGCATCAACGGCACCCTCAGCTGGTTCGCGGGCCAGGCGTCCTGGCAGGCCGAACGGGTCGCCGCCGATCCGGGCAGATGCGCGGCGGTGAGTGCGAAGCTGCTCGAAGACTCCGACGATGCCACCGGCAACTACAACGCCTACTGGGACGAGCGCAACTACCGGACCGGGACGGTCTCCAAGGCGCGCAACGTCCGCGCCAGCGTGTTCTCGGTGATGGGCATGCACGACCGCAACGTGGTGGGCAGCCAGTTCTCCGAGTGGTGGGCCGCGCTGCCCCGCGACGTGCGGCGCAAGGCGTGGGTGACGCAGTACGGGCACGTCGACCCGTTCTGGGCCCGGCGCGAGGTGTGGATGGACACCCTGCACCAGTGGTTCGACCACGAACTCATGGGCGTCGCCAACGACATCATGCGGCAGCCGCGCGTCGACGTACAGCTCGGCCCGGACCGCTGGATCACCCAGGCCGACTGGCCGGCACCGACCCGGACGGCGACCCTGCGACCGCAGCGGGACGGCTCCCTGGGCACCAAGCCCTCGACCGGCACCGGCAGCTACCTCGACCTGGCCAAGAGCGAGGTCGCGATGGCCACCGACCCCGCCACCACCAACCCGAACCGGCTCGCCTTCCTGACCCCGCCGCTGCAGAAGGCGACCCGGCTGTCCGGAACGCCGTCGGTGAGCCTGCGCCTGAAGCTGGACAAGCCGACCGCCAACCTGGGCGTCCTGCTCGTCGACTACGGCACCGACACCCGCATCACCCACGAACGCACCGCGACGGCCGCGGAAGGCCTGAGGTTCATCGGCGGCGAAGACTGCATCGGCCAGGCGAGCGCCGATGACGACGGCTGCTACCGCAGGGCCGCCGACAACACGGCGACCTCCGACTTCCAGGTGGTCACCCGCGGCATCCTGGACGCGCAGAACCACAAGTCGCTGAGCCGCTCGACACCGCTGACGCCGGGCAAGTCGTACCGGATCACCTGGAAGATGCTGCCGCAGGACTACGAGTTCAAGGCCGGGCACCGGCTGGGTCTGGTGCTGACCGGCGCCAACGACGACTTCAACCTCGACGAGAGCGGCAACGGCTCCGGGACCGACGTCGAACCCGGCACCGGGGCCAACGTCAGCATCGACCTGGCCGGCACCTCGATCTCACTGCCGTTGGTCACCGGCACACCCAACATGTAACGGCAAGCTGTAGCCGATCATCAAGCGAGACCCCGCAGACGTCCGCGCGACCGACCGACCACCACAGCAGAAAGGACGGCAGAACACCCGTGAGCTCCACGTTGATCCGCTTGATCGAGCCCTCCGACGGCCCCGCACTCGCCGGCCTGCTCTCCCGGGACAAGCAGGCGTATGCGCGCTGGCTGCCCGGCCGGCCCGCGGCGTTCTACACGCCCGACGGGCAGGCCTCGGTCATCGAATCCCTTCTGGTCTCTCATGACAAGGGGCTCGCGTGGCCCGGTGTCGTGGTCTCCGACGAGACCGTCATCGGGCAGGTCACCATCAGCTCGATCCTGCGTGGCCCGTTTCAGAAGGGATTCCTCGGCTACTGGGTCTCCTGCCTCCATCAGGGGCTCGGCCACACCAGCCGTGCCGTCGGCCTGGCGCTGCGGATCGCCGACGACGAGCTGAACCTGCATCGGCTGGAGGCGCACACCCAGCTGGAAAACCTCCCGTCCCAGGCGATCCTGCGCAAGCACGGGTTCAGTCCCTGGGGCATCGCCCATGAGCACTCCTACGCCGACGGCGCATGGCGCGATGAAGTGTTCTGGGAAAGGAAATCGGCCGGCAGGCACACTCCCTAGGCATGCAGTCGTCGCGAGCCGTCTCGGCCACCCGGCCGAACCAGCCGGCCGCTGTGAGCAGGAACGCGGCGCCCAACGCCTTGAGGCGGCCGGTCCGGCCCTAAGAAATAGCCCCAGACTTGTGCGACACGAGATCACAGTGCGCCGTGAGGCGCTGGAAATCGAAGGAGGTGTGAGACCTGCTCGCCGAGCTGTCGCAGCAGTTCGGTGGGAGCTGGGTGCAGCCTGATCCGGGAGACGCTGTACGAGAGGAACCAGTGGTGAAGTTCCGTAAGCGTGTCACCGGCTCAGATCTGGTGGATATGGGCCGGGGAGCAGGGCACGGCCGCCCGATCCGGCCTCGCGGATCTTCGTCTTCGGTTGCCGGGGCAGCGTCCTGTCCTTGTTCAGATGTCCGGCTCGGCCGCCGATCCGGTCGCGAAGCTCGCCGTAACGCTGCCGGCCGCCTCCCAGGCCGAACACCACGACGACCGACCAGGTGTCAGCCACCAGGTTCAGCGTGGTGCGGGCGGGGCAGTCGGCGAGGAACACGTCGTGCTCACTCGTACAGCGCCCTCATCCGACCCCGATCTCCGTACCTGGCACAGGATGCCGACAGGTGGGTAGCTCGTGATCGCTGCGATCGACGAATGGCTCCGACCACCTTTGGTACAGGCCCTGGCGACGCCCTGTCACTCGGGGTGGCGGGATTCCGCTGCGGGTCGCGGTGATCAGGTGGCCTTGCCGCGGGCGACGTAGAGGTTCATGTGGGTGAAGTCCAGCGTGACGTTGTAGGGCTTGAAGAAGCAGTGGAAGAAGGCGGCCGGCACATCGAACCCCAAGGAGGCGAGCTCGGCCTGTGGGTGCGTCTCGCAGTAGATCTCCTTGGCGGCGGCGTCGCCGAGGCGGATCTCCTTCGGGTAGCAGGGGTAGGTGACGGCTGGGTGGCTGTGGGCGAAAGTCCCGATCGGGCGGTCGTAGTCGCTGCGGATCCCCAACCGCTCGGCCGTGTCCCCGAACACGACCGCGGCCATCTCGCCCCTTCCGCCGAAGTTCACGCCCACCACCCCTGTGCCGGAGCCGTCGACGCCGGCGATGCCGCCCCTGCTGTGCAGATACTGCTCACGGGCCAGCCACAGCGGCAGGGGCTCCGCGCCCGCCCGTGCGGCGGCGGCGCGTGCCGTCCTGGCCGTCTCGGGGGTTCTGCGGCGCAGGATCAGCGACCGGCCCGCGTAGTCGAAGGTGGTCAGCAAGTGGTAGAAGACCCACGTGCCGATCAGGCCGTCACTGTCGGTGTCGACATCTCCGCCCGACTCCGTCGACGACCAGCCCACGGGGACGTTGCGCAGTTCGATGCCGCCCAGCTTGAAGGAGTCCAGTATCCCGTAGTACGCCCAGATGGAGCCGTTCTCGTACTCGATCTTCTGGCTGGCGACGGGGCTCAGCCCGGCCTCCTTGGCCACCGACGCGCGCATGCTCAGACTCGGGGCGCCGGTGTAGAACGTGAAGCGCTTCGGCGGCCCGCCGTTGACCGAGGCTTCTACCAGCGGAATCGGGTCCATCTGCTGGAACGGCACACGCGCGATGTCGCCGTGGACCTGATACGGCTCGCCGCGGACCGCCGCGAACCAGGTGGCGTAGGCTTCCTCACCGGCCGCTCTCCAGCGTGGTGCGGCGAGGGAGAACTTGTCCTGCCGGATGTAGCAGTCGGCCAGGAAGTAGTTGGCGTCCCTGTCGCCGGGCGCCAACTCGATGGCCATCCTGAGGTATTTCTCGGCGTCGGGGAACTGGTTGCCCAGGAGCCCGACGAAGCCGCGCCGGCGGGCCGCGTGCAGGTTCTTGGGGTCCTTCTTCAGGATCGCCTCGTACGCGCGGCCGGCCTGCTCGAACTTGCCGGCCTTGAACAGCGCGTCCGCGTCACCGCTGCCGGCCAGCGCCGTGGCCGCCCCGCCCAGCAGCGGCGCGGTCGCGGCCGCACCGGCCAGCCCCGCGGCGCCCCGCAACACCGAACGCCGATCCCATTCTCCGTCATTCACCAACGTCTTCTCCCTTTCATGATCACCTTCGCCGGACCTTTCGTCCACGGGACGGTCCCAGCAGCCCCGGCCGGCTCATCTCGCCCTGCCTGATGAGAGCGACACCGGAGCCATTGGGGCCGGCCGGGCCGGGACGGCACGACATCGACCCGATGCCGGCGGCCCGGACCGGTGGCCTCGCGCCGGGCAGGGCCACCAGGATGGCCGGCCCGTCCGGCTTCGACCGGCCGACCGATACCGTCACCGTGTCGCGGTCCACGCCTGGCCTGTCCGGACACGGCTTGTCCGGACACGGCTTTCCGTCCGCAGGGACGGTCCGGGCGCAGGCCGGCTCAAGGCCCTCCCGCACGGCCGGGTCATCCCCGATCGACAGCCCTCACGACACGCCGCCGGGTTTCACCGCGCGCTCGGTGACTCACCCGCCGACCCCACCCACTGTCGGCCAGCCTTGTCCCCGCCCCGTCCGCGCCCTGTCACGGTCGTGTCACAGCCGCAACCGACGGTGGCAGCCGTCGAGAACCCGCGGCATGCGGCAGACGGCGCGCGCACATCCGGGACCGATCGTGGTTGGTGATGAACCAGCCATGCACCTTTCCGCCCCGGCTCCGGGACCGGATGTACGCGGTCAGCCGGTGCTCGCCATGCTCCTGCTGGTCCCGGTCGAGCGGAACGCGCCACGCCAGGCGGCGCGGGCGAGGGAACGCGAGTGGACGTCACACACCCCTGCACCAGTAGGGCATACGACTCCGCGCGACCGCGGCGCACGCGGGTCCGGGCCACGCGAATCCCTGCGCACGGCCACCGGGGGGCGTGGCTCGGGGTCAGTCCTTGACGACCTCCACCCAGTAGCGGCCCTCGCCGTCGCGGTGGGCGCCGTGGATGTCGGTGGCCAGCTCCGGGAAGGCCCGGTCGAAGTCCTCCAGAGCCCGCAGGTACGTCATCAGCGGGCCGTCGGCCGGGCCGGTCGCCTCCCCGGGCATCAGCATGGGGATCCCGGGCGGGGTGACCACCACCGTGGCCGCGGCGACCCGATCCGGCAGGCCGGTCAGCGGGACGCGCTCGGTGCGGGCCCGGATCATCGCCTGGTAGCAGTCGCCCGGAGTCGTGACCGGCTCGGGCAGGGTGGTGAAGACCTGGTCGAGAAGCTTCCCGACCCCGGAGTCACGCAGCCTCTCGTGGACCAGGGTGCAGAACTTCTGCAGCGAGATCGCGGGCGGCCCGAAGCCGGGCAGCACCTCCGCCAGCGGCAGGTCGTTGTCGTAGGCGTGCTTGAAGTCGGTGAGCGCGTCGATCAGCGTGCCCCACTTGCCCTTGGTGATCCCCATGGAGAACAGCACCAGCAAGGTGTGGTCGCCCGTCTTCTCCACCACGATGCCTCGCCGCTCCAGGTAGGCGGCCACGACGCGGGCCGGGATGCCCCACGCGAGCGTGCCCGTGGCGGCGTCGGCGCCCGGGCAGGTGATCGTGACCTTGACCGGGTCGAGCAGGCAGTAGCCCTCCGACATCCCGTCGAAGCCGTGCCACGCGGCGCCCGCCTCCAGGGTCCAGCACCGGGGCTCGGCGCACAGCAGCCCCGGATCGGCGTCGGCGAAGGAGACGGTCCGGCCGGTGCTCGGGTCGGTGACCGCCGGGGGCTGCCAGACGCCGAAGAACCAGTCGGGCCGCAGCTCGTCCTCGCGGATGCGGGCGGCCAGCCGTACCATCGCCTGCCGGAACCGGACCGCCTCGACGATCGCCTCCCCGGTGAGGAACGGCCCCGACGGGCCGTCCATCATCGCCGCCGCGACGTCCAGCGAGGCGATCATCGGGTACAGCGGTGACGTGGAGGCGTGCATGAGGTAGGTCTCGTTCAACGCGTCGTAGTCGACCGGCGCCCGCTCGGCGGGGCGGACGTGCAGCATCGCCGCCTGCGACAGCGCCGCCAGCAGCTTGTGCGTCGACTGGGTGGCGAACACGGTGGGGCGGTCCGGGCCGGGCAGGGTGCGCTCGTCGATCGCCATGCCGTACCGGCCGGCGTAGAGCGGGTTGAACCGGGCGTAGGCGAACCACGCCTCGTCGAAGTGCAGCCGGGGCACGCTGGCGCCGAGCAGCTCGCCGACCCGCACCGCGTCGTAGCACACCCCGTCGTAGGTGGAGTTCGTGACCACCGCGTACGACGGCTCGGCGGCGGCGAGGGGGTGGGCGGCCAGCCGCTCGCGGATCGCGCCCGCCTCCAGGGCGGCGGGCGGGATCGGGCCCGCCAGGCCGAGCCCGTTGCGCTCGGGCACGAGATAGACCGGGCGGGCGCCGCTGATCGCCAGCGCGTGCTGGACCGACTTGTGGCAGTTGCGGTCCACCAGGACGGTGTCGTCGCGGGCGATCGCGTGGTGACCGACGATGCGGTTGGCCGTGGAGTTGCCGTTGACGACGAAGAAGGTGCGGTCGGCGCCGAAGATGCGGGCGGCGTTGCGCTCGGCCTCCCCGATGGGGCCGGTGTGGTCGAGCGGCGATCCCAGCTCGGTGACGGAGATGGACAGGTCGGTGCGCAGCAGCCGCTCGCCGTAGAAGTCGAAGAACGCCCGCCCGACCGGGGACTTGAGGAAGGCCACGCCTCCGGCGTGCGCCGGGGTGTGCCAGGAGTAGCGATGGTGGTCCTGGAGTCGGCGCAGGGCGCCGAAGAACGGCGGAAGGATCTTCTCGGCGTACTGGTCGGCGGCGTGGGCGATGCGCCCGGCGATGAACTGCGGAGTGTCCTCCAGCGGGAAGACGTAGCCCTGGATGACCTCGTACACCCACAACGGGAGCTCCTGCTCCTGGGTCATCAGGAAGACGGGCAGGCCGCGGAACCGGCGGCCCACCGCGCCCAGCAGCTCCTCGGCCCCCGGCCCGTCCCACGCCGCCAGCACCGCCGTCAGCGACGCGTCGGACCCGACCACCGCCAGGGCGTCGCCGGGTCGGTGGGTCCAGCGCACCTGGAGCCCGAGCTCGTCCATCGCCGCGCACACGCGGCGGATCTGCTCGGCGAGCGCCGAGTCGGCGTCGGGACGTTCGGTGACGGCGGCCAGAACCGTTCGCTCCATGCGGCGCTCCATGCTCGGGGGGAAAGGGGCGGTAAGGAGGATCCCCAGCCATGGTAACGCTCCGCTGTCAGATGGCAACTTCAGGTCACGACCACGCCGACCACCGTGACGCGACCTGGAGGACGGCCTGCCGGACGCGGTCACCCCCGGTCCGGGCGCCGGACATGGCGCCGGCCCCGGCCGTGGAGCGACCGGGGCCGGCGGAGCCTGAGGTCAGTCGGCGCAGATGGCGAAGACGCTGATGCCGACGTCGTTGTAGCCGTCCTGGCGGCCGATGCCGATCCAGCCGCGGCCGTCATCGGTGGGGAACGACCCGACCAGGATCGCCCGGTTGCCGCGCGCCTCGGCGCCGCCGCCGAGGACCTTCTTGGCGCCGGGGCAGTAGAGCGTGCGGCGCTGGAAGTTGGGGACGTTGGCGTTGGGCAGGGTGACGAGCTGGTAGCCGGGAGGAAGCGCTGACGGACGGGCGGCCGCGGCGACCGGAGCGGGCGCCGCGCTGGCCGCGGCGGTCGTCGTGAGGCACGCCACCGCCGCGAGGACGGTGAGGGGGAGGGCCAGGAACCTCTTCGAATGCATCGTTCTCCTTCTGTCCTGTCCCCTGACGGGCACGACTCCGGGCAGCACACGGCACGCCGGCGAATGCGGTGCTGGCAGTGGTGAAGTGATCGCAGGAAACAAAGGGGGCTGACACGTTGAGTATCGTGTCAGTCACGCAGCGTGTCCATACGTATCTGTGTTCGGACGTCGCCCGGCCGTGCCGCCCGCGGGCCCCGGTCACCCTTCGGCGGCCTCGGCGTCGGACGCGTAGGCGTTCACGATGGCGTCCAGGAGACCGGGAAAGCGGGCGTCGAGGTCCTCCAGGCGCAGGGCGGTCCAGCGGCGGTTGCCGTCCTCGCGCTGGCGGATGAGGCCGGCCTCGCGGAGCACCCGGAAGTGGTGGGTGAGCGTGGACGGCGCCACGTCCACCGGGAAGGTGCCGCAGGCCCGCTCGGGCGCGGCGCGCAGGGTCCGTACGATCGTCATGCGGGTGGGGTCGGCCAGCGCGTGCAGGATGTCGAGCACGTCGAGCGCGTCGGCGTCCGGGTGGACCAGGGCTGGGCGGCGGCTGTTCGATCGGGGCATGTCGTGTCTCTCTTTCGACAAACGTCGTACAACCATGATACGACTTTCGTTGTACGACGAACATCGAAAGAGAGTGGGCCGGGATGCGTGCCTTGGTGATGACCGCGCCGTCGGCGGGATCGGACCGCACGGAGGTTCAGGAGATCGGCGAACCACGACCGGGCGAGGGAGAGGTGAGCATCGACGTCGCCTGGGCCGGGATCAACTTCATGGACGTGATGGCCCGCCGCGGCGATCCGGGTTACGCGCCTGCCTGGCCGTACGTGCCCGGACTCGAGGTGGCCGGCACCGTCCGGGAGACCGGCGCGGGCGTCGGCGGCCTGGTGGCGGGGCAGCGGGTGGTCGCGTTCACACCGGGAGGCGGCCTCGCCGAGGTGGCGATCGCGCCGGCGGCGCTGACCGTGCCGGTGCCGGCGGAGATCCCGCTGCCGACGGCGGCGGGCACGCCGATGGTGTTCACCTCCGCGCTGCTGCTCCTGACCGATGCCGCGCGGTTCACCCCCGGCGAGAGCGTGCTGGTGCACTCGGCGGGAGGGGGCGTGGGGGGTGCTCTGGCTCAACTGGTCCCCGCGCTGGGCGGCGGCACGCTCATCGGCACCGTCGGCCGCCCGGACAAGGTGGATGCCACCCGGCGGAGCGGCTACGACGTCGTCCTCCCCCGCGGCGACCAGCTCGCCGAGGCCGTACGCGCCGCCGTCGGCGGGAACGGCGTGGACGTCGTCCTGGACCCGATGGGCACCAGCCTGCTCGACGTAGACCTGGCGATCACGTCGCCGGGCGGGCGGATCGTCATCTTCGGCAACGCGGGCGGCGGGCGGCCCGCTCCCCTGCCGGCGGCGGGACGGCTCATCGGCGGCAACGTCGCGATCGGCGGCTTCAGCATCACGAGCCTGAGCCGGTCGGCTCCCGAACGGGTGGCGGCGGGCCTGCGGCGCGTTCTGGATTTGGTCGGAGCCGGCCGGCTCGATGTCGCGCTGACGCGGGTCGGCTCGCTGGCCGACGTGCCCGCCGTGCACCAGCTGCTCGCCGACGGCCGCGGCAACGGCAAGTACGTGGTGCGCGTGGCGGACGTGGACTAGGGCTCGCGTTCGGGAGCCGACCGGCTCAGGCCCGGGACGCGGACGTCACAGGGCCCCGCGACGCCCGCCCGCCCGCCACTCCGGCGCGAGCACCGACCAGACCTCCATGTCCTGCCGCTTCCCCCGGTACAGGAAGCTCTCCCGCAGGACCCCGTCCTTCGTCATCCCCAGCCGCCGGGCCACCGCGATGCTGGCCTCGTTGGCCGCCGAGACGTGCCACTCCACGCGGTGGACGCCCCGTTCCTCGACGGCCCAATCGATGATCACGCGGGCGGCCCGCGTCACCAGGCCCCTGCCCACGGCCGACGGCTCCAGCCAGCAGCCCACCTCGGCGGTGCCCTGCGCGACGTCCATCGTCCGGAAGAGGACTCCGCCGACCAGCTTCCCGTCCGTCCAGATGCCGTAGATCCGCCCGGCGTCGGCCGCGGCCTTGTCCGCGTACGCCTGGAGGAACCGGCGGGCCGACTCCAGGTCCGTGACGATGTCCCCCAGCGCCACGTGCTGCCCGACGAACTCCCGCCCCCGGTCCATGTGGGCCAGGAACTCCTCGGCTCGCCACGGCTCCAGCGGCCGCAGCTCCGCGCCGTCGTCACCCAGCGATGTCGCGAACATCGATCCCCCTCCACACTCCGAACTCGTACATATGCGGATGGATCTTCTCACGGCCGGGTCTCCCCCCGACTCAGCCGGGGAAGGTGTCCCAGGCGTCCTGACGGACCTCGAGGTGCGGAGAACTCCGCAGGTCGTGCAGGAGCTCCTCCCACGGCGCCGCCCACTCGGCACGCTCCCCGCAGACCCGCGTCAGCGCGAGCGCGAACAGGGCCCCGGCGAGATCACCGCGATCCATCAGCCGCCGAGCCATGACCGGGACGGCCGCGGTCGGCATCGGCCACCGCCTGCGGTACCTGCCGAACACCTCCGAGACGACCCTGACGGCCGTGCGAGCCGCCAGGACCGGCCGGTCGTGGAGCAGGTCGGCCAGCGCGCACAGCTCATCGCCGAACGACGGTGACTCCCCCTCCTCGTCCGCCGGGAGCAGCGCCACGGCGAGCCGCACCGCCTGGGTCAGCAGCAGCGGCCGGCCGGCGAGCAGGTCCACCGCGTCACGGGCGAGCCGGCGCCGCCACGGCTCGGCCACGACCTTCAGGTCCTGCACCCTGGCCAGCTCCTCCACGAGGCCGGCCACCCGCGCCCGCGCCGGCGTCCGCAGGCTCTCACCGGGTACGGCGGCGGCCAGCCGGGTGAGCACGTCGAGCGCCTGGGACCGGATCGTCTCGGCCCGCAGCAGCGCCAGGAACACCTCCATGGCCTGCTCGCCCGACCCCGGGTCGGCCGCGGCCTCGATGATCTCCTCGAGGCCGCCCCGGTACCAGCGCGCCCACAGGGCGAACGCCTTCGACGCGCGGAAGCGCACCCCCGGCAGGTCGGCGGCCAGGAGCAGCCGCCGTACCAGGTCCGCGTAGCGGGGACGGACGTCGGGGGCGTACTCCAACGGATGAGCCGCGAGGAGCTCGCGCAGCATCGGCTCACCGGCGTGCCGGCCGGCCGCGTCCCCCAGCGCGTCCAGGGCCCGGGCATCCTCGGGCATGCCACGCAGCACCGACGCCACCGCCACCCGTACGTCCCGGTGCAGCCCCGGGTCCGCCCACGCCCGCAGCAGAACGTCCACCGCGCCCGGCGGCCGGTCGCGCCCGAGCCGGCGGACCGCCTGCTTGCGCAGGACGACCTTGCTGTCCGAGGCGGTCAGCGCCCTCTCCATGAGCGGGCCGAGCAGCGACGGCGGGACCGCCCCGCAGCGGCGAGCCAGCGCCGCCACCGCGACCCGGGACGCCCGCCCGCCGGCGTGCTCCAGGAGCAGGCGCACCGCCCGGCCAGGCTCGTCGGCGTCCGCCATGGCCGCGATGGCGGCCTCGGCCAGCACCACCTCCTCCCGCCTCGCCCAGGCAGCCAGGAGGTCCAGCCCGCCGCTGATCCGGCCCGTCGCCCGGACGGCGGCCACCCGCAGGGCGATGGGCAGCCCCTCGTCGTGAACGGCGTCCGCGAGCACGGCGCGCACCCGGTCGAGCTGGCCGGGCGTCCACCGGCCGGCGTCCCCGGCACTCACCGGCGGCACCCACGCGGAGCCGGCGAACCGGCCGCCGCGGTCACTCTCCAGCAGTGGCGGGAGCAGGTCGGTGCGGCGCCGGGCCACCGTGCGCCAGACGGCGGGCAGCACCACGGTGGACGGGTCCTCGCGGACGAGCTCGGCGACCCGCCGCTCCCGCTCACCACCCGCCGCGTACGCCGGGCGCCCGCCTCCCGGTGGCCGCTCCGGTCCCGGAGCACGGACCGGCCGGAGCGTCCGCCGACGACGGTGCGGGCGGGTCAGCCACAGCCCGGCGGCCTCGCGGGCGAGCGGCTCGGGCGCCACACGTACGGCGGCCCGCAGGTCGTCCTGGAGCTCGGCCAGCGCCCACGAGCGACGGCCGAGCGCATGGGCGAGGGCCACGGCCAGGGCGAAGTCCCCCCGCTCGCGCGCCGCGCGAAGGTGCGGGCGCAGCAGCGCGAGCAGATCATGCTCCTGACCCGCGCGCAGCACCCGGTCCAGAGATTCCGGCACCGCGGGCGTGTCGGACGCGTAACGGCGGCGGCGGCGCGCGGGGACGGACCGGGACACCCGCCCGGGCAGACCGTCCGCGCCGTGCCGGGCCACCAGCCCTCCGTACACGCCGAGCGCCCATGCGGTCAGCGCCGGCGCCACGGCCGGATCATGGTGCCGCAGGGTCCGGCCGGCCAGCCCGTGCAGCGCCTCCGCGGTGGCCAGGGAGGAGTCCGGCGCCTCCAGCGCGTCGGTGGCGATGCGATCCAGTGTCCCGGCGCAGGAGTCGTCGAACAGCCCCGGCGGCACCTCCCGCAGAGCGGTCAGCAGGTCCCGGCGGAGCGGGTCCTGTTCGTTGACGGTACGCGCCGCCAGGTCCGCCAGCAGCGCGTGGAGCTCCGCCCGGTCCCCGGCGCGGACGGCGCACCGCACCAGCAGCGTCCTTGCCAGTCCCCGCCGCCGCGGGTCCCCGCCCACCGCGGCCTCCCGCAGCGGTCCGGCCGCCTCCTCGTACGGCAGGAAGGAGGTGAGCCGCAGCGGGATGTTCGGATCGTCCAGCCGGGCGCGGGCGGAGTGCCACACCGACTCGTGCCAGTCGAGCATGCGCCTGGCTTCGGCCGCCGCCGGCCCGGCGGGCAACCACCCGAGCACGTCCAGGGCCCACATGCCGGTGGATCCGCCCCGCTTCCCGGCGACCGCCTCGAAGATCACGACCCGGCGGGCGGGCGGCAGCCACCGCAGCACCGGGCCGAGCCCTCGATCCGCGTGGGCGAGACGCATGATCTCCGCGTCCGGAACCGACCGCAGCCGGCGGAGCAGCGCCTTCGGCGGCGCCGACCCGCAGCTCGACCAGGCGTCGGCGATCACCCTCGTGGCACGTGCCACGTCCACTCCGAACAGCGCGTTCAGAGCCGTGACGGGGAGCCTGACGACGAACGGACGCAGGTCCCGCCGTTCCAGCAGGGCCAGCAGCCGCGCCGGCTCGCGCAGCGACGCGAGCGCCACGCCGGCCCCGCGGCGACGCCACCAGGTCCACGCGTCGGCACCCGAGGACAGCTCCTGCTCGGCCACCGCCATGACGGCGTCCGCGTGCCGTTCGGCCAGGGCCGTCCAGGACGTCACCGCGTGGGCGACCCGCGGCAGCCACTGCCCGGCGGTCGTCGCACCGCAGGCCGGCAGCAGCGCGGCGGCCTCGCGGTCACCCCACCGGGCATGCACGCGCGGCAGCAGGCTCTCGGCGAGGGTCTGCCGCCGGGCGTGCGCCAGCGTGCGGTACAGCGCCAGCCGCAGGTCGGCGGGCGCGTCCTGGAGCGCGGCGGCCCCCGCCGCATCGGATACGGGGAGCGTGCGCACCGCGCGCAGCGCCGCCCGTCGCAGCCCCATGTCGGGGCCGGCGAGGACATCCTGGACGAAACCGAGGTCACGGGCCGCCATGGCGACGTGCAGGGCCGTACGCCGGGCGTCCCGGTCTCCCGCGGACAGCTCGCCCAGGAGGACGCGCAGCCGCGAGGTGCCCGCCAGGCGGCGGGCGAGCAGCGCCAGCGCCCGCATGCGCCGCGGGTACGGCAGAGGTTCGAGAAACGCCGGCAACGCGGCGCCGGGAATGTCGGTGGGGATGTCGTGGGCCGGCTCCTCGGCCGGCTCCGTGGGCCTCAACGGCCTGGGCGGAGAACGCCCTTTCCACTAGTCATGCCGACGATGGTGACGGATCATGCCGTTCTCCGCAACTCCCTGCGCCGGACACGGCCGGCGCGGCGTCAGGCGCTCTCCCCCATGCTGCGCTCGTTCCAGTTCGCCAGCTCCACCAGCAGCCCGTCGGCGGCGCCGCCGAACATCTCGCCCAGGACCTGGGGCCTGTCGACGATGACGACACTGTCGAGCAGGGTGGCGCGCAACCTGGCGGCTCGCGGGTCGCCGGCGCCGTCGGGGTCGAACGCGGTCGCGGCGAGGAACAGGCCGCCGACGCCCGCGGACGCCGCGGCGTCGGCGGCCGCGGTGCCGGTCACGCCGGAGGCGTCGTCGGGGACGGCCGGCAGTGCGGGCCGGCCGTCGCGGGCCAGGAGCGTCAGCGGCCGCGCCGGCGTGGTCTCCGGGAAGCGGCCCTCGGGTACGTGTGTCTCCCCCGTGACGAGCCGCACCTGGTCGCGGGGACAGCCCCATGGCCGGCCGCCGGCCTCGTCGCCCAGGCCGGCGCGGGCGAACAGGCCGCCCTCGGCGTCCAGGACCAGATCACCCGGTTGCCACTGCTCGCCCTCGATCGGGTGGTGCGCGTCGCTCATACGGGCACGTTAACCACCACCACCGACAATTAACGTCAGGAGCAGCGCCGGCCGATGAACGAAGATCCGGTGGCTTCGCCCGCCCGGACCGCCGCGCGGCGGAGAAATGTCGGAGCCGCCCGGCACGATGAGCGCATGATCGACGCTCCCCCCCACACCGAGCTCTCCGACCAGGCCGCCTACGCCGCGGCCGTGCAGCTCGCCACCGACGCCGCGGCGGCCTACTACGGCCAGGGTGACTCCTCGCTCGACGACGACGCCTACGACCAGCTCGTGCGCGGCATCGCCGCGTACGAGCGCGAGCATCCCGAGCACGTGCTGCCGTCCTCGCCCACGGGCAAGGTGGCCGGCGGCGCGGTCACCGGCGATGTGCCCCACACGGTGCCGATGTTGAGCCTGGACAACGTGTTCGGCCCCGAGGAGCTGGCCGACTGGGCGGCCTCACTGGAGCGCAGGCTCGGCCGGGGGGTGACCTCCTGGAGCGTGGAGCCCAAGCTCGACGGCCTGGCGATCTCCGCCCGCTACCGCGGCGGCCGCCTGGTCCAGCTCGTCACCCGCGGCGACGGCACCGCCGGTGAGGACGTGTCCCACGCCATCGGCACCATCGTCGGCCTGCCCGGCCGGCTGGCCGACGCCGTCACGGTGGAGCTGCGCGGTGAGGTCATGATGACCGCCGAGCAGTTCGAGCAGGCGTGCGCCAAGCGTCAGGCGCACGACGGCAGCACGTTCGCCAACCCGCGCAGCGCCGCCGCCGGCACCCTGCGCGCCCAGGACCGGCCGTACACGTGCGAGCTCACGTTCTTCGGCTACGGCGCGCTGCCCGATCCCGGCGACGACTCGGAGCAGGCGGTGCGGCTGCGTGAGCTGCCGCACAGCGAGATCATGGCGTGGGTCGCGGAGCAGGGTGTGCGGACCACCGCCGACACGCCCGTGGCCGGGATCGTCGCCGTCACCCTGGACGAGGTTCAGGCGCGCGTGGAGCACATCGCCGCCGAGCGGGCCGAGCTGCCGTTCGGCATCGACGGCATCGTGATCAAGTGTGATCTGGCGGGCGACCAGCGGCAGGCGGGGTTCAGCTCGCGGGCGCCCCGCTGGGCGATCGCCTACAAGCTCCCCGCCGTCGAGAAGATCACCAAGCTGGTGGGCGTGGAGTGGAACACCGGCCGCACCGGCGTCATCGCCCCGCGCGCGGTGCTGGAGCCGGTCGAGCTCGACGGCAGCGTCGTCACCTACGCCACCCTGCACAACGTCGCCGACATCACCCGGCGCGGCCTCATGCTCGGTGACAGCGTCGTCGTCTACAAGGCCGGCGACGTGATCCCCCGCGTCGAGTCCCCGGTCGTGCACCTGCGCAGCGGCGCCGAGCAGCCGATCGTCTTCCCCGAGGTGTGCCCGTCCTGCGGTGACGCCATCGACAGGTCCCAGGAGCGGTGGCGGTGCGTGCGCGGCCGCGCCTGCCGCGCGATCGCCTCGATCGGCTACGCCGTGGGACGCGACCAGCTCGACATCGAGGGTCTGGCCGGCAACCGCATCCAGCAGCTCCTCGACGCGGGCTTGATCGCCGACTTCGCCGACCTGTTCTTCCTGACCAGCGAGCAGCTCCTGACGCTCGAGCGGATGGGCCGGACCAGCACCGACAACCTCCTGGCCGCCATCGAGCGGGCCAAGAGCCGGCCGCTGAGCAGGGTGTTCTGCGCGCTCGGCGTTCGCGGCACCGGCCGGTCCATGAGCCGCCGCATCGCCCGCCACTTCGGCAGTATGGACGCCATTCGCGCGGCCGACGCCGAGGCGATCCAAGCGGTCGAAGGCATGGGCCCGGAGAAGGCGCCAGTGGTGGTAGCCGAGCTGGTCGAGCTGGCGCCGCTGATCGACAAGCTGGTGGCAGCCGGAGTCACCATGACCGAGCCCGGCTGGAGGCCACCCGTCGTCTCTGGCACCGACGTCGCCCTCGATGCGCAGACGACTTCGGAGGTGGGTGGCACGTCCGAGTTGCCGCTGGTGGGGATGTCCGTGGTGGTCACCGGATCAATGAGCGGTGCGCTGGAGGCGCTGACCCGCAACCAGATGAACGAGCTGATAGAACGCGCTGGAGGCAAATCCTCCTCCAGCGTCTCGAAGAGGACCAGTTTGCTGGTGGCCGGGGAGAATGCGGGCTCCAAGCGCGCCAAGGCTGAGAGCCTGGACGTGCGGATCGTCGGCCCCGAGGAGTTCGCCGACCTCGTCGGCGCGTTCCTCTGATCGGCGCCGGAGCTATGGAAGCGGGGACTGGAGAGCAGATCGGCGGCGATAACGGTCAACCGCAGGTCGTTCAGCTTGCCGCGCCGGGGGCGCCGTTCCCAGGCAGCCACGCTCGGCTGAGGCCACCTCGCGGATTTGAGCCCGATGCCGCGACTGACGAACCTGGCGAAGAGTCGTGTCCTACCGGCTCGAGGCGCGGCCAACCGCCCCGCTACGTCCTACTTCTCCTCAGGCTCCCAGGCGCGGAGCAGGTCGAGCAGCCCTGCGTCTCCGTCAACGTGCAAGGAGTCGGCCGGGATACGGTCGTACAAGTAGAGGACCAACTCACTGGCCGTGCCATGGACGGAGGCGCCGGCTGCGTCCGAGTCCTTGCCGGTCGCGGCAGTGGGCGCGGGGATGCGGGTGGAGCGTGCGCCGTCGCCGTCGACCGTGAGGCGCCAGGAGCGGCCCTCGGCGGCGTGGAAGTCGAAGGCGGTGGGCTTGTGCGGCCAGGCACTCGGCGTTGCGCAGACGGTGAACAGGAACTCCTCCACACCGTCGAGTGCCACCTCGACCGGCAGCGGCTGCGGGGTGCCCCCGGTGAGCTGGGCGTCGTACGTGTGCACCGCGGTCTCCTGGGCCCGGTGCCGGGCGACACCGCCGGCGGTTTGCGGTGACTGCGACGCAGGCCACCACGTCCAGCAACCGCTCTCCGGTCCTGCCTCGCGCAGGGCGCTCAGCAGAAGCTGCGTCGACGCGGCCAGCCAGGCCAGCAGGGCCTCACGCTCCCGCGGCACTTCCAGAGCGGCGCGCGCAGCGGTGGCCTCGGCCGGGGGAGCGTCGGCAGGCCCCGCGCCGACGATGGCGGCCCAGAAACGGTCTCCCCCACCCAGATGCTTCACCAGATCGAACAGCGTCCACTCGGGGCAGGTCGGCACCTGTGCGTCGAGACTGGGCGCGGCGGCGACCGCGGCGCGGAAGGCGGTCGACCGTTCATCGATCAGTCGCAGCAGGTCAGGGAACTCAAGATGCTTTTCCACGCCGAATGTCTATCACCGTGCTCCGGTGATCGGACAGCGATTTTCACAGTCGCCGCCGGTTGGCCCATTGCGGACGTCGTCCTCGCCGCCCACCGCTCGGGTGACAAGCTGCGCACCACTGCGAGGACGCTGGTGGTGGCGGTACGCCCGGCGACGTGATCCCCCCGCGTCGAGTCCCCGGTCGTGCACCTGCGCACCGGCGCCGAGCAGCCGATCGTCTTCCCCGAGGTGTGCCCGTCCTGCGGTGACGCCTTCGACAGGTCCCAGGAGCGGTGGCGGTGCGTGCGCGGCCGCGCCTGCCGCGCGATCGCCTCGATCGGCTACGCCGTGGGACGCGACCAGCTCGACGTCGAGGGTCGGTCGTGGTCACCGGGGCGATGACCTGTCGCTGCTGGTGGCGGGCGAGAAGGCCGGCTCCAAGCGGGCCAAGGCCGAGAGCCTGGGCGTGCCGATCGCCACCCCCGAGGAGTTCGCCTGGACGGTCGAGCGGTTCCTGTAGGGGGGCGTGGACCGGGAGGTGCGGTCCACGCCCGCGTGGCTCAGCAGCCGTTGGTCACGTAGCAACCCTTCACGTACCACTTGCCGCTGTAGTAGGCACCGCTGGTGGCCTTGCTCGTACTGCCCACGTAGACCAGGTTGCCCGGCACGTACGAGCAGGACGAGGTGGAGCAGAAGTAGCCGTAGACCCGGAAGTAGGTCTCAAGCCCGCTGGTGCACCTGACGCTCACCGAGTGGTCGGAGCTCGCGGTCTTGGAACAGCTGCTCACCGCGGCCGCGGGGGAGGCGGTACCGCCGATGAGGGCGGCAGCCCCGAGAGCGATGCCGGCGACGCTGGAGAAGATCTTTTTCGTCATGAGTGTTCATGATCACCGGCAGGGCCGTCCTTGGCAACCGGAAAAGGGGAATGCCAGGACCGAGTGCTTGTCCGCCGGCCGGGCTACGATGAGGACCATCCCTGCTGATGTCGTCGTATGCGGCAACGGCATTCGACTCAGGCGCAGGAGCGTGCGGGCATCGTCACCCCCTTGGTCATCAGCGTGCGACGACATTCCGGCGTGGACGTGGTCCGGCTGGTGGGAGAGCTCGACGGACACACCCTCGGCCGGTTCGCCGCGGCTCTGGAGCCACTGCTGGCGGCTCCACGGCCCAGGGTGGTGGTGGACGTGACCGGGCTCGGCTTCTGCGATTCCGGCGGGCTGCGCGAACTGCTCGGCCTCCAGCGCCGGGCCGAGAGCGCCGGCGGCGCGCTACGCCTGATCGGTGTGCACGGCAGCCTCGCCCGGCTGCTCACCGTCGCTCAGCTGGTCGACCGGTTCCCGCCGTACGACAGCCTGGAACACGCCTGCAGCTGGCCGGCCACCGCCTGAGAGCCTCGGTCCGGCACCCGCTCGGCGCCGGCCGTGCCGGCCCTACTCCGTCGCCTCACCCGCTCCAGCGCCTCGCCCGACCGAGTCCGCGGCGGCTTGGGCCAGGGCACGGACCAGAGGGCTCTCGCCGGCGGTGCGCCACACGAGGGCCCATCGGCAGGGGGCGGCGTCGCGGATGGGCACGAAGGCGAGGCTGGGCCAGGAGTAGTAGTGAGCCGCCTCGGCCGCGACCCCGGCGACGGCCTCGCCGGAGGAGACGACGGAGAGCACCTCCTGCCAGGTGGACACCTTGGGAGCGTGGCGAATGGGGCGGCCCGACGGCGTGTGGAAGGGGGCGAGAGTCTCCTCCATGTACGGGGGGATCGACGTGCCCGCCGCCACGACGCAATCGGCGAGGTCTTCCAGGCAGATGGAGTCGTACCCGGCGTACCGGTGGCCGGCGGGGACCATCAGCATCACCTGAGAGGTGTGGGTGATCGGGCCGACGGTCAGGTCGGGCTCGCGGATCGGCAGCCACAGCAGCGCGACATCGACCCCGCCGGAGCGGAGCAGTTCGAGCGGGGAGGGCGGCTGGACTTCGCGGTGTTGCAGCCGGACACCCGGGTGGCGGGTCTTGAACAGGTCGAGGATGGCGCCGATCTCCAGGGACAGCGGGCCCATCGTGCCCAGGGTCAGCGTTCCCACGGTGCCGCGGACGGCGCTCCTGGCGGCCTCGATCCCGTCCATGATCTGCCGGTACCCGGATCCCACGTCATGCAGCAGTTGCTCGCCGAGCGGGGTGAGGCGGACCGTGCGGGAGGTGCGGTCGAACAGCGTCGCACCGATGCGCCTCTCCTGCTTGCTGATCACCTGGCTGACCCGGGACGGGGTGATGTGCAGCCGCTCGGCCGTCCGGCCGAAGTGCAGCTCCTCGGCCAGCGTCAGGAAGATCTCGATGTCCCTGAGCTCCATCACCCGTCCCGATCGTCAACCTGAGACTCAACGCATCGTTGAGCCCACGCTCAACGATGGTGAATCTACCGCTCGACGACGCGTCGCGGGGACCTGCCTGGTCGACGCCCGCACGGCCGGGCGCGCTTCTGGACGTCATCGCGGTCACTCTGAGGCACGAACAACCCAAAGGGTGATAGAAGAGACCATCAGCCAGCAGGTGCGATGACGGAGGGAGCCCGGTCATGGAGGTGTCAGGTCAGGATGCCGGGCGCTCCTGGACCATGTCGGACGGAGGTTTGGGGCGGCTGCAGGATCTCTGCGACGCGGGGGCGTACGTGGCGGACGACCGGGGCCGCATCATCGAGGTCACGCCTCAGGCCGAACGCCTGCTGCGCCGCACCGCCGGGGAGATGCTCGGCCGCGACGCCCACGACCTGCTGCACCGGGGAAGGTACGGTGAGCCCCTGCCGCGGAGCCGGTGCAGGATGAGGCGGCCGCTCATCACCGGCAGGACCGCGCAGGGAGAGCAGCAGTGGTTCGTGCGCGGGGACGGCGTGCTGATGCCGGTCTCCTGGATGGTCGCCGCCTGCCGGCTCGGCGAGGGCACGCGGGGAGCATTGGTGATCTTCCATGAGACCGCCTCCTCCGCGTCCGGCGCGCAGGAGCCGGCCGGCGCCGCCGCCTCGATGTCGGAGCTCGACCGGCTGGCCCTGCTGGCGGAGACCACCTCGACGCTCACCGCGAGCCTCGACGTGGAAGAGACCCTGCGTCAGCTGATGCGCCTGGTCGTCCCGCTGCTGGCCGACTGGACGGTGGTGGACCTGCTCACCGAGGAGGGCGGGGTGTCGCGGGCCGCCGTGGTGCACTACGAGGACGGCGCCCTGGTGCACCATGAGGAGCTGGAGGGGCCGATGCCCCCCGTCCCGCAGGAGTCCCCCATGCCCCTGTCGCGGGCATTGCGCGGAGTCACCGCGACGCTGGCGGGCCCGGAGACCTACCAGGGGCCTCCCGACTCCGGCATCGCGGTCGCCCAGCAGGAGCTGTTCCAGGCGACCGGCATGCACTCCGCGTGCATCGCGCCGATCCGCGGCGTGCGGGAGGTCGTCGGGGCCCTGACGCTGGGGCGCTCCGATCGGCCCGGCGCGTTCACCACCGCCGACCTCCTGCTGGTCGAGGACATCGCCCGCCGGGCGGGGCTCGCGCTGGACAACGCGCGCCTGTACGAGCGGCAACGGCGGGTGGCCGAGACCATGCAGCGCCACCTGCTGCCGCAGCTGCCGATGGTGCCCGGGCTGGAGATGAGCGCGTCCTACCGGCCCGCGCCCCACGCCTCGCAGGTCGGCGGCGACTGGTACGACGCCTTCGTCCTGCCCGACGGCGCGACCGCCCTCGTGATCGGCGACGTGGTCGGCCATGACCTGGACGCCGCGGCCGGCATGGCGCAGGTCTGCAACATGCTGCGCGCGTACGCGGGCGGCCAGCAGGACCGGCCGAGCGTGATCGTGGACCGGCTCGACCAGGCGGTGGCGCGCATGGCCGAGACCACGATGGCCACCGTCGTGTTCGCCGGGCTGGAGTCTCGGGAGGACGGCGGATGGCGGCTGCGCTGGACCAACGCCGGCCATCCGCCGCCGCTCCTGGTGGAGCAGGACGGGCGCACCCGCTTCCTGGAGTCCGGGCACGGCCTCCTGCTGGGCACCGGCATACGCATTCCCCGGGTCGACGCCACCATCGAGCTGCCGCCCCGGTCCACCCTGGTGTTCTACACCGACGGCCTGATCGAGTCGCCCACCCACTCCATCGACGACGGGATGGCCCGGCTGAGGCGGCACGCCGCCTCGATGGCCCAGCGCCCCGTCACCTCCCTCGGCGACGCGCTCCTCGACCGCGTCCGCCCGGCGGACAACGACGACGACGTCGCCCTGCTCATCGTGCGCGTTCCCGGCTGACGCCGTCGCGGCGTCGCCGGCCGCTCCGCAGTTCGGCAGGCGGGCCGGTCACGCGGGCAGGCCGGCGCCGTCCAGCAGGGCGCTCGCCGTCGCGACGGCGAGGCCGTCGAGGCCGCACGCCTGCACGACCGCCCGCGCGCTCGACCCGTCGAACACGACGGTCAGCTGCCGGGCCAGCAAGGCGGGGTCCTCCGCTCCGCCGCGCTCGGCCTCCTGCTGGAAGAACGCGGTCAGCGCGTCCTTGCGCCGGCGGGCCACCACGCTGGCCGGGTGCTCGGGCGACTTGACCTCCACCGCCGCCGACACGAGCGGGCAGCCCCGGAAGTCCGGTGCCGCCGCGGCCTCCTCCAGGCGTTCGAACACGTGCATGATCCGCGCGCGCGGCGGCCGGCCGTCGGCGGCGGGGGGCAGCAGGTAGGCCTCGTAGGCGGGCGCGGCGCGCTCGAGGCTCGCCGCCACCACCTCGTCCTTGCCGGCGAACAGCTGGTACATCGAGCGCTTCGACACCCCCGCCGTACGGCACAGCGTCTCGATGCCCACGCCGACGCCCTCCCGGTAGAAGAGCTCCGCCGCGGCGTCGAGCAGACGATCACGGGTGGAGGCGCGAGGTGCCGGCGTGGCCGCCGCCGGGGACGGCGTGGTGGTCGGGGCCGGCGTCGGATCGGTCATGCGCCAAGGCTACATCCCGGTTTGCACTTTGGAAACCGAACGGTTTACGCTGCGAGGAAACCGATCGGTTTCCAAAGCGAGGAGTACCTCATGACCAGCATCAAGGGCTCGGTGGCGATCGTCACCGGCGGCAGCCGCGGCATCGGCAAGGCATTGGTGGAGACGCTCTACCAGCGCGGCGCCGCGAAGGTCTACGCGACGGCCCGCGACCCCCGCACGGTCACCCACCCGGACGCGGTCCCGCTGGCCCTGGAGGTCACCGACCCCGCCTCCGTGGCCGCGGCCGCCGCCCAGGCTCCGGACGTGAACATCCTGATCAACAACGCCGGAACCTCGTCCGGGGCCACGTTCCTCGACTCCCCCGTCGACGACGTCCGACGCGAGTTCGAGGTCAACTTCTACGGGCCGCTGCTCGCCACCCGCGCCTTCGTCCCGGTCCTCGAACGCAACGGCGGCGGCCACATCCTCAACATCCACTCGGCGCTGTCCTGGATCACGATGCCCGGAGTGGAGGCCTACAGCGCGTCCAAGTCCGCGCTGTGGTCGCAGACCAACGCGCTGCGCCTGGTGCTGCGGCCCCGCGGCATCAACGTCAGCGGGCTGCACGTCGGCTATGTCGACACCGACATGACCACCGGCATCGACGCTCCCAAGGTCTCCGCGCAGAGCGTCGCGGAGCAGGCGCTGGACGGCATCGAGGCCGACGCCGCCGAGATTCTCGCCGACGACCTGAGCCGCCAGGTCAAGGCGGGTCTCTCCGCCGACCTCGCCGTCCTGTACTCCCAGTTCACCGGCTGAGAACGGCGGGCGGCACCGATGTCAGGCGGCCGGCTCCATGATCACGCAGCAGTTGTCGGGGCAGGGCCGCAGCCGGGCGGTGAACTGCCCGGTCGCGTCCAGGCCGTCGAGGTAGCCGTGGGCCAGCGCGAGGTTGACCGAGCAGACCAGGTCCGTGTTCACCGCGCGCATCCGCTGGAACGGGCAGTTGGTCAGCAGCACGGTGCCGCCGTCCGCGGCGGGCTCGTAGCCGAGGCTGCCGAGCAGCTCCCACAGAGTGTCCGGAGCGGGGTGCCCGGCGGCCAGCTGACGGCCGCGCCGCACCGCCACCCGGGTGGCCGCCTGGGCGAAGGATTCGGGCGGCCGGTGCTCCTGCGCCGCCTGCAGCAGGATCTCGGCGAGCAGCTCGTAACGCCGCGGCGGCACGGAGGCGCTCAGCTCGCGGGCGGTGGCCCGGTAGCGCTGGGCGGGGCGGCCCCGGCGACCGGTGCCGGCCGCGTCGGCGACCACCTCGACGAGGCCGGTCTGTTCGAGCTTGTCCAGGTGGAAGGCCGCGAGGGTCCGCCCCATGTCGAGGGCCTGGCAGATCTCCTGACGGGTGCACGCACGGGCGGCGCCGGCCAGGAACGCGTAGATGCGCGCCCGCTGCGGCTCGGACAGCAGGCCCAGCGCTTCGAGATCTCCCGGCATGGCCCCCATGCCAACCACCGTAGCCCACCGGAGCATTTTTGCCAATGATGGTTGACTAAAATAGGGCCGGACGGAATATTGAGCATGAGTGTTGGCGAAAATGCCGGCGCACCGGACCTCCCACCGTCCGAGCAGAGCAAGGAGAGAGCCATGACCGTGCTGGCCTGGGACGGCAGCGACACCACGACCGAGCCATCCCCCCTCGACCACCCCACCGGGGACGCGCCGGAGGTCGACCTCCTGGCGGCGCAACGGGCGGTCGGCGACCTGCTGCGCGCCATGGGCCGCGACCCGCACACGCCGCATCTGCGCGACACCCCGCGGCGCGTGGCCACCGCCTTCGCCCAGATGCTCACCCCGGCCCCGTTCACGCTCACGACGTTCCCCAACGACGAGCACTACGACGAGCTGGTGCTGGTCACCCGCATCCCGTTCTCGTCCCTGTGCGAGCACCACCTGCTGCCCTTCTCCGGCCTGGCCCATGTCGGCTACCTGCCCGGCGACCGCATCGTGGGCCTGTCCAAGCTCGCCCGCGTGGTCCAGCACTTCTCCGGCGACCTGCAGGTCCAGGAACGCCTCACCGTCCAGATCGCCGACTTCCTCGACCAGAGCCTGCGACCCAAGGGCGTCGGCGTGATCCTCGAAGCCGAGCACCTGTGCATGTCCCTGCGGGGCGTCCAGGCCGTCGGCTCGCGCACCGTCACCTCGCGCCTGGTCGGGACCCTGCGCGACGATCCCCGCTCGCGCCAGGAGTTCATGGCCCTGACCGGGGCGAGGACACCGGGCGACTGACGGCGGCGCCCGCGATCCCGGTTGCGCCTCGGGCTGGACGCGTAAGAGATCGTCAAGCAGGGGGCCGCACCGACGCTGGGGACGGCCGCCGCTGACCGGCCGGAACCACCGGGTGGCGGGAGGCGCGATACTGAGCCGATGACCACTGATGCCCAGCGGCAGGAATGGGCCGACCCCGGCGGCCTCACCGTCGGCCGAACGGCCGCGCTCGTCGGCGTCAGCGTGAAGACCCTGCACCACTGGGACGCCATCGGACTGGTGTGTCCCAGCGGGCGCACCTGGTCGGGGTACCGGGTGTACTCGGACGACGACGTCGCCCGGATCCACCGGGTCCTGGTCTACCGGGAGCTGGGGTTCCCCCTCGCCGAGATCGGCCGGATCCTCGACGACCCGGAGGCCGACGCGCGCGACCACCTGCGCCGGCAACGGTCACAGCTCGTGGAGCGCATCTCCCGCCTGCAGCAGATGCTCGGCGCGGTCGACCGCATGATCGGGGCGTCGAGCACCGGGATCCGGCTGACTCCGCAACAGCAGGTCGAGATCTTCGGCGACGACTGGCAGCCCGGCTGGGCCGAGGAGGCCGAGGCCCGCTGGGGCGACACCGCGCAGTGGGCCCAGTACGCCGAGCGGGCCGCCGCGCTGACTCCGGAGGACTGGAAGGAGGTCGCCGCCTCGGTCGAGGCTTTGAACGCCGACCTCGCCGCCGCCGCCCGCGCCGGCGTCGCACCCGGGTCCGGCGA
This sequence comes from Nonomuraea sp. 3-1Str, assembly GCF_031570565.1. Taxonomy (NCBI): domain Bacteria; kingdom Bacillati; phylum Actinomycetota; class Actinomycetes; order Streptosporangiales; family Streptosporangiaceae; genus Nonomuraea; species Nonomuraea sp. 3-1Str. The sequence goes on from NZ_JALHBK010000022.1 coordinate 57,542, forward strand.
GGCCAACGCCCTCGCGGAGCGGCACCGCGCCTCGATCGCGCGGTACTTCGACTGCACCCACGCGATGCACGTGTGCCTGGGGCGCAAGTACACCGGCGATCCCGGGTTCACCGCGTTCTACGACGCGCTCACGCCCGGCCTGGCCGTCTGGCTGCGCGACGTGATCTTCGCGAACGCCGAGGCCCACGGCGTCCACCCGGAGTCCGCCACCTGGGAGTGACACCCGCCGTCCCCTTGCCACGATCGGATTCCCATGACTGACGACACGTTTCTCGACCACGTCGCCGACCGGCTCGCCGACCTGCCCGCCGTACGCGCCGTGTCCCTCGGCGGCTCGCGCGCCGAAGGCACCCACGCCCCTGACAGCGACTGGGACCTGGCCGTCTACTACCGGGGCGGGTTCGACCCGGCCGGCCTGCGGGCCGTCGGCTGGGACGGCGAGGTCTCCGAGATCGGCGGCTGGGGCGGCGGCGTCTTCAACGGCGGCGCCTGGCTCACGATCGAGGGTCGCCGTGTCGACGTCCACTACCGGGACCTCGACGTCGTCGAGCACGAACTCGCCGAGGCCCGGCAGGGCCGCTTCCACTGGGAGCCGCTGATGTTCCACCTCGCGGGCATCCCCAGCTACCTGGTGGTCGCCGAACTCGCCGTCAACCGGGTCCTGCGCGGCACGCTGCCGCGTCCGGACCATCCGCGGGCGCTGCGCGAGGCGGCACCGCCGGTGTGGCGGGGACGGGCGGCCATGACACTCCGGTACGCCGAAGCCGCGTACGCGCCGCGTGGCCAGGTCACCGAGGTGGCGGGCGCGCTGGCCACCGCCGCCATGCAGGAGGCGCACGCGGTGCTGGCCGAGCGCGGCGAGTGGGTCACCAACGAGAAGCGGCTCCTGCTGAGGGCCGGCCTGCGCGGCGTCGACGCGATCGTGGCCGGGCTGCGACCGGAGCCCGAAGCCCTCACGCGGGCGGTCGCCGAGGCGGAGGCCTTGTTCGCGGCCGCCGCCCGGCGGTGACGGGGTGGCCGAGCGTCCGGCGGGGACGGGTGGCCGAGCGCCCGGGTCAGCGCAGCGCCTCCTCCAACGCGGTGACGATCCGGCGCACGTCGGCGTCCGTCGTACGCCAGTTGCTGAACGCGGCCCGCAGCGCCGGCACCCCGTCGTACACGGTGGGCGTGACGAAGACGTCGGGCGCCAGCCGCCCGGCCAGGTCCGCGAGCCGCTCGGCGGTGGGGTCGGCGGCCAGGGTGAAGCAGACGACGTTCAGCCGGACGGGCGCCAGCAGGCGCAGGCCGGGCAGGTCGCCGACGGCCTCGCCGAGGGCGCGGGCGCAGGCGACGCAGCGCTCGACGATCTCGCGATGGCCGTCCCTGCCGTAGGCGTTGAGCGTGAACCAGGCGGCCAGGGCGCGCAGGCGGTGGGAGTTCTCCGGGGTGAGATGCACCGTGTCCGGCGTGTCGCCGAGCGGCCCCAGGTAGGCGGCCGCGTTCTGGAACACGGCCGCCTGCAGGTCGCGGCGGCGGGTGAACTGCACGGCGCTGTCATAGGGGACGTTCAGCCACTTGTGCAGGTCCACGCAGACGGAATCGGCCAGGTCCAGCCCGTCCACCAGGTGCGCGTGCTCCGGCGACAGGGCGGCGAAGCCCCCGAACGCGGCGTCCACGTGCAGCCAGAAGCCGTACCGCTCACGGAGCGCGGCGACGGCGCGCAGGTCGTCGAAGTCGACGGTGTTGACCGTTCCCGCGTTGGCCACCACGACGCACGGCCCGTCGATCTCCCGCAGCGCCGCCTCCAGCGCGGCCGGGTCCACCGCCTCCCGGCCGGGCAGCACCGGCACCCGCACCAGCGCCCGCCGGCCCAGCCCCAGCATGGACAGTCCCTTGGCGACGCTGGAGTGCGGGCTGCCGGACAGCACCCGCACCGGCCCCAGGGCGGCCGCCCCCTCCTCGGCGGGTGACACGCCGCGCCGCTCCCCCAGCCACTCCCGGGCGATGGCCAGGCCGACGGCGTTCGACATGGTGGCGCCGCTGACGAACGTGCCGTGGTGCGCGCCGGACAGCCCGAACAGCTCCCGCAGCCAGCCGAGGGTCTCCCGTTCGAGAGCCTGGCCGGTGCCGTCCAAGGAGGAGTTGGAGTTCTGGTCCCACGCGGCGGTCAGCCAGTCACCGGCCAGCGCCGCGGGGGTCACGCCGCCCGTCACGAACCCGAGGTAGCGCGGCCCCGCGCTGCTCGACAGGCCGGGCTCCCAGCGCCGGGCGAACTCCTCCAGCGCCGCCCGCGTCCCCACCCCGCGCGCGGGCAGCGTCACCGCGCCGGGGGTGGCGGGTGCCGCGGGGAGGACCTCCCGCTCGTCGAGGGCGCCCAGCAGCGCCTCGGCGTGCCGCCGGACGCTCTCCAGCAGGGCGGGCAGCTCGTCCCGGTCGGCGGCAAGTCCCGTGAACACGTCGATCTCCGTTCTGTCCCAGTACGTCTTTCTGCCCGCGCATCGTACGGCGCGTCCTGCCGCGTCGCCGTGCGGACAGGGACGACGGTACGCCGGGGCGGCCGGGTCGCCCGGCCTCCTGTCAGGGCTCCATTGTCCGAGGAGACCGTATCGAACGTGGGGACGCCGATCGTCTGGCGCGGGTGCTCGAAGGGGGCGCCGAGGCGACCTGGATGATGCTGTCAGGACCTTTCAAACGGATCTCCAGGACTCCACCGTCGCTTCGGCGATGGCCTTGATGCGATCCCCGTACGCCAGATGGCCGTCGCACACGAAGCTGCCGTCCCTGAACGGCAACCCGCTGAACGAGGCGCCGAAGCGGCCGGGAGGTTCGCCGTCCGGGAGCGGTGCGTAGGCCGCCAACGGCGCCAGGTCGTAGCCCAGCCGTACCCGGTGGTTGTTGCGTGCCACCTGATGAGCCGCCAGCCGGAGCAGCGCGTCAAGCCCCTGATCCACGTAGAGCTGCAACTGGCGGAACTGGTCGTCGAGGTACTTCTCGTGAGCTCTGGAAGGATGCTGCAGGAGATAGGTCACGACCACGGGCGCGTGCCACCTGTACATCTGCGGATCCGACTGCTCCTCGGCCAGGATCCCGTGGTAGTAGTCCACGCACATGCCCAATGGGCCGGCCGTCGCACCGCAGTCGCACCGGCCCGTCATGGAGGTGTTTGCCATGGGCTGCACCATAGGTGGCCGACCCCGGCCTTGACGACGGGTTATCGCGCGTGATGGCGGGCTCGTCGGTGTCGGGAACACCCCTACGGCTCCGACCCTGACCGGCCGCCGTGACGGCCGGCCGGGTCAGCGGAAGTCGGTGATGCGGAACACCGCCAGCATGTCGGCGGCCCTGGAGCTGGGTGAGAAGGACGCTTCGGCGCCGACCCACCCGCGGAAGGCGCCCTTGTCGTCGATGATCTGCATGAGCGGTTTGACGTGGGAGTTGCCGGTGTAGCAGAACTCGCCGCGCTCCATCGCCAGACAGGTGCACCAGTGCCACAACGTGTCACGGCGATCGGAGTTGGAGATCTTGGTGAGGTAGTACTGGATGGAGCTGACGTTCGCCTTCGTCCCGCCCCCGTAGTTGGGGCAGCCGCCCGACTTCTGGCAGGCGCCCGTGGACGACGGCTGCAGGTAGGTCAGGCACCAGGTGGTGCTCGCGCAGGTGCGGAAGGAGGAATGGGCGAACTTCTGACCGCTGGAGGTGACGATCTTGCCGCCCGCCGAGCTCGCCAGATCCTGCCTGAGCGCACCGGGGAACGCCTTCACCGAGCTCATCGCGCGCCGGGTGCCGAGGGCCGCGTTGCTGCCGTACCCGTAACCGTGGGTGGCCAGCGTGCTGTGCTTCAGGTCCAGACGAGCGAGCGTGCCGTCCGGGGAGGGCCGCACGGACCACTGCTCGGTCCACGTCTGCGCGATGTTCCACCGGATGCTCACCACGTCACCGGACAGGGTGTACGTGCCGGTGCGGTTCTCGTCGGGGGCGCCGGTGAAGCCTCCGGCGGTGAGCACCTCGCAGGTACGGGGGCGCGATTGGACACCGCCGGCCTTGGTGGTGCAGCCGGAGTCGGGGGTGGTGCCGGTGCGCTGCCTGGCCTCGGGATGGCGCTGCCACCACAGGTACAGGGCCGCGGTCACCGTGCCGTCGGTGGCGAAGCGGTAGCTGCCGAGTCGTACCCAGTTCTGGCTGGACCCGGCCTCCAGGTGTCCTTGCGAGACGACGTAGGTCGCCTTGCCGCCCGGCAGGGCAGCCGTGGAGGCGGCGGCCGGCCAGGGGGCGGCCGCGCAGGTGAGAAGGAGGGTGAGGGCCGCTGCCGCGATGGAACGGACCGCGCGCATGAAGTCTCCCGATCGTCCACGGACTATGCCGACGTGCGCGAGCGACGATATCCGATCTCCATCGGAAAAGCGCCGGATCATACTGTCGGCCAGGGTGATCGGGACGTCGTGGCATGGGAGGGCCGGTTCGCGTGCGCGCACTGCGGTGTGGCGCTGACCTCGCCGTTGTCGCGGATCGCGCTCCCCGACCATGCGCATCGCCAGTACGGTCACGAGTTGCTTTCCCGCGTGCCTGGAGCCCCAGACATACGCGTCCGGTCCCGGGCCGCGTGACGGAGCGCGGCGGGCGTACCGGCCCTGAGGAGGCCGCGATGCGCTGCTCTGGCTCAGGCGGTCGTACACCGGCGTACGCATCACGCAGACGGTGGTATTCGGAACTCTGCGTTGATCTTGTGCGTACAACGGCGCGTCGAGTAACGTCGCAGCGTTGAAGCGCTTTCCGCCGACGTAACGCGGTTCATCGTCACGGTGTTTTCGTCAGGGTGGCTTCCGCATCCCGCCGGCGCTCGCGCGAGCACGGCCGATCACCGCCGCACTTCTCCTTCCGTCATGCTGTTCCGCGCTGCCCGAAAAGAATCGAAGTGGATACATGGCATCGTCCGACATGCGCGCCAGGAGCGCGAAAGGGAAAGCATCGCGACTGCTGGCCGTGGCTCTTACCGGAGTCCTCTGCGTGAGCGTGGGGGCGACCCCCGCGTACGCGCACTGGAACGGGACCGGCCAGCTCATCGCCCGCATCGGCATCTACCCCTACAACTACAACAGCACCTGGCAGACGCCGATGAACAAGGCGCTGGCCAACTGGAACGCCACGTCCTCCCCGGCCGACCTGTACAAGAACAGGTACTCCGGCTCCACGATCACCGTGAAGTCGTACCGGAACACCTGGTACGGGCATTACACCAGGTGCGGCGACAGCTGCCTGTACATCAAACTGAATGTGCGCACCATCAACCGGGACGCGAACAACTTCTCCAACTACGTGACGGGCGTCCTCGTCCACGAGTTCGGCCACGCGCTGAACCTCGCGCACAACAGCACCACCTCCATCATGAACAGAAGCAGAAACCGCGACTCGATGACCAAACCGCAGGCGCACGACGTCTCGGACGTCAACGCCTATTACTGATCGGCTTCGATCGACGATATTCACGAGAAGAACGGAGTCGAAGCCGATGAAGGCTGCAATACGGCGGCTCGGCGTGGTCGCCCTGGCCGCGCTGTTCCTGTCCGCGTGCTCGGCGGAGGACACGACGGTCCTCTACGAGGCCGACTACCCGGCCTACGACAGCGCCGACGCGCTGTTCGCCGGCTCGAAGCTGGTGATCGAGGGCCGGCTGACCGGGCTCAAACGCGTCATGACCGAGGTCGAACCCGAGGACGACGCCACCGAGACCGACCCTCAGCTGAACCCGAACGCCGGAGCCACGCCCGACGGCGCGACCCCGCCCGCGGGTCCGCCCACCGTCATGACGGTCAGTTCGGTCGAGATCCTCAGGGTGCACAAGGGGCTCGCCCGGGTCGGCCAGGTCATCCAGGTGAAGGAGCTCGGCGGCACCCTCGACGGCGTGACCTACGAGGAGGCGGACACGACGCCGTTGAGGTCGGGCGTCACCTACATGCTGTTCCTGGAGACCTATCCCGACTCGCCGGCCTCGCTGCTCAACCCGGAGCAGGCCAAGTACGTCGTCACCTCGGCGGGCACCTACTCGGCCATGCCGGAGAACTCGATCAAGCTCGACGACACCGACGTCCAGCGGCTGTCGGTCAAGGAGTAGGACGCGGGATGTCCGCCGGTCCAGGCCCGCACCGCACCTCCCGGGGGTTCGGGGCGGGTCGAGGATCTGGCGAGCAGCGACGAAGGGGAACGATCCAGCCGGACGAATGACGCGCCTCGCACGGACACAGTCGCCGCCTCCGCCCCGCCGGGAAGCGCACCATTGACGGATCCCGATCGCAAAGTTACGGTCGGGCCCGTAATCGCGCACGAACGAACACCCGCGGAGGTGGTGCTGTGCGGCATTCCCTGGAGGGCCCCTTGGCGCAGCCGGTCCGGCAGCACGCTCGACGCCCGTTCACCCGCACGGAAGGCGGAGGCGCGTGAGGCGCGCCCTGCGCGCAGCGGCGGCCACGGCGCTCCTGGCGGCGCTCCTCGCGACGCCGTTCACGCCGGCGGCCGCGGCCGACCTGCAGATCGTCAACGGAGGGTTCGACGACGGGCTGGCCGGCTGGAGCGGCTCGCACAGCCAGGGCGGCGTCGACGCCGTCACCTGGGAGGGACGGACCACGGCGCGCGTCACCGACGCCGACCCCGGCGCCGCCTACGGCCGGGAGAGCATGCCCGGCCTGCCCGCCACTGCGGGAACCCGCTACACCCTGAACGCCCAGGTCTGGGCCGACAGCGGCACAGCGTACCTGTACCTGCGCTTCAGGGACGCCTCCGGCCGTCTCCTCGCCGGCGGCGGCAACGCCTCGGCGACGGGCCGGCGGTGGAACCGCGTCACGACCTCGGGCGTCGCGCCCGACGGCACGGCCACCGTCTCGGCGCTCGTCTACTCGGGCGTGGCCGACGTGGGCACCGCCTACTGGGACGAGGTGCTGATCACCTCGAAGGTGACCGATCTGGGGGTGCAGATCGAGAGCAGCGTGCCGAACGCCACCACGTTCTCGGGCGGCAGCGCCTACGCCGTCTACACCGGCACCGCCGACGTCAACCCGCAGCTCGCCGTGGTGGACCTGGCCACCGGGCAGGTGACCCGGAAGATCACCATTCCCGACTCCGCGGCCACGCCGACCGTCGGCGGCTGGGCGGCGGCCACGGCCACCGACGGCAGCGTCTACCTCGGCACCTATCCCAGCGCCAAGCTCTACCGGTACGTCCCCGGCCAGTCCGCGGTCACCGACCTCGGCCGGGCGGAGGGCGGGTACGCGTTCATCTGGGACCTGGAGCCGGGCGCGGACGGGAAGGTGTACGGCGGCACCTACAACGACGGCCGTTACTTCATGTACGACGGCGGCGCGTTCACCACGATGGGGAGCGTGCCGGTCGTGGCGGGCGCCCAGTACGTGCGCAGCCTCGCCCACGACCCGGCCGCCGACGCCACGTACCTGGGCACCGGCACGAACGCCGGGCTGGTCAGGTTCGACAACGTCACGGGGCGGGTGGACGACCTCCTGCCGGCCGCCTACGCGCACAACTCCATGGTGGGCGGGCTCACCTGGACGGGCGGCCGGCTGTTCGCCTGGATCGACCGCACCCTGCTCGTCCTGCGGGTCACCCGCCAGGCCGACGGCTCGTACACCGCCGCCACCGACGCCGCGATCACCGACGTGGACCTGCACCACTCGCCGGCCCGCGACGGCAAGGTGTGGTTCGTCCGGGACGGCCTGCTGCACTCCTACGACGTGGCCACCGGTTCCGTCCAGGCGACCTCCGTACGCCCCGGCCTCGACGTCACCGGCTACACCTGGTCCGGCGGCACGCTGGTCGGCCTCGGCGCGGCCTCGGACGGCACGAGGATCTTCACGTACGACCCCGCGACGGGCCGCTGGAGCAGCCGGGTCGTCTCCGGCGCCCCCGTGCTGCCCGCCGCGATCAACGCGCTCGGCGCGGGACCCGACGGCAAGATCTACACCGGCGGCTACCTGACGGGCGGCACCGGCGTCTACGACCCGATGCGGGGCGACGGCGACGAGAGCCGGCCGGACAGACGGACCCTCAACGGGCTCAGCCAGACCGACAGCCTGATGGCCCACGACGGGCTGCTCTACGTCGGCGCCTACCCGTCGGCCAAGCTCTACAGCTACGACCCGGCGGGCCCCTGGCCGCCCACGCTCCGGTACACCGGCGGCGAGGCGGGCGACAAGGCCGACGACTGCGAGCCGGGCAAGGGGCCGCCGCCCCAGGACCGGCCGTACGCGCTGGCCGCCGGGCCGGACGGGACCGTCTACATGGGCACGGTCCCGAAGTACGGCAAGCGCAGCGGCGCCCTCACCGTCTGGAAGGAGGGCACGGCCGGGCGGACCTTCTGCGTGGCGCCGGACCAGTCCGTCGTCTCGCTGGCCTACGCGGGAGGGAAACTGTTCGGCGGCACCTCCACGCGCGGCGCCCTGGGCGTGGACCCGGTCTACGCGCCGGGGGCGTCGGCCACGCTGTTCTCCTTCGACCCGGCCACCAGCGCCGTGCGCACGTATCCGCTCCCGCTGACGGCGCCCAGGGCGGTCACGGCCCTGGCCGAGGTGGACGGCGAGCTGTGGGGCCTGGCGGGCGGCTCGCTGGTCACGCTCGACCCGGCGCGGCCCACGGCGATCACGGCGAAACGGCTGTTCCCCGACCCCGACTACGCCGCCCAGTCCAGCCGCGCCTGGCGTGACGGGAGGCTGCTGACCGTGGCCCAGGATCCGGACCACGTGTACGGGACGTTCGGCGACCAGATCTTCTCGATCGAGAAGTCGACGAAGGCCATGACCGTGCTGCTGACGGACTCCGGGATGGAAGGGCTCACGGCCGACGGGTTCGGCAACCTCTACTACAAGGTCAACGAGCGGCTGTTCCGGCTCGCCCTCCCCCGCCCGTGAGGGACCCCGTGCGCTGAGAAGGCCCCGGTCCTGTCAGGCCGGCGGGAGTTGCTGCCGGTACGCGGACAGGGGCAGGGCCGTCTTGGTGGCGACGAACTCGACGATCCGGTAGTCGGCCACCTTGTCCACGACGAAGGGGTCGGTCGCCACGAGGGCCTCGACGGCCGTGCGGTCCTCGCCGACGGCGACGATCACTCCCCCGTCCCGCGGCACCTTGCGTCCTGAGGCGATGAAGATCCCGGCCTCGTACTGCTCGTCCAGCCACGCGACGTGGTCCGCCAGGACGCCGTCGACACGCTCGGCGGGCACGGTGTAGGTGAGCTCGAGGATGAACATGCCGGACACCCTAGCCAGGGGTGTCCGGGCGGTTCACGGCCGGGGCGGGGAATCCGCGAGGACCTTGGCGAACGCCTCCGCGACGTCCGCGGCGCGGGCCGGGTCGTCCATGAGCATCGCCTGGCGCACCCACACCACGTTCCCGGCGGCCGCCGTCGCGGCCGGGCACGGCTCGGCGCGGGCCCCGGCCCGGGTCAGGGCGTCCATCGTGCCCAGCGGAGGGTAGCCGGCGTCGAGCGGCACCCCTTCGGCGGCCATGGCGGCGAGCAGGAAGTCACGCTCGACCGAGGCGTCGACGCGGAGCATGAGCAGGTGCCGGGAGTCGCGGGTGGTGCCGGGCGGCCGCGGCGCCACGGTCACCGGCCGGGCCGGGCCGTCCGCCGGGAGGCGGTCCAGCTCGCGTTCGAGGGCCGCGCAGAAGGCGTCGCGGCGGGCGATCTCGTCGTCCAGCCGGTCCAGCCAGGGCAGCAGCAGCGCGGCCTGCAGGTCGGTGAGCCGCAGGTTCCAGCCGACGGACGGGTGGCCGTACCACTGGCCGCCGGGCCTGCGGCCGAGGTTGCAGACCGACCAGATCGCCTCGTACGCCGCCTCGTCCGGGCAGACGATCAGGCCGCCCTCGCCGGCGGTCATCGCCTTGCTCGCCTGGAAGCTGTAGACGCCCGCGTGGCCGAGGCCGCCGACCGGCCGGCCGCGGTACTCGGCGCCGTGGGCCTGCGCGGCGTCCTCGACGACGGCCAGGCCGTGCCGGGCCGCCAGGGCGTTCAGGGGGTCCATGTCGGCGGGGCTGCCAGCCAGGTGGACGGGCATGACGGCCGCGGTCCGGTCGGTCACGGCGGCCCGTACGGCGTCGGGCGACAGGTGCAGGTCGGCCGGGTCCACGTCGGCGATCACGGGGACGGCGCCGGCGAGCAGCACGGAGGTGGCCGAGGCGACGAAGGTGTAGGCGGGCACGATCACCTCGTCGCCCGGCCCCACCCCCAGGCCGCGGAGCGCGGCGAACAGGCCGAGCGTGGCGTTGCCCACGGCCACCCCGTACGGGACCGCCGATCTGCGGGCGAAGGCGGCGGCCAGGTCGTCGGCGACGCCGCCGCCCTGGGTGGCCCCCCACCGGCCGCTGTCGAGGACCTTGCCGACCAGCGCGCGCTGGGCGTCGTCGAGGGGAGGCGGCCAGGACGGCCACGGGGCGGTGCGGACGGGCGGGCCGCCGTGCAGGGCGAGGGTCACGGGAGTTCCCTTCCGGTACGGGAGTCAGGCGAGGCGGGGGCCGAGGAGGCGGGCCAGGTTGCCGCCCTGGACGAGCGCCCGGTCGGCGTCGGTGAGCGGGGCGAGGGCGACACGGCCGTACCCGGTCCTCAGGTCGAGGAAGCAGGCGTCGGAGCCGAACACCACGCGCCCGGCCCCGATGGTGGCGGCCAGCCGGGCGATCCAGCGGCCGGTCATCCGGGAGCCGCACACCTCGAGGTAGAGGTTCGGGTGGCCCTCGGCGAGGCGGGCCGCGCGGGCGAACCCGTACGGCCAGAGCCCGGTGTGGCCCATGAGGAGGGGCACGTCGGGGTGGCGGGCGGCGACGGCGGCGAACCGGGCGGGGTCGCTCCACGGCGAGTCGGTCTGGCCGTGGGCGAGCACCGGCAGGCCGAGCCGCCAGACGGGCTCGTAGAGAGGGTCGTCGAGGGGGCACTGGTGGACGTCGGGATGCAGCTTGACCCCCCACACCCCGCCGGTGCCCAGGGGGGTGCGGTGGTGCGGGTTGTAGACCTGCCAGACGCCGAACCGGCCGGGAAAGCGGGCGGCGACGTCCAGGGCCAGCCGGTTGCCGCCCTCGGCGTCGGGGCCGACGGCCAGCAGGTGGCTGATGCCCATCGCGGCGACGCCGATCCGGTCCATGGTCGCGACCAGGCCCTCGGCGGTCGGGTCGGGGATGAGGAAGTCGGGCCACGTGCCGACGTGCCCGTGCGCGTCGAGGACCGGGGCGCCGCTCACAGCAGGCTCTCCAGCGAGCCCGCGGCGATCAGCTCGACCTCCGCCGGCTCCAGGTCGAGGTGGTCGAGCAGGAAGCGGGGGCCGCAGTCGTCGGCCACCGGCGCCCCGGTGCCGAACACGAGCCGCCCGGCGCCGAAGCGCCGGGCCAGCCACTCGACGCCGCCCTGGGTGTTGACGGTGCCGATCTCCACCCACACGCGCGGCGCCGCGGCCATGAGCTCCGCGAGGGCGCGCAGCCCCCGGTAGCCCGGGTTGAGGACGAGCAGCCGCAGGCCGGGCAGCCGCTCGGCGAGGACGCGGAGCCGCGCGGGCGGGGTCTCGTCCAGGTCGATCGCGACGGGCAGGTCGAGCTCGGCCAGCCAGCGCAGCGCCACCGGCCCGGTGAGGTCGAAGCGGTGCCGCTCCGGGCAGAGCCTGACCATCCGCGCCCCCCACTCCAGCACCTCGGCGGGCGCCGAGGGCGCGGACGCCCCCGGCACGCCGGGCACCACGACGGGCACCGGGACGAGCCGGGGGTCGTCCAGCCGCAGGAGGGCGTCGTTGCCCGCCTGCGGGTCGGAGTAGAGGCTGAGCGTGTGGGTCACGCAGGCCCGGTCGATGCCCAGCCGGTCCATCTCGGCCCGCGGGTCGGCGGGCAGATCGTCGAACGGCACGGGGCCGATCAGCCGATGGGCATCGAAAACAGATTTCGGCACAGACCGAAACCTAGCTCCCGGCCGGCGGGATGGTCAAGGGCGGGCAGGCCGGGTCGAGCCGGATCTTGGCCAGCTCACGGCCGACGAGCGCCCAGGCGTTCCAGGTGCCGGGCTCGAAGTGCAACTGAGGGTTGGTGTACCACTCGTCGCCGAGGCCGGTGGCCAGCAGCTTCGCCTCGGTGCCCAGCTCGTAGGCGTTCCCGCCGCCGCGGAAGACGGAGGCGAAGAACCTGCCCCGGTGCACGGTCAGCTCGCCGTAGCCGGCGATCGTCCCCTGGCGCACCACCTGGCGCGTGGCCAGGTCGAGGGCGATCCAGGTGCCGGACTCCCGCTTGTAGACGCCGTACAACAGGCCGTCGTGCACCTTGACGTCCTGGAACGTGCGGTGGCCGGGCACCGGGTCCACCGACCAGAGCACCTTGCGGGCGCGCAGGTCGAAGGCGGCGACCGAGGCCGTCGTCCGCGTGGGCGGGGTGCCGCCGGGGCCGACCACGTCGCCGCCCAGGTACACCACGCCCCGCCGCGAGTCGAGCGACAGGCTCATGAGGCTCTGGTCGGGGATGACGTCCACGTACGAGTCCACGTGGCCGGTGTCGGGATCCACCACGGTCAGCGCGCCCTTGAGGTTGGCTCCGAGCGGGGCGCTGGCGACCAGCAGCTTGTCGGTCACGGGGTCGTACTCGATGTCCCACGGCCGCTGCTGGCCGTGGCCCAGGAAGGCGACGCTGCTCACCTTGTCGGTGCGCAGGTCGATGGAGATCACCTGGCCGCTGGGGTAGATGGCGGCGTAGATCTTCTCGCCGCGCCGCACCAGGTCCTTGGGCTCGCCGGGCACCCGGAAGCGGCGCTTGTCCCCGGTGCGCAGGTCGCGGACCTCCATCACGAAGTGACCGCCGACGTAGAGGGCGCGGTTGGGCACGAGCAGCATGCTCTGCACCCGCTCGGTGCCCGGCGGCAGCCCCGCCTCCAGCAGGTCGACGAACTGCGACGTGCCGGTGCTCAGGTCCAGCCACCACAGGCCGCCGCTGCCCGCGAAGCCGAGCAGGGTGTTCGCGTCCAGCAGCCGCAGCAGCCGGCTCTCGTCGCCGGGCGCGGGCGCGTCGGCGACCTTGGTGAACGCCGTGTCTCCGGTCCGGTAGCGGTAGACCGTGCCGTCCGGGCGGGAGGTGGCGTAGACGGTGCCGTCGTCCGTCGCGGACGGGACGTCGAGGGAGCCCTGCTCCAGGGTCACCCGTCGCAGGTCGGTGCCGTCCTTGCGCATGTCGATGAGCTCGCCGCCGGCCGCCGCGAGGACGCGGTCGCCGTGCAGGGTGATGGCTCCCACGCCGGTGGGGGCGCTCGCCAGCTCCCGCACCTGGCCGGTGGCCCGCTCGATGCGCACCAGCTTCGCCTTGTCGAGCAGGCCCGCGTAGACGTAGGTGTCGTCGACGGCGACCGCGCGCACGTACCGCTCGCCCTGGGCCAGGACGCCGAAGTCGCGGACGGCGCCCGTGGCGGGCACGTACTCGAAGACGCGGCCACCGGGGTAGGTGCCCGCGTAGAGGGTGCCGTCGGGGGCGGCGGCCAGGCTCCAGACGAAGCCGCCGTTGCGGCCGAAGGAGCGCAGGTGCTTCACCTCGCCGGTCGCGATGTCGAAGCTGTAGAGGTCGGGCACCGGGTAGGTGCCGACGTACACCTTGCCGCCGGTGACGGCGGTGGCCCATCCGCCCTCGGGCGCGCCCTCGGCCGGGCCGTCGGGCAGTGTGGCGGTCCTGACCACCTTGCGGGTGCTCAGGTCGATGTCGGCGAGCACCGGCGGCTTGGGGCCGCGGGTGACGACGTAGGCGTGGCCGTCGTGGACGGCGGCGCCCACGATCGCGCCGGTGATCGTGGCCGGGCCGTACGTGCGCACGGCCGGGTCGGCGCACGCCGCCGTGGAGGCCGTCATGGTGGCGCTCGCCGGGCCGGGGGCGGCCGTGGCGGCGGGAACGGACAGGGTGGCTGGGAGTAACAGGCCGGCCACGGCGGCCAGGAGACGTCGGAGCACGCCGAGCACCTCAGTTCATTGTTGTTCGATTTTGGTCCAGACCGTAACTATTTGCGCGCAGTACGTCAATGGCATGATGGCCCGCATGACGATTAGGGATGGGGCCGGTACGGCTTTCGACGCGTGGAGGCTGATCGGCGATCTGGAGGTGACGCTCGACGCCGACGTGCTGGTGGGCGCCTACCCGGACCGGGACGGTCCGCCCGGCGCGCCCGGCGAGGTGCTCCGGTCATTGGCCCGCCACCGGATCCGGGCGGGGGCGGTGGCGAGCCTGCGCGCCGCGCTGTTCGACGTCCGGTCCGGCAACGACGAGGCGCTGGCACTGCGCGAGCTGCGGGCGGACGGGTCGTCGTTCGCGCCGGTGGGCACGGTGGACCTGCGCGACCCGGTCGGCGCGGCCCGCGAGCTGGAGCGCCTGGCCGCCGGTGGGGTCCGCGCCGTGCGGCTCTTCCCCGACGAGCAGGGCGTGGAGGCCGGCTTCCCGTCCGTCGGGCACGTCGCGCGCCGCGCGACGGCCCTGGGGCTGACCGTGCTCACCGGGGGCGACGTGCGGAGGTTCTGGCGGCCGTTCGCCGGGATCGGCGCCCGCGTGGTCTTCCTGGACACGCACTTCTACCACCTGGGCGACTTCCTGGTGGTGGCGGCCGACGAGCCGGGCTTCCACACCTCCACCCGCCTGCTCAACTCCCCCGACGCGCTGGAGACCGCCGCGGCGGAGGTCGGCGCGGACCGCCTGCTGTACGGCTCGCGGACCCCGCACGCCGAAGCACTCGTCCCCCTGCTGCGCCTGGCGACCGGCGGGCTCTCGCCCGCCGAGGTCGCCGCGGTGGCCGGCGGCAACGCCAGGAGGCTGCTCTCATGATCATCGACGTGCACGCCCACTGGGGGCCGTGGTTCTTCACCATGGACGTGGCCGAGGCGAGCCTGGCCGCCATGGACCGCTACGGCATCGACCGGGCCGTCGTCTCGGCCACCGAGGCCGTCATCTACGACGCGCCGGCCGGCAACCGCGCCCTGGCCCGGGTGCTGGAGGAGCACGACCGCCTGCTCGGCTACGTCACCGTCAACCCGCGCCGGCTCCGTGAGGCCGCCCACGACCTGGACGCCTACCTGCCCACCGGCAGGTTCGTCGGCGTGAAGATCCACACCGACTACACGGGCTCGCCCGTCACCTCGCCGCAGCTGCGCGACGCCCTGGCGCTCGTCGCCGAGGCCGGATGCCCCGCGCTCGTGCACACCTGGGGCGCCTCCGTGCTCGACCTGGCGCAGGTCTGCCTGGACACGCCGGGCCTGCGGGTGATCGCGGGACACATGGGCGCCGACGGGTTCCGCCACGCGATCGAGGCGGCCGCGGCCTGCGACCGGCTGTACCTGGAGCCCTGCTGGTCGCACGCCCCCGCCGGCCGCATCGCCGAGGTGGCGGCGGCCGTGGACGGGCGGCGGCTGCTGTTCGGCACGGACTCCACGCTGATCGACCCGGCGTCGGCCTTCGGCGCGGTGGCGGCGGCGGGACTCGCCCCCGAGGCGGCCGAGCGGGTGGCCTGGCGCAACGCCGCGGAGCTGTTCGGCATCTGACATCGCCGTTCGGGATCTGGACATTACGGGCAGGCCCGTTATAGCGTGCGGCAAACTTCACCAGGGAGCCGCACATGATCCCCCGTCGTCGTTTCCTGCAGGCGGCGGCCACCACCGCGGTGGCCGTCCCCCTGTCCGCCACCCCCGCGACGGCCACGGCGGTCCGGGCCACGCAAGCCGAAGGAACCGTCACCGGCCTGGGGCCGGCCAGCGTCGCCGCCCCCCTCGGCAACGCCGAGATCGTGGGGGACGTCCTCTACGTCGGCTCGCGCGGCCTGTCGCCCAACGTCGTCGGCGCGTACGACCTGGCCAAGGATACGGTCACGACCCATTTCGAGATCCCGACGGGCATCGGCATCTGGGCGATGTGCCGGGTGGGCACCGACGTCTACGCCGCCACGCACGCCCGCTCCGACCTCTACCGGATCGACACCGTGGCCGGCACGGTGTCGAAGGTCGCCGAGTACCCCGACCACTTCATCTGGACCATGGCCGCCTCGCCCGACGGCAAGGTGTACATGGGCACCTCCGAGCCCGGCCGCGTCCGGGAGTACGACCCGGCCACCGGCGCCAGCCGCGACCTGGGCGAGGCCAGCCCCGGGGAGGCGTACGTCCGCAGCATCCAGGCCGACGCCACGCACGTCTACGCGGGCGTCGGCGCCAACGCCCACCTCATCGCCATCGACCGCGCCACCGGCGAGCGGCGCGAGCTGCTGCCGCCGGAGCTGGCCGACCGCGACTGGGTGGCCAGCATGAGCATGTCCGGCACCCACATCGCCTGCGGCATGAACTCCCTGGCCGAGCTGCTCGTGCTGGACAGGGCGGACCCAGGCGGCTTCAAGGTCGTCAAGGCCACCGCGCCGGGCGAGAAGTACATCGTCTCGGTGCTCCTCCACGACGGCCACGTCTACTTCGCCGGCCGCCCCACCGGCACCCTCTACCGCTACTCGATCGCCGAGGACCGGCTGGAGGTGCTCGGCGTGCCGTACTTCGAGGCCGCCACCCACCGGATCCTCGCCCACGAGGGGCGCGTCTACGGCGTCCAGGACAGCGCGGTCTTCGTCGTCGACCCGGCGACGGGCGCGATCGAGTACCGCAACCTCGTGCAGCGCGGCCTGCGGGCCGCCCCCGAGGAGCCCATGTCCGTCCACTCCGACGGCGAGCGCGTCTACGTCGGCGGCAAGAGCGGCGCCGACATCCACGACCTGGCCACCGGCAAGGTCACCCGGCTCGGCATCCCGGGCGAGCCGAAGACCATGCTGACCGTGCGCGGCACCACCTACCTCGGCGTCTACACGCAGGCCGCCCTGTACGCGCACCGGCCCGGCGAGAGCGAGGCGAAGCTGCTCCTGCGGGCCGGCAACCAGCAGGACCGGCCGCGCGACCTCGCCTACGACGCGCGCACCGGCCTGCTCGTGATGCCCACGCAGCCCGAGCCCGGCCACGTGAACGGCGCCCTGACGCTGTACTCACCGCGCACCGGCAAGGTGCAGACCTACCGGCCGGCCGTCGAGCGGCAGACCGTCTACTCGGTCGTCACCCGGAACGGCACCGCCTACCTCGGCACCCTCATCCAGGAGGGCCTGGGCCTGCCGCCGGTCACCACCACGGCCCGCCTCGCCGCCTGGGACCTGGCCGGCCGCAGGCTCCTGTGGCAGGCCGAGCCCGTGCCCGGCGCCCGCGCCATCACGTCCCTGGCCCTCGGACGCGCCGGGACCCTGCTGTACGGCATGGCGAGCACCGGCGAGGTGTTCGCGTTCGACCCGCGCCGCCGGGAGGTGACCGCGAGGCTCCAGGTGGGCGCGAAGGGCGGCGACCTGTTCGTCACGGGCGAGGTGGCCTACTGCACGGACGGGGACAAGATCTACAAGATCGACCTGAGGTCGTTCACGGCGAAGACCATCGTCGAGGGGCTGGCCGGGCAGTGGTTCGGCGGCGAGCCCAAGCTGGCCCTGGATCCCTCGCGCCGCGCCCTGTACGGCGTGAAGGGCCGCGACCTGGTCCGCATCGCCATCTCCGGCCGGCCCTGACGCCTCCGGCGATCCGCACGCGAGGGCGGCGGCTCCGACCCTCGGCCAGGAGGCTTCCCAGCCGGAGGGGCGGGGCCGGCGGTCCGCCGGGGAGGAGGCCGGAGGCCGGCGTGGACGCACCAGCGGGGCGCTCAGCGCACCGCGTAACCCGACAGGGAGGATTCCAGAAGGTCGAAGACCTCGTTGGCCGCTGACGTGACGTCGGCGGCGATCTCGTCCTGGTCCATGCCGGTCAGCGTCAGGTCCATGACGCGCTGGAACAGCGTCCGGTGGGCCGCGGCGAGCAGCGCGGCGGCGGCCCTGGGCGCAAGATCCCCGGGCGCGGCGCCCGTCTCGGCGGCCAGCGTCTCGGCCAGAGCGCTCTCCCGCTGATCGTTGATCTCACGCATCCGGGCGATCAGCGCCGGGCTGCCGGCGATCATGCGGACGAACGCGGGCCCCGAGAAGCCGACCACGGGCTCGTGCCGCTGCACGGCGTCCAGGAAGGCGCGGCGCAGCGCGGCCAGCGCCGACTCCCCCGGGCGCCGCTCGGCGACGGGCCGGGCCAGGCTGCCGGTGAGGGCCTCGTGGTGGTCGAGGGCGAGGTCTTCCTTGCGCGGGAAGTAGTTGGTGACGGTCATCTTGGCCACCTGGGCCGCCGCCGCGATGTCGGCGATGGTCACCGCCTCGAAGCCGCGCTCCATGAACAGCCGCGTCGCGGTGTCGGAGATGGCCTGGCGCGTCTGCTGCTTCTTCAGTTCGCGTAGTCCTCCGGGCATGACCTCCATTCTTCCATAGGTCTGCCCCAAGGACAGGATTGACATAAGTTTATGTTGAACCTAACTTTATGTCGCCAACACGAACGGAGGCCGCACATGAACCTGCGCGTCACGCATCGCAAACCATTGCGCCTGATGAGCGTGCACGCCCACCCCGACGACGAGTCGAGCAAGGGCGCCGCGACGCTGGCCAAGTACGCCGCCGAGGGCGTGGACGTCCTGGTCGTCACCTGCACCGGCGGCGAACGTGGCGACGTGCTGAACCCAGCGATGGACAAGCCGGGCGTACGGGAGAACCTCGCCGAGATCCGGCGGGCCGAGATGGCGGCGGCCCGCGAGATCCTGTGCGTGCGCCAGCGCTTCCTCGGGTTCACCGACTCCGGGCTGCCCGCGCCCGGCGAGGCGCTGCCGGACGGCTGTTTCGCGCTCCAGCCCCTGGAGGAGGCGGCCGGGCGGCTGTTGCAGCTGATCGGTGAGTTCCGCCCGCACGTGATCGTCACCTACGACGAGACCGGCGGCTACCCCCACCCCGACCACATCAGGACCCACGAGGTGACCCTGACCGCCTTCGAGGCGGCCGGGGCCCGGGCGGGGTGGCAGCCGATGAAGCTCTACTACCACGCCGCGCTGTCACGCGACTGGTTCCTGGCCATGCACCAGGCCATGACGGCCCACGGCATCGACTCGGGAATGGCGGACCTGCTGGAAGAGCTGCCGCAGCCGGCGATCGAGACCACCACGCGCGTGCCCTGCGCGGAGTACTTCGAGACCCGGGACCGCGCCCTGCTGGCGCACACCACGCAGATCGACCCGCAGGCCGGGTTCATGCGCCACCCCCGTGGCATCGAGCGCGAGGTGTGGCCGACCGAGGACTACCACCTCGCCCGCTCGCTCGTCGAGGTGGTCACGCCGGAGGACGACCTGTTCGCGGGACTGCGCGAGCCGGTGGCGGAAGGGGTGAGATGACCCGGTCCGTGGGGCTCCGCCCCGCCGTGGACAAACTGGACGGGCCGCTGCTGCGGACCGCCTTCGTGCTGGTGCCCGGGCTGGTGCTGCTCCCGGCGGCCCTTGCGGCGCTGGTGTACGGCTGCACGGCGGGCGCGGGCGTGCCCCTGGCCGGCGGGACGGTCCTGATGGCGGCCTACGTGGCGTACGCGCTGGCCGGGCGGCTGGCCGACCGGATGGCGCCGAGGCCGCTGATCCTGTCCGGCATCCTGGTCACGCTGGCGGGCACGTACGCCTTCACGTTGCTCGGCTCGTCCCCCGCCGCGCCCGTCCTGCCGCTGTCGCTGGTCGTACGGGGCGCCGGGCTCGGCCTGGTCATGGCGCCCGGCATGGCGGCGATCTACGGCAGCGTCACCAAGGACCAGGTGCTCGACGGCGGCCTCGCTCCCGCCGCCGCCTACGGGGCGACGTTCTGGTGGACGATGGGGCTCTCGGCCGCCACGCTGCTGCCCGCGTTCCTCTACCCGGGCCGCGAGCGTCCCCCTGCGTGAGGCGTGCGGATCGGAGAGCTCGCCGCGCTCGACGACGTGGTGGCGGTCTACCCGGTGAGCGTCGCGCCCGGCAGGTCCGCCGTCCGGACGCGTCCGCGGTG
Organism: Nonomuraea sp. 3-1Str; assembly: GCF_031570565.1. Taxonomy (NCBI): domain Bacteria; kingdom Bacillati; phylum Actinomycetota; class Actinomycetes; order Streptosporangiales; family Streptosporangiaceae; genus Nonomuraea; species Nonomuraea sp. 3-1Str. The sequence continues at coordinate 77,427 of NZ_JALHBK010000022.1, forward strand.
CCGTACCACCTCCGCGTGCTCCTGCGCGTGCTCGTCCGCGGGCAGCGGCGGGCCGTACGGGTCGTGGGCGTGCGAGCCGGGGATGCGGCCCTCGGCCGCCGCCAGCCACAGCATGCGCCGCACGTAGCCCTCCATGGGCTCGGTGAACGTGACCCGCGCCAGCCGGTCCAGGCGGTCGGACGCCTCGTGGAAGGCCCGCAGGTCGTCGCCGCGGAAGGCGTCCAGCACGGCGGCGGTGACCTCCACGGCGGCGGCGGCGATGCCCACCAGCGCGGCCTCGGCGCCCCACAACAGGGACGGGCCGAACATGCGGTCCTCGCCGGTGATGGCCAGCCGTCCCGCCTCGCGGGCCAGCGCGATGGCCCGCTGGCAGCCCATGGCGTCGGACAGCAGGGCCGTCTTCAGCCCCGCCACGCCCGGGTGGGTGAGGATCTCGGCCATCACCTCCGGCGGGCACGGCAGGGTGTAGAGGTCGAAGGCGATCATCGGCAGCCCGGATGCCCGCCACACGGCGTCGTGCAGCGCCGGCCGGTCCCCCGCCGAGGGGAACACCAGGACGCCCGCCGCCCCGAGGTCGGCCGCCACGCGCGCCTGGTCCGTCGTCGCCTCGGCGGCCGCCGGCCCGGCAGTCCCGGGATGGCCGCCGACGCCGACGAGCACGGGGACGCCGAGCGCCACCGCCCGCTCGATCACGCCCGCGCGCACCTGCGGGGACAGGTACGGGCCCCGGCCGGTGTGGGCCAGCACCGCCAGCGCGCCGGCCCCGTCGGCGACCAGTCCGGCGAGGTAGTGCGAGACCAGGTCGAGATCCACCTCTCCGGCCGCCGTCATGGGGGTGGCGGCCGCGGCGACGAGCGAGCCGCGCAGGCGGTCCCGGAGGTTCTGTGCCGAGATGTGCATCCCAGAGAGCTTAGGCCAGAGAGCTCGGCGGCCCCGCCCCGGCTACTTGAGCCCGGTCATCGCGATGCTGTTGACCAGGTAGCGCTGGAGCAGGAAGAACACCACCAGGCACGGCACCACGGAGACGGTCGCCGAGGCCATCAGCGTCGACAGTTGCAGCTCCTCGGTCCGCAGCGTGGTCAGCCCCACGGTGAGCGTCCGGGTCGTGTCGCTCTGCCCGACGACCAGCGGCCACAGGAAGTCGTTCCAGTGCCACAGGAACACGAACACCCCGAGCGTGGCCAGGATGGGCTTGGTGAGCGGCACCACGATCGTCCAGTAGACCCGCAGCTCGGAGGCGCCGTCGACCTTGGCCGCGTCGAACAGCTCGTCCGGCAGGCCCAGGATGAACTGGCGCATGAGGAAGACGGCCTGCGAGTTGGCCAGCGTCGGCACGATCAGGCCCCAGAACGTGTCCACCCCGCCCAGGCCGTTGACCAGGACGAACGTCGGGATGAGGGTCGCCTGGAACGGCACCATCATGGTCGCCAGGAACGTCCAGAACATCGCGTCCCGGCCGGGGAAGCGCTTCTTGGCGAAGGCGTACCCGGCCATGGAGGCGGTGAGCAGGATGACCACCACCGACACCACGGAGTAGACCAGCGAGTTGACCGTCCACTCGGCGATGCCGCTGGAGGACAGGACCCGCGCCAGGTTGTCGAAGGTGAGCGACTCGGGCCAGCGGCCGGGCACGGTCGGCCGGCCGGCCGGCGACAGCGCCACGACGAGCATCACCAGGAACGGGCTGACGGTCAGCACCGCCATCACGCCCAGCAGCGCGGCGAGCGGCCACCTGGCCCGCGGCCGGCCCGCCCGCGCGGCCTTGGAGGCGCGGGCGAGCGGGCGGGAAGCGGTCAGTGTCATGTGTTCCCCCGGTCCAGGAAGCGGCGCTGCACCAGCGACACGACCAGCACGATCGCGAACAGCACCATGCCCCAGGTGGCCGCGTAGCCGAACTCGAAGGACCGGAAGCCGTGCTCGTAGATGCCGTAGATGAGCGTGTACGTGGCCCGCGCGGGGCCTCCGCCGGTCATCACGTAGATGGTGTCGAACGTCTGGAAGGCGCTGATCGTCTCGATCACCATGACGAAGAACAAGGTGGGCTTGAGCAGGGGCAGCGTGATCCGGCGGAACCGCTGCCACGCGCTCGCCCCGTCGACGGTGGCCGCCTCCAGGTAGGAGCCCGGGATGGACTTCAGCCCGGCCAGCAGGATCAGCATCGAGTAGCCGAATCCCTTCCACACCGACACCAGGGCCAGCGCCGGCAGCACCAGCCCCGACTGCTCCAGGAACGCCACCGGGCCGAGGTCGGCCTTGGCCAGCAGCCCGTTGATGAGGCCGTCGAACTCGTAGATCCAGCGCCAGACGATGCCGGCGAGCACGAAGCTGGTCACGTACGGCAGGAACAGCATGCCGCGGAACAGCCCGCGCAGGAACACCACCTGGTTGAGCAGCAGCGCCGTGCCGAGCGCCACGACGACCGTGAGCGGCACGTAGATCGCCGCGTACACCAGCGTGACCCGCAGGCTCGTCCAGAAGTTCACGTCGTCGAGCAGCCGGGCGTAGTTGTCGGCGCCGACGAAGCTCCACTGCCCTCCGATGTTCCAGTTCGTCAGGCTCATGCCCGCCGCGCCGAGGGTCGGGAAGATCTTGAAGATCAGGAACAGCACCAGCATCGGGAGCACGAACAGCAGCCCGGTGACCGGGTCACGCAAGCGATGACGCACCGTCGTCCTCTCCGGTCAGCTACCGCTGCTCAGCAGCGTGTCGGCCTCCTTGGCGGCGGCGTCGAGCGCCGTCCTGGCGTCCTCCTTGCCGAGCAGGGCCGCCTGGATGTGCGGGGCGAGCACGCCCATCACCTGGCGGGCCTTCGGGTGCGTGTCACCCGGGAAGGCGTACTGCAGCGACTTGGCGAACTCCTTGGCCTCGGCCGACTGGTCGGGCACGGTCACGTCGGTGCGCGCCGGGAAGAAGCCGGACTCCTTCGCCAGCTGCGCCGCCTGCTGCGGCGAGGCGAGGAACGAGGCGAACTTCCTGGCCGCGTCCTTCTGCCCGGAGTGCCCGGCCAGCACCAGGGCGCCGGGGATGCCGAACGCGACGCGCTTGCTGCCCTCCAGCGGCAGGCCGATGCCCACATTCTCGGCGCCGACGGCGGTGCCGAGCTGGACCGCCTGCAGGGCGGTGGCGGCGTGGTACATCGCGGTCTTGCCGGCCGCGAGCGGGCCGCCCTCGATGTCGTTGCCCTTGCTGGCGGCGTTCTCGGGCAGGCCGCCGGCGGCCTTCAGGTCGAGCAGGAGCTGGAGGCTCTCGACGCCCTCGGGGCCGTTGAAGGCGACGCTCTTGCCGTCGGGGGCGAAGACCGAGCCGCCGTTGGCCCACAGCAGCGGGTAGAAGCTCTGGTTGAGGCTGACCTCGGGCTTGCCCGGGTAGTCGAGCACCGCGACCTTCTTGGCGGCCAGCTTGGGCGCGGCCGCCTTCAGCTCGGCGAGCGTCCGCGGCGCCTCGACGCCGGCCTCGGTGAACAGCTTCTTGTTGTAGATCGGCGCGGTGATCGTCTGGTAGATCGGCACGCCGTAGAGCTTGCCGTTCACCGTCAGGGCGCTCAGCGAGTTGGGCAGGTACGACGTCTTGTCGGCGGCGACGACGTCGTCGACCGGCTCGATGGTGCCCTGCTGCGCGTACTGGGGGATCTGGTCGGGACCGAGCACGACCAGGTCGAAGCCCTTCTTGGAGATCAGTGCGGTGGTCACCTTCTCCTGGCGGCCCTCCCAGGGCTGGAGGTCGACCTTGAGGTCGACGGTGGGGTTCTGGGCCTCGAAGTCCTTCTCGACCTTGCCCCAGTACGCCTGACTCTTGGCCTGGTCGGAGATCACCGGATACATCCAGAGAGTCACGACGCTCTTGTCCGAGCCGCTCGATCCGCACCCGGCGGCCGCGACGCTCAACGCGGCGGCGATGCCGACTGCCGCTGTCTTCCTCATGGCGGCTTCCTTTCCTAATACCGGTCCTGACCGAAATCTAGTGAGGGCGTCCGGCCGGGTCAACGCCTGATATCCGACCGTGACTACGGGCGGCCACGGAGGCGGGCGATCTCGCGGGCCACCACCTCGACGTGCTCGCCGGTGTAGTGCTCGTTCCAGTCGATGACCAGCAGCGTGTCGGCGACGAGGCGCTCCGCCTCGGGGCAGCCGGCCGGCGTGTAGCCCTCCAGGGGCCCGCGGGAGCTGCCGTAGACGGGCGCGTGCCAGACGGGCGCGCGGTTCAGCGGCTCGCCGAGGTATCCGGCGCGGGCCGGGACGCCGGCCGCGCCCAGGCCCTCGGCCAGCTCCCGCGCGCCGCCGCCGGGCAGCACCAGGGGGAACAGCCACCAGGCGTGGCCGTCCGGCCGCGGCAGCCGCAGGCCCGGCACGCCCTTGAGCGCGTCCAGCAACAGCAGGGCGGTGCGCCGCCGGGCGCTCACCACCCCGGGCAGCTTGGCGAGCTGCGCCCGCGCGACCGCGGCCTGCAGCTCGGTCATGCGGTAGTTGAGTCCGTAGGAGGCGTGCGAGCGCCCGGCCGCGCGGTCCCAGCCCTTGTCCGCGAACAGCCGCATCCGCCTGGCCAGCGTGTCGTCCGAGGTGAGCGCCACCCCGCCGTCGCCGCAGGTGATGTGCTTCCACTGCTGGAGACTGAGGCAGGCGACGTCGCCCACGGTCCCCGCCGGCCGGGGCGCGCCGCCCGCCCCGTCCGGCGCGGGCAGCTCGGTGAGCCACGCCTGCGCGCAGTCCTCGATCAGCGTCAGGCCGTGGGCGTCGGCCAGGGCGCGCAGCTCGTCGATACGGGCGGGCGCGCCGAACAGGTGGACCGCCATGATCGCCCGGGTGCGCGGCCCGATCAGCGCGACGACGGCGGCGGGATCGAGATTGCCGTCCGCGGGGTCCACGTCCGCGAAGACAGGGACCGCGTTCTGCGCCAAGATGGGGGCCACAGTCCCGAAGTCCGTGATCGGCGTCGTGATGATCTCGTCTCCGGGGTCCGGCGCCGCCGCCACGACCGACAGATGGAGGGCCGCGGTGCCCGAGCTGCAGGAGATCGCATGGCGGAGGCCGTACATCCGCGCGATCTCCTCTTCGAGCCGCCTGGCCTCGGTGCCCCAGACGGAGTTGAGCATGCCGGAGCGGATCACCCGCTCGGCGGCGGCGACCTCCTCGTCGCCGAGCGTTCGGCCCGCCGCCTCGGCCATGGACGGGAACTTCACCGGGACACCTCACAAGGATATGATTGCGGTCTTGACCGAAATGAGCAGAGAGGGGGACGTGGGTGGGAATCGTCATCGGGGTCGTCGGCCCGCATGACCTGGTCGACGACGTCGCGGCCACGTGCGAGGACCAGCCCGGCGTCACCGCGCTGCGCCTGGACTACGACCACGAGTCCCAGGCGCCGGCGATCGCCGAGGCGCACGCCTCGGGCGTCGAGGGGTGGCTGTTCACCGGCATCGTCCCGTACATGCTGGCCCGCGACGCCGACGTGCTGACGCGTCCCGCCGCGTTCGTCGACTACTCGGGCGCGACCCTGCTCAGCGCCCTCGTACGGCTCCAGCGCGACGGCGTGGACGTGACCCGCCTGTCCATCGACACGCTGTCGGCGGCCGACGTGACGGCGACCTTCGCCGAGGCCGGGCTGCCCACGCAGGCGCTGCGCACGCTCCCCTACCGGCCCGAGATGACCTCCAGGAGCGCGATCGCCTTCCACCGCCGCGACCCCGGCCACCCGGTGATCACGTGCCTGAGCAGCGTCCACGAGGCGCTGCGGGACGAGATGCAGGTGCTGCGGCTGGTGCCCTCGGTCCATTCGGTCCGCGTGGCGCTGCGCCAGCTGCTGCTGACGGCCGAGGGCCAGGCCCAGGAGGACGCGCAGATCGCACTCGGGCTGATCGAGGTGGCGGGCGAGGAGGGCCTGCTGCGCGAGGCCGCCGCGCTGGGCGGCACCGTCGCCGCCTTCCGCGGCGGCACGCAGCTGCTGGTGACCACCCGGGGGCCGCTGCACGACGCCACGGGCGGGTTCACCTGCCTGCCCATGCTGGGGCGGCTGGCCGGTCAGAACGAGGTGGTCCGCATCGGGTTCGGCCTGGGGCGCAGCGCGGCCGAGGCCGAGAGCCTGGCCCGCCGCGCGCTGGCCCGGGCCCGGCGCATCGGCGACGTGGCGGCCGTGCTGTCGTTGCGGGCCGACACCGACATCGTGCTGGAGTCGGTGCCCGCCGCCCCGGCGGCCGAGCACAACCTGTCGGTCATCGCCCGGCGGGTGGGCCTGTCGGTGTCCACGCTGGAGAAGCTCCTGGAGGCGCGGGCCGCCGCCGGGGAGGAGCCGCTGACCACCCGGGAGATCGCCGACCGCCTGGCCGTGCAGCAGCGGACCGCGCGCCGCATGCTGCACCGGCTGGAGCTGGCCGGGCTGGCCGAGCGCACCGGCAACCTGACCAGCGGCTCCAGCGGCCGCCCGCTCACGCTCTACCGCCTCACCCTCTGACCCGCCCGGCCGCCGGGCATGGGGCCGGGCATGGGGCGGGCGGGTCTCCTGCGGTGGCCGGCGGGCGGGCATGTCAGGACAGCCAGCGGTCCAGGCCGGCGGCGACGAAGTCGTCGTCGCGCAGCCACGGGTAGGCGGCCCAGACGCGGTCGAGCTCCTGGAGCTGCCCGGGCGACAGCTCCTCGGCGGGGTCCAGGCACCAGCGGCCGGCCAGCAGTCCCTGCCGGCGCAGCACCTCGTGGATGCCCGGGATGCACCCGTGGAAGCCGTTGGCGGTGTCGAAGATGGCGGCGTTCGCGTCGGTCAGGTGACCGTCCAGGGTGAGCAGCCGCCGCACCGCCGCGTCGTCGCCGGCACGGGCGAGCTTCGCCTCCTCCAGCAGGTCCACGGCCCGCCGCACCCACACCGCCCACTGGCCGAGCAGGCCGCCGACGAACTCGATGTCCACCTCGCGCCCGTCCACCACCACGCGATGCGTGGTGATGAGGTCGGCCAGGATGTGGTCGTCGTTGCCGGTGTAGAGGGCGACGTCGCCCGCGCGCCCGGCGCGCACCACGCCGTGCAGGACGTCGAGCGTCCGATAGCGGTCGAACGGGGCGACCTTGATGCCCACCACCGACTCGATCGCGGCCAGGCGCGTCCAGAAGTCGCGCGACAGGGTGCGCCCGCCCACGGCCGGCTGGAGGTAGAACCCGATCACGGGAAGCACCTCGCCGACCGCCCTGGCCCGGTCGATCAGGGCGTCCTCGTCCAGGTCGCGGTGCGGGCTGAGCAGCACCATGTGGTAGCCGAGGGACCTGGCCAGCTCGGCCTCCGCCACCGCCTGCGCGGTCGGGCCGGTCGCTCCGGCCACCAGCACGACCTCGCGGCCGGCCTCGCCGGCGGTGCGGGCGGCCAGTTCGAGCACGGGCGCGAGCAGGCCGGTGCCGTGGATCGCGAACTGGGTGGTGTGCACGCCCACCGCCAGCCCACCGGCGCCCGCCTCGACGTAGTAGCGGGTCAGCGCCCGCTGGCGGCGCTCGTCCAGCTTGCGATCCTCGGTCAGGGCGAGCGGGTGCGCCGGGATGACGAGGCCGCGCCGGAACAGGTGGCGCACGGACGTCTGCGCCTCTGGAGCCGTGCTGAGCACGTGGGGGTCCCCCTTTGTCACGGGTGAGTGGGCTGCGGTGGGCGCGGGCGGGTCAGAAGCGGCCGTCACGGCGCTCGAACTTGGTGGGCTTGCCGAGCAGCGGCCCGCCGCCGGCGACCCAGCGGGCGGTGTGCTCGATCAGCTCGGCGGGGGTGATCTGCGGGTAGCCGAACAGGAGGTGGCAGCGTGAGGCGTTCGACAGCAGCGCCGTGGGCGCCTCCTCGCCGGTGAACACCGGCTCCTTGCCCAGGGCCTCCCCCAGCGCCAGCGCCGCCTGCCGCACGGAGACCAGCTCCGGGCCGGTGACGTTGAGCACGTACGGCGGCGCCTCGGCCAGCCCCAGGGAGCGCAGGGTGACCTCGTTGGCGTAACCCTGCCAGACGACGTTCACCTGGCCGGTGGCCAGGTCGACGGGCTCTCCGGCGAGGACCTTCTGGGCCAGGTCGACCAGCACGCCGTACCTGAGCTCGACCGCGTAGTTGAGGCGGATGAGCGCCATGCGGGTGCCGTACGTCTCGGCGAAGTGTGTCAGCACCCGCTCCCGGCCGAGGCAGCTCATCGCGTAGTCGCCCACGGGTCCGGTGGCGGAGTCCTCGGTGCTGCCGCCGCTGGTCACGGGGACGAGCGGGTAGACGTTGCCGGTGGACAGCGCGGCGATCCTGCTGTCACGGAACCGGTCGGCGACCCGGCCGGGCAGGTAGGCGTTGGTGAACCAGGTGGCGTGCTCGCGTCCCGCGGTGCCGAACTTGGCGCCCACCAGGAAGACCACGTTGGCCGCGTCGGGCAGCTCGCGCAGCGCCCGCTCGTCGGCCACGTCGGCGGGCACCACGTCGGCGCCCTCCGCCCGCAGCGCGTCGGCGAGGCCCGGCTCGGAGAAGCGGGACACGGCGATGACCCGCCGGTCGTGCCCGCCGGCGGCCGTGGCGTTGAGCGCCAGCCGCACCAGGCTCGGTCCCAGCTTGCCGCCGGCGCCGAGGATCATGATGTCGCCGTCGAGCCCGCCGAGGTCGTCGACCAGCCCGGCGCTCGGCCGCGCCAGCCGTTCCTCTAGTTCCGCTGTCGTCCGCACGCGGTCTCCCTCTGTACGTCATTTACGGTCCAGACCGTAACTGGCGCACAGTTGACCTGTCAACGGGTGGACGCGGCCGCGGTCAGGAGGCGGCGGGCGGGGCGCTCTCGCGGGCCGCGACCAGGACGCCGAGGACGGCGCGGGTCTGCTCCCACGGGACCGGGCTGGGCGCGCCCGCCACCATGTCGAGGAACGCCGCGATCGTCCCCTCGTAGCCGAGCCCCTTGACCGGGTCGTCGCCCCCCTCGATCACGACGGTCTCGGAGGAGTCGCGCCGGTGCACGGTGACGGTGTACTCCTCCCCCTCCGACACGCCGAGGACCTCCACGACGCCGGTGACGCCGTCCGCCCAGCGCAGCGCCATGACGCCGGTGTCCTCGGAGCGCAGGGTCGCGTAGTGCCGCCGCGCGCCGGCCGCGCCCGCCAGCGCCACCTCCGGTCCCAGCAGCGCGACCAGCAGCTCGACGCCGTGGATCCCCATGGTCACCATCGTGCCGCCGCCCTCGCCCGGCGTGTCCTGCCAGGCGTTGTAGCCGGTGGCCCACAGCCCGACGTCGTGCCGCACGGTGGCCCGCACGGCGAGCACGTCGGCCGGGTCCACCGTGAGCCCCGCGAACGCCGGGGCGAACCGCAGCACCGACGTCGACATCACCCGGTCGTGGATCGGCAGCCGGTCGAGCCGCTCCAGCTGGTCACGGCCGGCTGCCGCGGGCTTGTTGACGAAGCAGGCCGCCCCGGTCTCCAGCACCGCGGCCAGCGCGCCGGGCACCTGCGGGTTGGGCACGGTCAGCACCACCCCGTCGGGGCCGGTCGCCAGCGCCTCGGCGAGCGTCGGGACGACCACGGCCGCGGGGTGCTCGCCGGTGAAGCGCCGCAGCCGCTCGGGGTCCGGCTCCCACACCACCAGCTCGGCGTGGCTCGCCAGCGTACGAGCGTCGGTGAACGGGTGACTGGTGGCGAGACCGGCGAGAACGATGCGCACGGGAGTCCTCCGGAGCGGCGGCGGGATGGGAGGGGACCATCATGGCAGCCGCCCCGCCGCCCGCCGGTCAGCCGATCGTGCCCGGTTCGTGATCCACTTCCGGCATCATCGCCGACCATGAAGAAGATGATCACAGCTCTGGCTGCCTGCGCCGTCATGTCGGCGGCCCTGTCGGCCGTCGCCGCCCCCGCGCAGGCGGCGCCCAAGGATCCCGTCAGCGCGCTGAAGGCCAAGCTCGTACCCGGGCACGGCGTGCGCTTCACCGAAACGGTCACCTGGTCGGACGGCACGGACGAGAGGGAGATCCAGGACCGCAAGGGCGCCTTCCAGTTCGACCGCAAGGGCGTCGCCGCGTTCGACATCGACATCCACTGGGACGACGACGACTACGGGCGGCAGCGGGCCGTCGGCATCGGCAAGATCACGTACCACTCCGGCGGGGTCATGCCCATCGTTCTGCCGGAGGGCAAGACCTGGTACAAGGTCAAGCGGTACGGGATGCCCGACTCCTACAGCCAGATCCTCAACCCGGCCGAGCCCAGGACCCTGGCCGCGCTGATCGAGCACGGGAAGCCGGCGAAGAGCTCCGTCACCGGCACCATCACCTTCAAGGACCTCAAGCGGGTCTCGGCCTGGTGGGCGGGCGCGAAGGCGGACAAGTCGTTCGACAACACGAAGGTCTCCTACACCCTCACGCTCACCTCGGCGGGCCTGGTGAGCAGGGTGCAGAGCTCGTACACGGCGACGGAGGACGGGAAGAGCGCCATGGTCGCCGTGGACAGCCGCTACAGCGGGTGGGGCGCGAAGGTGTCGGTCAAGGCGCCGGACCCCGCCAAGGTGACCACCGAGTTCCGCTGATCCGCACGCTCGCCGGCGGCCGGGTGCCGTCCGTCTGACATCATCGCTACGTGCGTACGCTGCCGATGGTCCTGCTGATCCCGGTGGTCGCGCTCGGCCTGCTCGCCGGCTGCACGACGCTCCAGAACGCCACGGCCGGCAACGAGCAGTGGCGGCTGGCGCACCGGGCGCCCTCCCTCGAGTTCGGCGCCAGTCTCGTCCCGCTCGGTGAGCGTGAGGCGTGGGCCTTCGGCACCCGCCGGGTCGGGTGGTGGCACTTCGGCCCCACCGCCTACCACTGGGACGGTGAGCGCTGGCGGGCCAGTCCCCTTCCCTCCGGGCTGGGCGCCGGCGGCGGGCCGGCGGGCGCCTCCTCGCCCGCCAACGTCTGGCTCGTCACCAGCGGCGACGACGACGGGCAGCGGGCTCTGCGCTGGGACGGCCGGACCTGGACCACGATGCGGACCCTGCCTTCGCAGTCGGTCCAGGAGGTCGAGGTTTTCGGCGACACCGACGTGTGGTTCTTCGGCGACGACACGTGGCACTACACCGGCTCGGCCTGGGTCAGGGCCGACGTGCCCGTGCAGGTGACCCGGGCGAGCGCGCGCTCCGCCACGGACATCTGGGCCATCGGCCGGGACAGGCGGGACGAGACCCAGCCCCGGGTCGCCCACTACGACGGCACCGGCTGGCGGATCGAGCCCCTCGGCGACGCCCTCCCCGCCTCGGACACGTCCTCCTCCCACGACCTCGGCGGCATCACCGCGGACGCCTCCGGCGTCTGGATCACCGCCGACGTCTCGGACATGACCGCGCGGACCACCACGCCGCTGCTGCTGCACCGCAGCGGCAACGTCTGGCGGACCGAGCGGGTGACCGCGGTGCCCGGCCCGTGGCGCGAGACGTTCGACCCCGTCCCGGACGGGCGCGGCGGCCACTGGTTCCTCGGCTCCGCCGATGTCAACGGCGACGACGCCGCGCTCGCTCCCCGCTCCCCCGCCGGCGTCTGGACCCTGCGCCCGGTCGGCGCCCCGGGAACGGCTGAGTTCACGTCACTGGCCGGCGTCCCCGGCGGCTCGTGGCTGCTCGCCACCGGCAGCTTCGGCGACGTCCGCGGGATCTTCCGCCACCGGCTGCCCGGCCGGTGAGATGCCCGCGCCCCGCGACCGCGGCCGGTCGGCCACGGTCGCGGGGCGCGGTGGCGGAGCACGGTCACGGGTGGGCGATGAAGCGCCCGAACCTGCCCTGGTGGTAGAGCAGCGGACGGCCCGTGCCGTGCACGTACGCCTCGGCGACCAGGCCCACCACGAGCACGTGGTCGCCGACGTCGGACGTCTCGTGGGGCAGGCAGATCAGGTGAGCCGAGACGTCCTGCAGCAGCGGCGCCCCGAGGGGCCCCGGACGCCACCGGGTGGGCTCGGCGAACCTGTCGATCCCCTTGCTCGCGAACCTGGCCGCCACCTCCGCCTGGTCACTGGCCAGCACGTTGACCGCGAAGTGGTCCGCCGAGCGCAGCCAGGGCCAGGTGGTGGAGCGCCGGTCGACGTAGAAGGAGACCAGCGGCGGGTCCAGGCTTACCGAGGAGAAGGAGGTGGCGGTCAGGCCGACGGGGATGCCGTCGCTCTGCGCGGTGATCACCACGACGCCGGCGGCGTGCACCGCGAGGGCGCGGCGGTAGCCGTCGGCGTCCACCGTGCGGTCGGGCAGGGTCTCGGTCATCCGGCCACCGCCACTTCCAGCTCCGCGCCGTCATGGGCGGCGTACCGGGAGCCGGGCCTGGCCAGTCCGTAGTTGCCGCGCAGGGTACGGCTCTCGTACTCGTCCCGGAACAGGCCCCTGACCCGCAGCTCCGGTACGACGTGGTCGACGAAGTCGGCCAGGCCGGCGGGCAGGAGGGGAGGCATGACGTTGAAGCCGTCGGCCGCTCCGCCCTCGAACCATTCCTGGATCTCGTCGGCGATCTGCTCCGGGGTGCCGGCCACCACGCGGTGGCCCCGGCCGCCAGCCAGCCGGCCGATGAGCTGCCTGACCGTGAGGCCCTCCCGCCTGGCCAGGTCGACGACGAGCTTGCGGCGGCTCTGCGCGCCCTCGGTCTCGACGGGGATGTCCGGCAGCAGGCGGTCGAGCGCGTCCTCGCTCAGCTCGATGCCGGTCATGCGGGACAGCTGGACCAGGCCGTACGCGGGGATGATGAGGTCCTCCAGCTCCTTCTCCAGGCGGAGCGCCTCCCGCTCGGTGGAGCCGATGATGGGCGAGATGCCCGGCAGCACGAGCAGGTCCCCGGGCTGCCTGCCGTGCCCGGCCACGCGGCGCTTGAGGTCGGCGTAGAACTCCTGGCCCTCCGCCAGGGTCTGCTGGGCGGTGAAGACGGCCTCCGCGTGACGGGCGGCGAACTCCTTGCCGTCCTCGGAGGAGCCCGCCTGCACCAGGAGCGGGTGTCCCTGGGGCGGGCGGGAGGTGTTCAGCGGGCCGCGGACGGTGAAGTGCTCCCCCGCGTGCTCGATCGGGTGGATCTTGCCGGTGTCGGCGTAGAGCCCGTTCGCCCGGTCGGACAGGATCGCGTCGTCCTCCCAGCTGTCCCACAGCTTGGTGACCACCTCCAGGAACTCGGTCGCCCTGGCGTAGCGATCGGCGTGCGCGGGCCGTTCGACGCCGAAGTTGTGCGCTTCGGCCTCGCCGGCGGAGGTGACGATGTTCCAGCCGGCCCGGCCGCCGCTGATGTGGTCGAGGGAGGCGAACTTGCGGGCCACGTGGAACGGCTCGTTGTAGGTGGTCGACACGGTGGCGATCAGGCCCACGTGGTCGGTGACGGCGGCGAGGGCCGCCAGCAGCGTCAGCGGCTCCAGGCCGCCGAGCGCGTTGTGCCGGATGTTGCCCCACAGGGCCAGGCCGTCGGCCAGGAAGACCGAGTCGAGCTTGCCGCGCTCGGCGATCCGGGCCAGGTCCTGGTAGTGCCGGACGTCGGCGATCCTCGCCGGGTCGGTGCGCGGGTGTCGCCAGGCCGCCTCGTGGTGGCCGACGCCCATGAGGAAGGCGTTGAGGTGCAGCTTTCTCGTCATGTGGTCCTCCAGGTGGAGAAGCGGCGCTCGATCCTGATCAGCAGCAGGTTGAACAGCAGGCCGAGCGCGGAGATCGTGATGATCCCGGCGTACATCTCGGGGATGCGGAAGCTGGACTGGGCGTCCAGGATGAGGTAGCCGAGCCCGGCCTTGGCGCCGACCATCTCGGCGAACAGCAGGACGAGGATGGAGTAGGCGCCGGCCAGCCGCACGCCGGTGAAGATGGTGGGCACGGCGGCGGGCAGGATGACCTTCTGGAAGAGCCGGACCGGGCCGAGGCCCATGGACCGGGCCGACTTGATCAGCAGGGGCTCGACGGTCTTCACGCCGCTGATCGTGTTGAGCAGGATCGGCCAGGAGCAGGAGTACAGCACGAAGGTGATCTTCGTGGTCTCGCCGATGCCGAGGATGAGGGTGAACACCGGCAGCAGCGCCACGGCCGAGGTGTTGCGGAAGAGCTCCAGGAGCGGGGTCAGGGTGTCGGCCACCGGGCGGTACCAGCCGATCAGCAGGCCGAGCGGGATGGCCAGCGCGATGGCCAGGCCGAACCCGGACAGCGAGCGGACCAGCGACGCCTCCAGGTGCTCGGGGAGCTGCCCGCCGAGCACCATCCCGTACCAGACGGCGAGGTCCTCCGACAGCGGCGGCACGAAGACCCGGTCGAACACGCCCATCCGTGGCAGCACCTCCCAGGCGGCCAGCAGCAGCAGGATCGCCGAGGATTTCGTGAGCGCCCGCGAGGCCACGTGCCGGTACCGTCGCGCGGCGGCGGACGGGCGGGGGCCGGGAGGCGTCTGCGGGCGGCGAGGCGGGTCAGGGGCGTGGGCGCCGACGGAGAGCCGCTCGGTCGCGCGCTCGCCCAGGGCGGTGGCGGCGGCGAGGTCGCCCGGCCGGTCAGCCATGGGACGTCGCCTTCCGCTCCAGGACCTGCGCCGCGGCGACCTCGTCGCGCAGCAGGGCCCACACGTGATGGCGGTACTCGCCGAACGCCGGGACCGCGCGCAGGTCACCGTCCCGGGAGTCGAAGGACACCTCGACGATCTCCTTGATCCGGCCCGGCCGGGAGGTCATGACGGCGACCCGCTGGCCGAGGTAGACGGCCTCGTCGATGCCGTGCGTGATGAAGACGACGGTCTTGCCGGTCTTCTCCCAGATCCGCAGCAGCTCCTCCTGCAGCGACTCGCGCGTCTGGGCGTCCAGCGCGGCGAACGGCTCGTCCATCAGCAGCACGTCGGGGTCGAAGGCGAGGCTGCGGGCGATCGCCACCCGCTGCCGCATGCCGCCGGACAGCTCGTGCGGGTAGCGCTCCTCGAAGCCGGTCAGCCCCACCAGGTCGAGGTAGTGCCGGGACCGCTCCCGCCGCTCCTTCTTCGGTACGGCCTTCGCCTCCAGGCCGAACTCGACGTTGGCCCGCGCGGTGCGCCAGGGGAACAGCGCGTACTGCTGGAAGACGATCCCCCGGTCCAGTCCCGGGCCGGTGACCGGCGTGCCGTCGATGAGGATCTGGCCGCCGGTCGGCCGCGTCAGCCCGGCGACCAGGTCGAGGAGCGTGGACTTGCCGCAGCCGCTCGGCCCGACGAGGGTGAGGAACTCCCCCTCGCGCACGTCGAGGTCGATGCCGGACAGCGCGACGAACGGCTCGCGGGCGTCCCGGACCTGGAACACCTTGCTGACGTCCCGGAGGCCGATCTTGGTCTTCACCGCGGTCCGGCCGAGTGTGGCGGTCATGACCCGCTCCCGTGGGCGTAGGGGTTGAACTCGTTGGTGTAGAGGTCGGACGGCTTCACCTGACCGGGCCTGATCTCGCCCTCGCGGCTCAGCCAGTCGATCCACGTCTGGAACTCCTTGGCGGCGATGACGCCGCCCTTGCCGGCGATGCCGGTGCTCTTCCAGAACGTCACCGCGGTCGCGTCCTCGGTGCGTCCGCGCTTGGCGATGATCTGCTTAAACCTGGCGACGACCTCCTCGCGCGGGTGGCTCTGGGCCCACTGGACGGCCTTGGCGAACGCCTCGACGAACGTCCTCGTGGTGTGGGGGTTGCGCGCGATGAAGTCCTCGCGCAGCACGACGGAGCCGGCGGTGAACGGCCCGAACAGGCCGACGTCGGTGAACAACGGGCGCAGGCCGCCGCGTGCCAGCGCCTTGTCCTTGATGATGCCGCCGAGCGTGCCCACGTCGAGCTGTCCCCGGCGCAGCGCCTGCTCGGTGTTGACCGGGGGGATCACGACGAGCTGGACCTGCTTGATCTCCTCCGGGGTCAGGCCCGCCCGCTTCAGGTACTCCTTGATGACGGCCTCGTGGTGCGCGCCGAGCGTGTTGACGCCGATCTTCTTGCCGATGAGGTCGCGGGCGGTGCGGATGGGACTGTCGTCGGTCACGTAGTAGCCGCTGAAGCTTTTGTCGTCGGAGCCGTAGTAGCCGATCACCGCCTTGATCGGCGCTCCGGCCGCCTTCAGCTTGATGATCGCGCCGTTGAAGGCGCCGCCGAAGTCGGTCTGGCCGGTGGCGGCCGACTGGATGTCCTGGGGGCCGCTGGTGGTGTTGCCGACCCACCTGAGCTTGACGTCACCGAGGTAGCCGAGGTCCTCGGCGAGCTCGGGGTAGGTGACGGCGCCGACGTTGCCCTGGTAACGCAGCACCTTCACCTCCGCTCCGCCCGGACGCGCCGAGCCCTCGGCGGAGCCGCAGGCGGCCAGTCCGGCCGCCGTCAGAACGAGAAGGAAATGCCTGATCTTGATCACGGAACGTTCCTCATGAAGAGGCGCGCCAGTGCGCGGGCGCGCGGGAAGAGGGAGGCACGAGCACCGTCGGCCATGCCGGGATGGGGAAGTGCGCGGTCAGCTGTCCGTGATCAACGACATTGCGCGCTGGCGACGTGACCGAAGTCCACGTGCGGGCGCCGGGTCAAGTGAAGGCCCTGGCTCATATCGGGAACGCTACGGCGCCGGTCGCGCATAGTCAACATTCCCTACTGGATATACATGAATATCCAGGGCTCTCCGGGCCGTCAGAACAGGTCACGCAGCCGGGCGGCGTACGCGCGCGGGTGGGTGAGATTGCCGTTGTGGCCGCCGGGGAACTCCTCGACCGCTCGCCCGACGAGGGTCGCCAGCTCGTGCGCGCAGCGGTGGTCGAACACGTGCCGGGGCGTGGTGCGCCCCGCCGCCGGGATGATCCGCACCGGACTGGCGGCGATCGCGGCGGTGTCGAGGGTGTCGAGGGTGTCGAGGACGATGGCGCCGAAGTCGTTGCGGATGAAGAAGTCGAAGCCGGCCCTGCGCCGGTCGTCCATGGGGTGCTGGGTGAGCCCGGACTCGGTCTCCTGCCGGCCGAGCTGGATGCCGAGGACTTCGGCGATCTTGCCGAACGCTCCGGCGAGCCCCTGGTCCCGGTAGAGCCGCTGGAGGTCCTGGAGTTCCTCCTCGTGGAGGCGGCGTTCGGCGGCGGGCAGCAGGGCGGGCGCGACGGGCTCGTGGGCGACGAGCGTGTGGAGCTGGGCCGGGTGCCGGACGGCGAGGTGCAGGCCGAGCACCGCGCCGAAGCTGCAGCCGAGCATGCGGGCGGGCTCGTCGGTGAGCTCGGCGAGCAGGCGGTGCACGTCGTCGGTGTGCTCGGCCACCGTCGCGCCGCCGGCCGGGTCGTCCAGCGTGCTGCGGGACAGGCCGCGCCGGTCGTAGGTGATGACGGTGTGGTCGGTGGCGAGCCGGTCCACCAGGTCGACGGTGCGGCCGGCGTCGCCCTCGCCGCTCTGGGAGATGAGCAGGACCGGGCCCGTACCGCGGACCTCGTAGTAGAGCCGGGCACCGGGGACGCTGAGGAATCCGTTCATGGGGAAAACATATCAGACTTGATACATCTAAATGGATGTAATCTTGGTCACATGGCCCTCCGCCTCAGGATGGCCGCCGTGGGCTCGTCGGCGGGCAGGAACGCTTCCAGCCGCAGCTCGGACAGCGTGACGTCCACGGCCGTCGCGAACGACGTCAGCGTGGTGATGAGGCGCAGCTCGCCTTCCGGCACCCGCAGCCGCAGCGGCACGGCGAAGCCCAGATGCCCCGCCGGCGGGTCCACGTCGGGAAGGTAGCCGTCCAGCTCGGCGATGAACTCCTCCAGGTCCGGATCGGGGCTCTGCCGCAGCTGGTCGCGCAGGCTGCCGGTGATGTGGCGGCCCCACTCGGGCAGGTTCTCCACGCGGCGGGCCATGCCCTCGGGATGCAGGGCGAGCCGCAGCACGTTGAGCGGCGGCTCCAGCAGCGCGGGCGCGGCGCCCTCGTGCAGCACGCCGAACGCCGCGTTGGCGGCGACCAGCTCGCCGTGCCGCCGGACGACGACCGCGGGATACGGCAGGTGGCCGTCGAGGATGCGCTCCAGCGCCTCACGCACCGGGCCGAGCTCGGGGGCGTCGAGGCTCGACTCGGCGTACATCGGCGCGTAGCCCGCCGCGAGCAGGAGCTCGTTCCGCTCCCGCAGCGACAGCCCCAGCGACTCGGCGAGCCGCACCACCATGACGCGGCCCGGCCGTGAACGTCCCTGTTCGAGGAAGCTCAGATGGCGCTGGGTCGTGTCGGCCCGGATCGCCAGGTCGAGCTGGCTGAAGCGGCGGCGCGTCCGCCAGCGCCGTAGCTCGCGGGCGAACTGCTCGGGTTCCGCCAAGACCGTCATGTCACCATTCATAGTGGACATCCGCGGTGACGCGATTCCCTGCAGGGAATCGCGCGGCCGCCGCCCGGGCCCGCACACTGCTGGCCATGAGCAACGCATTCGATGTCAAGCAGTGCGCCGACCGCTATGTCGCCCAGTGGAACGAGCCCGATCCGGCGACGCGCGGCGCCCTCATCCGTGAGCTGTGGGCGCCCGGCGGAATCCAGGTGCTGATCGATCCGCCCGAGGCGATCCGCGACGCCGCCGCGGCGCTCGCGTTTCCCGTGCCGCCGCTGGAGGTCCACGGCCACGAGGCCCTGGATGCCAGGGTGACCCGTGCCTACGAGATGTTCGTGGCGCCGGGCGAGCACGTCTTCCGGGTCGCCGGGGAGCCGTTCGTCCTCCTGTCGAACGTGATCGGCGTCCGGTGGTCGATGGTGTCCGTCCGGGACGGCGAGGTCGTGGGCGGCGGCCTGGACATCCTGGCCCTGGACGGCGAGGGCCGGATCCGTACCGACCACCAGTTCATCGGGGTGAGCTGATGCGCTTCACCAGGATCATCCGCACGGAGGACGGCGGTTCGGCGTTCGAGGACGGCGAGATCGCGCTCGAGCGGCGACAGGTCGCCGACGGGGTGCCGGCCATGGCGGTGGGCGGGCTGCCGTCGAGGGGCGGCGTGCAGTTCCTGCGCAGCGCCGCGTTCGACAGCAGCGCCCACCCGGCGCCGCGCGAGCAGTGGGTGGTGATGCTGCGCGGCACGATCGAGGTGACGGTGACTGACGGCGGCCGGCGCCGTTTCGGCCCCGGTGACCTGGTGCTCGCCGCCGACACCACCGGCCTGGGGCACGTCACGACGGGCGTCGGCGAGGCGCCGTTCGAGGCGCTGTTCATCCCGCTCTGACGGACGGGGCGACACGGCGGGCGCCGCTAGGAGGCGCCGGGGCCGCGGTCCAGCAGGGCGGCGATGCCGTCGAGCATGCGGTGCAGGCCGAACTCGAAGATGCTCTCCGGCTCCGACGCCTGGAACGCCTCGCTGCCGAACTCCGACACCATGGGCAGCCGCGCGGCGTGGATGGTGCGGTGGATCGCGTCCTGCCGGGCGTCGGCCCACTGCTGACGGGTGTGCCGGGTCGTCCGGGCGACCTGCGCCTCGTGGGCGAGGGGGATGGCGGCGCTCTGCAGGTAGGTGCCGATCATGATGGCGACCTGGACCAGCGTGGTGAAGTCCAGGTCGTGGCCGGCCAGGGCGCGCATCCGCCAGTCGGTGTAGGCCATGAGGTTGGGGGCGACGGGCGGCCGGGTCGTGACCGCGACGAGGTGGGACACCCAGGGGTGGTCCTGGTAGATCGCCCACTCCGCGCGCGCGGACAGCTCCAGCTTGGCGCGCCAGCCGTCGGGGCCGGGCTCGGGCAGCGGCCGTTCGCCGAAGACCGCGTCCACCATGAGGTCGTTGAGCTCCTCGCGGTTCGCGACATAGCGGTAGAGCGACATCACGCCCACCCCGAGCCGTGCCGCGACGCGCCGCATGGACACCGCGGCGACGCCCTCCCGGTCGGCGACGTCGGTGGCGGTGCGCACGATGAGCGACCGGTCCAGGGCGACCTCCGGCGAGCCGCCCTCCGTCCCGGCGGGCGGCGGGTGCGGGACCTCCGCCTCGGGGGCCGCCCGGCCCTCCTCCCGCGCGTCGGCCGCCAGGCGGTCCGCGACCCGCATCCGGTAGGCCCGCGCCCGGCAGGCGCGCGAGCAGTACCGGGGAGGGCGTCCCCGCTCGCTCGCGCCGAGGGCCCGTCCACACGTCTCGCATGTCGGCATGCTCGATGTCCATCCTGATTTTCGTCACGAATCTCGCGGCGTGACGAAAGTATAGACGAAGCGCGGAGGAGCCATCGATTACCCCCATTCCACCTGCATCGACGGCTCCGCGTGCCGCATGGGCTCCCTGGGTGGAGTACGGTGTCTTTATGTCTCGTACAGCGTACTCACGAGGAGGGGGCGCTCCTGCCCCCCACGCCCTCGAACTGCACGACGTGACCAAGCGCCACGGACACGGCGACGCCGCCGTCACCGCCCTCGACCGGGTCACGATGCGCGTCCCCCGGGCCACCTTCACCGCCGTGATGGGCCCTTCCGGCTCGGGGAAGAGCACCCTGCTGCACTGCGCCGCCGGGCTCGACCGGCCCACGTCCGGATCCGTCGTCCTCGACGGCCGCGACCTGAGGGGCATGGACGAAACGGCCCTGACCCGCCTCCGGCGCGACCGCATGGGATTCGTCTTCCAGTCGTTCAACCTCGTGCCGACGTTGACGGTCGAGCAGAACGTGACGCTGCCCCTGGAGTTCGCCGGCCGCCGCGCGGACCGCCGGCGGGTGCGGGAACTGCTCGCCCGGCTCGGGCTCGGCGACCGGACCGGCCATCGGCCGGCGGAGCTGTCCGGCGGCCAGCAGCAGCGCGTCGCCATCGCCCGCGCCCTGCTCTCCGAGCCCGCCGTCGTCTTCGCCGACGAGCCCACCGGCGCGCTCGACACCAAGGTCGCCCGTGAGGTCCTCACCATCCTGCGGGAGGCCGTGAGCCTGACCGGCCAGACGATCGTGATGGTCACCCACGACCCGGTCGCCGCCTCCTACGCCGACACCGTGGTGTTCTTCGCCGACGGGCGGATCGCCGACAGCATGGCGCGCCCGCACGCCGCGGCGGTGGCCGAGCGCATGGCCCGGCTCTCCGAGCCGGCGCCCTCGGCCCGGACGGCCGGGACAGGCCTGCTGCACCGGACCGGTGACCCCCGATGATGTGGCGGCTGGCGTTCCTCACGATCCGCGCGCACAGGGCGTCGTTCCTGGCCTCGGCCGCCGTGATGGCGGCGGGCACCGCCCTGCTCACCGCGTTCGCGACGCTGCTGGAGACCGGGCTGAGGACCCGCGACGACACCGGGTTCCTCGTCATGCTGCCCGCCATCCTCGGCGGGTGGACGGTGGCGATCGTGGCCTTCGGCGTGGTCTCCACCGTGTCCCTGACGATCCAGCACCGGGAGCGGGAGCTCGCGCTGCTGCGGTCGATCGCCGCCACCCCGCGGCAGATCCGGCAGAGTGTCGTCCGGGAGACGGTGACGGTGGCGGTGCCCGCGGTCGCCGCCGGTCTCGCCCCCGGTGCGGGGCTCGGCGTGGTCGTCTTCCGGAGGCTGGTGGACGGCGGCCTCGTCGGCGCCCGGACCGAGCTCAGCGTGGGATGGCCGAGCCTGGCGATCGGGGCGGGCGTCTCCCTGCTCGCGGCGCTCGGGGCCGCGCTGATCTCCAGCAGGAGGGCGGCGTCGGTCCCGCCCGTGCGGGCGCTGTCGGAGGCCACGCCCGCGGCGGCTCCCCCGCTGACCCGGGCGCGCCTGCTCAGCGGCCTCGGACTCGTGGTGGTGGGGCTCAGCCTGGGGGCGGGGACACTGCTCATGGAGAACGGCCCGCTCCTCTCCAGTACGGCGGGCCCGGCGGGCGTCGCCGTGGCGGTCGGGCTCGCCCTGCTCGGCCCGGCGGCCGTGACGTCGGTCGGGCCGCTCACCCGGGCGGGCATCGGGACGGCGATCGGGGCGAGCGCCCGGCTGGCCGCCCGCAACGTCCACGCGCGGGCCAGGCACACCGCCGGCGTGGCGTCGCCCCTGATCCTCCTCGTGGGCATCGCCGCCGGAACGCTGTACATGCAGAGCACCGAGGACGGCGTCCATCAGGGGGCCGCCGCCGGTGACGTCGGCTCGCGGCTGGCCCCGGTGAACTACCTGGTCGTCACGATGATCATCGGCTTCTCGGCGATCGTCGTGGTCAACACGGTGGTGGCGGCCACCCGCCGGCGGCGTGGGGAGTTCGGCCTGCTGCGGCTGTCCGCCGCCACCCGCGGTCAGGTGCTGCGGATGGTCACCGTCGAGACCGCCGTCACGGTCGGCATCGCCGTCGTGCTCGGCACCGTGGCCGCGGCGGTCACGGTCGTGCCGTACAGCCTGGTCAAGACCGGCTCGCCGGTCCCTCTGGGACCGCTCTGGACGTACCTGGTCATCGTGGGCGGCTCCTTGCTCCTCGTCATGGCCGCCACGCTCGGCACGGCGCTGGGCGCCCTCCGCGTCCGGCCCGTCGACGCCGTCTCCACCCCGTAGGGCGACGCCGTCCCGAACCCGCGGGTCGACGCCGTCTCCACCCCGTGGACGGCACCTCCGGCGGTGACCCGGCCGCCGCCGGTCCCTAGATCCAGCCGCGCTCGCGGGCCGCGAGCCCCGCCTGGAAGCGGGTGATGGCGTTCAGGTCGCGCATGACCGCGTGGATGCGGCGCTGCACGGTACGCAGGCCGAGTCCCAGCGTCCGCGCGATGGCCTCGTCGGTCAGCCCGCCCGCGAGCAGCGCCAGCAGCTCCCTGGTCGCCTCGTCGGGCCCGTCGGGGGCGGCTGGGCGGGGCGACCCCCGCAGCGGGAACCCCCGTCCCCACTCCCGTTCGAACAGCGCGATCAGCGCGTCCAGCAGGGCCGACTGGTGCAGGATGAACGCCGCGTCGATGGAGTACGAGCCGTTGCGGATGGGGATCAGCGCGAGCGCGTCGTCGGCGATCCACATCTTGGCCGCCGCCCCGGCCACCACGCGGGCCTGCTCGCCGTGGGCCATGGAGTCCTGGATGAGCGGCAGCTTGCCCGGCACCGCCAGGGACTCCAGGTCGTACACACTGCGGTAGTCGATGCCCGACTTGAGCATCCGCCGCTCGCGCTCGACGTTGTCGGCGTGGCCGCGCATGACGTACGGGGGCTTGTCGATGTTGCGGAACATGGTCTGGGCGCTGTCCTGCAGCGCGTACGCCCGGCTGATGATGTTGCCGGTCCCCGTGACGACCTCGACCTGCTCGGCCGGATGCGTCGCGTAGCGGGAGGCCAGGTGGAACGACGTGGTGAGCTCGTGGATGGCCGTGCGCACCTGGTGCAGCTCCTCCTCCTGGCGGGTGAGCAGCGGCCTGATCGCGATGTCGGGCGCGACGGCGACGTAACGGGCACGGCGGCCGGGCAGCCTGCTGGCCAGGCCGCGCCGCGCGAAGGCCGCCAGCGTGCGGGCCGCCAGGAGCGTGGAGACGCCGCAGTGCGTGGCGAGCTCGGCGGCGGAGGACCGCGGGTTCTCGACGAGCGTCGTGTACAGACGGCTCTCGGCCGGTGACAGGCCGATCGCTTCGAGCATCGGCGACGCCCCTTCTCCCGGTGGAGGGGTGGCGGGATACCGCCACCTGGCGGGTTTTGGCCCGTCCGGCGGACTTGTGCCCTGACTGATTCCCAGATTAGGTCAGCGAGGAAACGATCTCCATCGCGCGCGGGCGACGATGGCCGGTGTTTCTCACGTCTGGAGAAGGTTGTGCGCATGCTGTCCACCCCCCGGCGCCGCGGAGCCGTGGCCTTACTCGCGGCCGTCCTGGCGGTGCCGCTCTCCGCGGTCCCGGCAACGGCCACCACGGCGACCGCCGCCCCCTCGGCCACCAGGGCGAACGCGCCCGCGATCGGCACTCCACCCGTCAAGATCACGCTGATCACCGGGGACACCGTCACCTACGCCAGGGACGGCGCGGGCCGCGCGTCCGCCACCCTGGAGCCCGCCGAGGGCCACGAGGCGCGGACGTACCAGGCCCAGCAGGACGATCACGGCTACTACGTGATCCCCGCTGACGCCGGTCCTTACATCAGCAAGGGCCTGCTGGACAAGGAGCTGTTCAACGTCGACTACCTGGCGGCCAACGGCTACGGCGACGCCAATGCCGCGCGGATCCCGCTCATCCTCCAGTACCGGCCGCAGACCAAGGCCGGCGACCTGGCGGGCAAGGCGAGGGCGCTGAAGGGCGGCGGGGAGCCGGTGGTGCTGGAGAGCATCGACGGCGCGGCGATCAAGCTGGACAAGAAGGACGCCACCACGTTCTGGCAGTCCTTGGGAGGGAGCACGGGCAAGTCCCTGACGGCCGACCTGCGCAAGGTGTGGCTCGACGGCAAGGTCAAGGCGCTCGACGACGTCAGCAACGCGCAGATCGGCGCCCCCGCGGCCTGGGCGGCCGGGTTCGACGGCACGGGCGCCACGGTCGGCGTCATCGACACCGGCATCGACGCCGCCCACCCCGACCTGCAGGGCAGGGTGGCCTCGGCCCGCAACTTCGTCCCCGCGGGCAGCCCGGGCGGCGGCGACCCGGCGGAGGTCACCGACCGCGTCGGTCACGGCACCCACGTGGCGTCCATCATCGCCGGCAGCGGCGCCGCCTCCAACGGCAGGTACAAGGGCGTCGCCCCCGGCACCCGGCTGACCATCGCCAAGGCGCTGGACGACACGGGCAGCGGCAACGACTCCGAGATCATCGCGGCGATGCAGTGGCAGGCGGCCACCGCGCACGCCCGGGTGGTCAACATGAGCCTGGGCAGCAGCAGCCCGACCGACGGCACCGACCCGCTGAGCCAGGCGGCCGACGAGCTGACCGCCGCGTACGGCACGCTGTTCGTGGTCGCGGCCGGCAACTCGGGCCCCGGCCGGTACACCATCGCCTCCCCCGGCGCGGCCACCTCGGCGCTGACCGTGGGCGCGGTGGACTCCGCCGACCGGATCGCCGAGTTCTCCAGCCGCGGCCCCCGCCTGAGCGACGACTTCGCGATCAAGCCGGAGATCACCGCGCCCGGCGTGAACATCGTCGCGGCGCGCGCCGCCGGCACCTCCCTCGGCCAGGGCAGCAGCGTCCCCGGCGGCGGCCCCGTCGACGAGCACTACACCGCGGCGTCCGGCACCTCGATGGCCGCCCCGCACGTGGCGGCGGCCGCCGGCATCCTCGCCGCCCAGCACCCCGACTGGACGCCCGACCAGCTCAAGACCGCGCTGACGGGCACCGCCAAGCCGGGCGACGCCACGGCCCACGACCAGGGCGCGGGCCGGCTGGACATCGGCCAGGCCGTCACCCAGCAGGTCTTCGACGACCTGGCGACCGTCTACGCCGGCTTCACCGACCCGTACACCGGCCAGACGCTGACCCGGAAGGTGACCTACCGCAACACCGGCAAGGAGCCCGTCACGCTGAACCTGTCGCTGACGCTGAAGCACGGTGACGCCCAGCCCCCCGCCGGGATGGCCACGATCACCCCGTCGTCGCTGACCGTCCCCGCGGGCGGCACCGCGAGCGCGGACCTCACGATCGAGCCCACGCTCGGCGATCCCGGCTGGTACGAGGGGCGCCTGACGGCGACCGCGGGCACGGCCCGGCTGACCGCGCCGATCGCGTTCCGCAAGCAGGCCAGGATGAACACCGTGCGCGTCCGGCTCGTCGGCCGGCCCGAATGGACGATGAACCGGGGCAACGTGTCCGCCCTGCGGGTCAGCGACACCGACCCGCTCCTCGAAGGCGAGCCGATGACCGTGACCACCGACGACTGGCGGGCCACCGACACGCCGGGCACGTTCGAGGCCCGGTTCAGGCTCGCCCACGGCGGCGTCTACTCCTTCGGCGACATGCCCTGGTGGTACACCAAGCCGGACCGGCAGCTCCAGTACGCCACGCTGCTCGCCCCCGAGATCAAGCTCGACGGCGACACCACGGTCACCCTGGACGCCACCGACGTCGAGCCCATCCGCGTGAGCACGCCCCGCACGTCGGAGCCGGTGTTCCTGAACGTGATGAACACCCGCACCACCGCCTCGGGCCAGATGTACGCGGGCGCCTCACTGCTCAGCTACGAGCCGGTCAACACCGGCAGCTACTGGGTCACGCGGCTGCGGAAGGCGCCCACGGTGGGCACCTCCATGGTGCTGTTCGACCAGATCCGCCGAGCCCCCGAGGTCGAGCTGACCGTGCCGGGCCTCCAGCTCAACCCCCGCTACGTCAGCGAGCACGACGCGCTGGTGCCGAAGTTCACCACGGACCGGCGCCTGAGCCTCACCACGGGCGACGACATGCGCGCCGGCGCCGACACGCGCGGCAAGCTCGTCCACCTCCCGGCCAGGGACTCCCTGCAGCTGTTCCTGGCCGACATGGAGCTGGCGGCCAAGGCGGGGGCCGCGGGCGTGGTGACCAGCGACCGGTTCTCCTGGCTGCTCAGCGACGCCGCGTACACGGCCCAGAACAAGATCCCGGTGCTGTGGATCGACAGCGGTGAGGCGGACCGGCTGGGCAAGGTCCTGGCCCGCAAGCCGTACCCGGTCGCCGCGCTGCGCTCCACGCCGACCAGCCCGTTCGAGTACAAGCTGGCCTACTACGTGCGGGGCGCCACGGCCGGCCGCCTCACCTTCACGCCGAAGGCCCGCGACCTCACCGAGATCGACACCACCTACCACGCGCAGTTCCCCCCGCAGGCGGGCACATGGGGGCCGCACGCGGACTTCACGGAGGTCAACCACACCTTCGCGGAGGACCAGCGCTTCAGCATCCGCGGCTCGCACCGCATCGCCGCCCCCGCGGCCAGGACCGAGTACTACAACGCGGCCGGCGAGGACGTGCTGTGGGAGCGCGACTACTCGTTCTTCGACCCGGCCTCGGGCGCCGAGCGGTACGCCTCCTCCTCCCGCGGCTTCACCCGCCCCACCCGGGAGCGGGAGAACTGGAACGAGGCCCTCGTGCCCGCGCAGCTCACGACCGGCCCGGACCTGCCGGACTGGGTCAGCCCGGCCCTGTACTGCGACGGCTGCCGCCAGGGCGACCGGCTGCGGCTGCGCGCGCTCAGCCCGCTCGGCTTCGGCTACTACTCCGACGCCTCCGACCCGAGCCACACCTACCTGGGCGCGCCGGGGACCGAGGAGGTCCGCCTGTTCAGCGGTGACGCCGAGGTCAAGCCGCAGTACGACGACCTGGGCCTGCCCTACTACACCGTCCCCGCCGGGGCCGGGACGTACCGGCTGACGGACTCGTGGAAGGACGCGTTCCCCGGCAAGCACTCCGGCACCGGGGTCGAGACCACCTGGACGTTCCGCTCCGCCCGCCCGGCGACCGGCGACGCCCCGCACGCCTGCCTGGACACCGTGCTGTGGGAGGACAAGCAGCCCTGCGCCCAGGTGCCGCTGATCCGGCTCCGGTACGAGCTCGGGCTGCCGGGCGACGACACCGTCCAGGGCGGCAGGCCGTTCACCTTCACCGTGAAGCCGGAGGGCGGCAGGTCGCCGGCGCTGCGCGGGGTGTGGGTCTCCGCCGACAAGGGCGCCCACTGGACGCAGGCCGCGGTACTGCCCGGCGACAAGGTGCTCGTGCTCAACCCCAAGGGCCCGGGCAGCGTCTCCGTCAAGGTCGAGGCCAAGGACAGGGACGGCAACACCGTCCAGCAGATCCTCTCCGACGCCTACCTCGTGAAGTGACCGCCGAGCGGGGGCAGGACACCCTGCCCCCGCTCCTGCGGCGGCCCGGCCTGTACGTTACGTGTCATTTGAGCGAGGTTCGGGCGAAGGGCCGCTGATGAGACAAGACGTGCGCATCCCACTGCCGGACAGCGGCTCCCTGGCGGCGACGGTCGCCTTGCCGGAGGGCGTCCCGCCCGCGGACGGGTGGCCGGGGGTCGTGGTGGTGCACGAGATCTACGGCGTCGAGCCGGACATGCTGGACGTGCTGGACCTGTTCGCCGCCCGGGGGTACGCGGCGGTCCTGCCCGATCTGTACAGCCACGGCAGCAGGGTCGGCTGCCTGGCGCGGGCCATGCGGCAGCTCGCGACCGGCAGGCCGGGTCAGCCCGCCGCCGACATCGACGCGACCCGGCGATGGCTGGCCGGCCGCGACGACGTCGACGGCGACCGGCTCGGGGTGATCGGGTTCTGCATGGGAGGCGGGTTCGCCCTGGCGTACGCGGCCAGCGCGCCGCCCGGCGTGCGGGCCGCGTCGGTGAACTACGGCATGGTCCCCCGCGACCAGGAGGAGCTGCGGCCGGTGTGCCCGGTCGTGGGCTCCTACGGCGACCGCGACCAGGGCTTCCGGTCGCACGGCGCGCGACTGAAGGAGCACATGCGGGCGCTCGGCATCGAGCACGACGTCGAGATCTACCCGGACGCCGGCCACTCGTTCATGACCGACGGCCATCACCCGGTCGCCAAGCTGGCGCTGTTCCCGCTCAGTCACGGCAACGTCCGCCCGGCCGCGGACGACGCGTGGCGGCGCACCTTCGCCTTCTTCGACACGTACGTCGCCCACCCGGAGTAGCCACGGATCTCGGTGGCAACGGATCACGGTGGCCACGGATCACGGTGGCTACGGGAGGGGGATGCTGAGGCCGAGCATGCGGGCGCCGGTCTCGGTGCGCGGGCGGTGGGTGCTGCCGGGCGCGAACACCACGTAGCTGCCCGGCCCGAGCCGGTGCCCGCGATCGATGAACTCGCCCGCCACCACGTAGTAGCGCTCCTCGCCCTCGTGCACGTCCACCTCGGGCCACTCGGCGCCGGGGGCGAAGTCGTACGCCCAGCCGCGGCACCGGTCGGTGGCCGGCAGAGCGCGCCGGAGGATGCCGGGGGCGACCTCGACGGGCTCGATCTCGTCGAGGTTCAGGATCTGCATGTCGTCAGCAGGTGATGTCATGCCGCCATCGTCCCGGCGGACTCCCCCGCCCGCCCAGCGTCTGGTTTGACACCTACGAGTACTTTTCTGCCATGAAGCTGCACCGGGTGGCCGCTCTCGTGCTGGCGCCGCAGGCGACATTCGAGCTCGCGTGCGCCCAGGAGGTCTTCGGCGTGCGCCGCCCGAGCCTGCCCGCCCGGTACGCGTTCGAGGTGTGCGGGGAGCGGCCGGGCGCCGTGCCGACCCTGGCCGGCTACGACATGGTGGTGAGCCGGGGGCTGGCGGCATTGGAGGAGGCGGACACGGTGGTGGTGCCCGGCTGGCAGCACCCCGGGCGACCCGCCCCGCCCGCCGTGCTCGACGCGGTGCGGCGGGCGCACCGGCGCGGCGCCCGGCTCGTCGCGATCTGCTCGGGCGCCTTCCTGCTGGCCGAGGCCGGGCTGCTGAGCCGCCGCAGGGCGACCACCCACTGGCGGATGGCCGCCGAGCTGGCGGCCCGCTTCCCCGAGGTCCAGGTGGAGCCCGACACGCTGTACGTCGATCTGGGGGACGTCGCCACCAGCGCCGGCACCGCCGCCGGCATCGACCTGTGCCTGCACCTGGTCCGCGGCGACCACGGCGCGGCGTACGCCGCGCAGATCGCCCGGCACATGGTGATGCCTCCGCACCGCGAGGGCGGGCAGCTGCAGTACGCCGCCCCCGCCTCCGCCGGCCGCCCGGCGGAGTCCCTGGCCCGGGTCCTCGACTGGGCCGCCGGGCGGCTGCACGAGCCCCTGACCGTGGAGGATCTGGCGGCGCGGGCCGGCCTCTCACCGCGGACGCTCGCCCGCCGGTTCACCGGACAGCTCGGCGTCAGCCCGGGAAGGTGGCTGCTCGACCAGCGGATCGCCGCGGCGCGGGCTCTCCTGGAGGAGACCGATCTGACGGTCGAGACGATCGCCGGCCGCGTCGGCCTGTCCTCGGCCACCAACCTGCGCCGGCGCTTCCGGTCCCTGGTGCACACCACGCCGGGCGCGTACCGGCGCTCCTTCGGCCGGCGCGAGGAGGACGCCTGACGTTTCGCCGTCGTGGCCTCCCCCGGAGTCGTCCGGCGAGGATGTGCGAGGCTGGAACGGCGAAGGAGCGCCGGACGACGATGCCCTCGTCGTCCGGCGGGTTGCCTACCAGGGGATGTTCACCGGGGAGCGGCTACTGGGGGCCGTCGAAGTTCCACACGGCGCGGGTGCCCGGGCCGACGAGGAGGGTCGACCGGCCGATCTGCACCTCGTCCTGATACGTGATCGTCTTGTTGAGCGAGAAGGTGACCTGCTTCAGGCCGGCCTGGGCGCGGGCGACGGCGTCGAGGCGGATCGTGGTGCCGCCGCCCACCGCGATGATGCCACCACCCGAAATGGTCCGGACGCTGAACCCGCCGGCCTTCAGCAGCGGCACCGCGGTGGCGAGGTCGCGCTCGGTGACCCCCATGTGGACGGCGGTGACGTCGCGCATCAGGTGGGTGCTGTAGGCGTCGGACAGGTAGCGCTCCCGGCTGACGTCCCCGGGGTAGCTCTCCGGCTCGGTCTTGCTGCGCGGGTCGGCGAAGTACTCCGGCAGGTACTCCATCGCCCACGGGTCGAAGGCGTCGTACTGGTCGGAGAAGGTGCGGATGGTGTCGAACCACGGGACCTTGACGCCGTCGCCGAAGTCACGCGTCTGGCGGTACTTGGCCGGGTCGGTGATCCCGAGGGCCTTCAGCCGGTCGGTGACCGTCGCCAGGTCGCCGGCGTGCTCGGTGGAAACTCCGAGCCCGGCGGAGCCGAAGAGGCCGTCCTGGCCGGGCAGGTCGTTCTCGCCGAACAGCTCGATGTAGGTCTGGCGGCCGTAGAGGTAACGACCCGTCCAGGTCATCCCCCCACCGGTGGTGGTGCGGACCTCGAAGTTGGCGAACTCCTTCAGATAGTCGGAGTGCTCGATGGCGTCGGCGGTCGCCCGGTCGACCACGCTGTAGGCGTGGTTGTAGAACAGCAGCTGGCTGTCGGCGGAGGGCTGGGTCTGGTCGGCCCGCGCCGTCTGCACGCCACCCGCGACCGCCCCGGTGAGCGCGACGGCGAAGGCCGCCGTGAGGACAGTCATCATCCGTAACTTTCGGTAAAGCAGCATGTAAGCGATCTTAGGGCGAAGAAGATCACTTACACGGTTGATTCGAGGAAACTGCCCCCGTCACGGCGAGCGGCGGCTACGGGCGGCCGACGCTCATGTACGTCCATCCGGCGGAGCGCATCCCGGCCGGGTCGAGCAGGTTGCGGCCGTCGAAGAGCACCGGACGCCGCATCACCGAGGCGGCCTTCGCCCAGTCGACCTCCTTGAGCTGGGGCCACTCCGTCACCACGATCGCCGCGTCCGCACCCTCGACCGCCAGCTCCGGCGTCGCGTGGCGGCTCGTCGAGGTCCACGGCTCCGTCTCGGCCGGGCGCGCCATGGGGTCCCAGCAGCGCACCTCGGCGCCCTCCGCCAGCAGCCGCGCCGCCAGCACCGTGCTGGGCGCCTCGCGCATGTCGTCGGTCCCCGGCTTGAACGTCAGCCCGAGCAGCGCCACCCTGGCGCCGGCCAGGGTGCCGAGCTCCGCCTTCAGCTTC
This sequence comes from Nonomuraea sp. 3-1Str, assembly GCF_031570565.1. Taxonomy (NCBI): domain Bacteria; kingdom Bacillati; phylum Actinomycetota; class Actinomycetes; order Streptosporangiales; family Streptosporangiaceae; genus Nonomuraea; species Nonomuraea sp. 3-1Str. The sequence continues at coordinate 108,694 of NZ_JALHBK010000022.1, forward strand.
TGGATCGCCCGCCGCTTCTGCAGGTTGTTGACCTCGATCACCGCCGACAGCAGCTGCAGGTGGAGGCCGGTGTTGCTGGCCAGTTGCCGCAGCGCCTCGGAGTCCTTGGGGAAGCAGGAGCCGCCCCAGCCGATGCCGGGCCGCAGGAAGTGGCGGCCGAGCCGATGGTCCAGGCCGACCGCGCGGGCGACCTCCTCGACGTCGGCGCCGGTGTTCTCGCACAGGGTCGCGATCTCGTTGATGAAGCTGATCTTGGTGGCGAGCAGGGCGTTCGAGGCGAGTTTCACCATCTCGGCCGAGCGCACGTCCATCACGACGACCGGCCCTTCCACGCCCTCGTGCAGGTCCGCGACCAGGCGGGCGGTCCCCTCGTCGGAGGCCCCGACGACGATCCGGTCGGGCCGCATGAAGTCGCGGACCGCGGTGCCTTCGGCGGTGAACTCGGGGTTGGAGGCGTAGCCGACGTGCCCGAGACCGGCGGCGTCCAGCGCGGCCCGCACCCGGGCGCCGGTGCCCACGGGGACGGTGGACTTCACCACCACCGCCCGCAGGTGCGGCGCGCCCTGCAGCGACGTGATCACCGACCAGACCCGGGACAGGTCCGCGTCGCCGGACGCGGACGGCGGCGTGTCCACGCACACGTACGCGACCTCGGCGCCGTCCAGGGCCTCCTGGAGGTCCAGCGTGAACGTCAGCCGCTCCTTGTTCCGGGCGATCATGTCACCCAGTCCGGGCTCGTAGATCGGTATGTCGCCGGAGCGCAGCAGATCGACCTTGCCCGGGTCGATGTCCCGGACCACCACCCGGTGACCGAGCTCGGCCAGGCAGGCACCGGTCACCAGACCGATGTACCCCGCGCCGAACACCGTGACCCGCCGCTCCGGCTTGCCGACCACTCCTGACCTTCCCTTCACCATGAACCGCCACCACCCGCGACCCCGGCCGTCCATCCGTCCGTCCGTGAGCAAGGCCATCATCGCCCAAGGTCCGCACCCCTCCCGACAGCGAGCCCGGGCAGCGGGGCGGCGAGGGTCAGTCGCAGTGCTCGAAGGGGCTCTCGTACCAGGAGCTGCCGTAGGAGCCGCCCCACATGATGCACTTGCCCGCGGCGCTGACCTTGACCGGACCGGCGTAGTACTTGTAGTTGTCCGCGTCCACCTTGCCGGGCGAGCCGTACACCTGCACCACCGCACGCACCCAGGCGGTGTTGCCTGCGGCTCCGGTCTTCCAGGTGACCACGCAGTTGCTGCTGCCGTTGTAGAGGAGGTACGTGACGGCGCTGGAGCCGTAGGCGTGGCTGTCGATGACGTGGTAGCTGCCGCCGCCGCAGGCCTCGACGGGCGAGGACGCCGCCATGGCCGGACTGCTCAGCGTGACGGACGCCGCCAGCGCGGCCGCCATGCCGAGGGCGAGGGTCGCGCTTCGCGTGATGGAGCCCATTTTGTGATCTCTCCTCATGATTTCCACTGTGGCGATCAAGAGTAGGGGAAACGCCGGCACCCCATCCCGGACATTGGTCCAAGATCATGACCATCCGGTGAAAACTTATGCCATGCGTGACAAGCATGGCGAAAACTGTTTTAATCCCACGCTAGGTGCCACAGGGGCGGCACAAGCCCCGTGTGGTCGTTTTTCCTCGAAATCGCAGCTTCGTGGGAAAGGCAGGCTCGTGGGAGCTCCAGGTGGCGAGGTCATCGTCACGGGCGGTCTCGGATTCATCGGCTCACATCTGGTGGACGCGTATTTGGCGGCGGGCCACCGAGTAACGATCATCGACTCCAACGCAGGCGCGGTCATCGACGGCGAGGACTACGACGCCGACCCCCGCTGCACGGTCGTCCGGCAGCGGGTGGAGGACTACCTGGCGGCGGGAGGCGACTTCGCCGGCGCCGACCGCGTCATCCACGCGGCCTCGTACGTCGGCCCCGCCAGCATCCTGTCCAGGGCGGGCCGGCTCGGCCACGACATCATCGGCAGCACCGCACCGGTCATCGAGGCCTGCATCAGCGCCGGTGCGCCGCTGTGCCTGTTCAGCTCGGCCGAGGTGTACGGGCGCAGCGGCGTGCTCGACGAGAAGGACGACATCGTCGTACCGACGCAGTACAACACCCGCATCGAGTACGCGATCGCCAAGACGCTGGCCGAGGCGATGGTCTCCAACAGTCGCCGGCACGGCCTGCGCGGCGTCGTCATACGGCCGTTCAACGTGGCGGGTGCGCGGCAGTCGCGGGCGGGCGGGTTCGTCATGCCCACGTTCGTCCAGCAGGCGCTGGCCGAGAAGCCGATCACCGTGTTCGCGGGCGGCGACCAGGTCAGGGCCTTCATCGCGGCGAGCGACCTGACCGGGTTCCTGATCGACTACATGGACGCGGCCCTGGACGGCGACGACATCGTCATCAACGTCGGCAACCCGGCGAACGCCGTCACCATCATGGAGCTGGCCCACCGGGTGAAGGACCTCCTCGGCAGCGCGTCGCCGATCGTCAGCGTCGACGGCAGGAGCGTGCACGGGCCGTACTACGCGGAGGCGGAGTCGTTCCACAAGATCCCGGCGCTGCGGGCGGCGACGGGCCTCGGCTGGCAGCCCAGGGTCGCGCTCGACGATCTGATCCTGAGCACCGCCGCGTACTATCGCGCCCGCGAGGACCGGAGGGCAGCGAATGCGCCGCTTTGACCGTGTGCTGGTGATCTCTCCGCACGCCGACGACGAGGTACTCGGCTGCGGCGGTCTGATCGCCGCGCAGGTCGAGGCGGGCGCCGAGGTCCACGTCCTGTATCTGGCGGTCGACGGCATGCGGCACTACGGCCTCTACGGCGCCACCACCTATCGCCAGCGGCTGGACGAGATCGAGGCCGTCCGGGCCACGCTGGGCTTCTCCTACCAGATCGCGTACGGCGACATGGACCTGACCGAGCGGCTGGACACGCTGCCGCGCAAGGACCTGGTCGACCTGTTCGAGCAGGCGCTGAACGAGCGGCGGCCCGACCTGCTGCTGCTGCCGAGCTTCGCCGACTACGACCAGGACCACCTCGCGGTGTTCGGCGCCGGGTTCGCGGCGGCCAGGCCCATCGCCCAGCAGTTCGGCAAGTGGCTCGTGCCGACCGTGCTGCTGTACGAGATGTCGAAGCTGCAGTGGGCGGCCGAGCCGATGCCGCGCTCGACGGCCTACTGCGACATCAGCCCGCACATGGAACGCAAGCTGGAGGCGCTGCGCGGCTACAAGAGCCAGCACCGGCCCGCACCGCACATCAGGAGCGAGGAGTCGGTGACGGCGCTGGCCACGCTGCGGGGCGCGGAGATCGGAGTCACACACGCCGAGGCGTTCGGCGTGCTGAGGGAGGTCCTGTAAGGGTGGTTCTGTGAAGAGGTTCGCGTTCTGCACCGGCATGGAGTTCGCGGCACCGGCCGTGGACGTGCTCGCCGCTCAGGGCACTCCCCCGTCGCTGCTCATCGGCTACCCGCCCCAGTTGCAGCACCGCTCGGGCTACGCGCCGCTGCAGGAGGCGGCGGCCAGGCACGACATCCCGCTGCTGGAGACCGCCGACATCAACGACGGCCGGGCGCACAAGCTGGTCACCGACCTGGGCATCGACCTGTTCGTGATCGCCGGCTGGTCACAGCTCGTCCGCGAACCGCTGCTGTCGGCGTGCCCGCTCGGCTCGGTCGGGTTGCACCCCACCCGGCTGCCCGAGGGTCGTGGGCGGGCCCCGCTGCCCTGGACGATCATCAAGGGCATCCGGTCCAGCGCCGTCAGTCTGTTCTTCCTGAACGAGGGCGCCGACGAGGGCGAGCTCATCGCCCAGCGCGAGTTCACGGTGAGCCGCCGCGACGACGTCACCGAGGTGTACCGCAAGGTGACCGAGATCAACATCGAGCTGCTCGCCCAGTACGTCCCGCTGCTGCTCGCGGGCCAGGTGGTGGCGCGCCCGCAGCCGCCGGGCGGATCGGTGTGGGAGCGGCGGCGGCCGGAGGACGGCGTGATCGACTGGTCCAGACCCGCGAGCGAGGTCTACGACTGGGTACGCGCGCTGGCCGCGCCGTACCCGGGAGCCTTCACCTTCGTGGGTGGGCGCAAGCTGTTCGTGCACAGCGCCGACCTCATCGAGTGGGGCGAGCACCGGGAGCCGCCGGGCACCGTGCTGGCGCCGGTCTGGTCGACCGGCGGCGCCGGGGCTCTGGTGGCGTGCGGCTCCGGGCTGCTGGTCCTCCGCGAGGCTCAGTGGGAGGGCGCCGGACGGCACGACGCGCTGGCCCTGCTGGAGTCGGGCGAGCTGTCGGTAGGCACATGCCTGGGGACGTGAGGCTCACCGGGGCGGTGATGGCGCACCCCAAGCGCATGGAGGCGGCCGTCAGCCTGGCGGGCGGCGTCCTCGACGTGGTCACCGATCCCGATCCGGCAGGGCGGCCGTCGGCGTTCCGGACGTCGCTGCTGGCGTGGTCGAGCATCCCCGAGGGAGCCACCCACCACGTGCTGCTCCATGACGACATGGTGCTGTCGGACACGTTCTTCGAGCGGGCGGCGGCGGCCGCCCGGGCCATGCCGGACGCGGCGCTGGCGCTGTTCGCGTTCTGGAACTCGCGCAACGGCGCCGCCGTGCGCCTGGGCGCGCTCGCCGGGGCGCGCTGGGTGCGCGGCGCCGGGGAGTACACACCCGTCGCGGCGCTGCTGCTGCCCCGCCGGGTGGCCGAGGGGTACGTGGAATGGGCACGCGGGCGGGGCGGCACCTGGCCGGACGACGTGCTGATGGGCCGGTACCTCCGGCAGGCCGGTGTGCCGGTGTACGTCGCGGTGCCCAGCCTGGCCGAGCACGAGGACCTGGCCAGCCTGGTGGAGAACGACTTCCAGGGGCTGCGGCGCTCACCCTGCTTCTTCGCCGACGAGCCGCTGTCCGACGAGGCCAGGGTGCTCGGCTCCCTGACCGCGATCCCGTTCTTCAAGCGAGGGGTGGCGCAGTGCGCCGTGCCCGGCGGCTCGGGGTGGCGGGACATCCGCTGTGAGGACTACCTGGACGGGCGGGGCTTCGACGTCGGCGGCCTGCGGGCGCGTTTCCCGGGCCGCTGGTGGCCGCTCTGGCTCACCGCCTTCACCATGGGCGTGGTACAGGAGAACTCCGGGGACCCACGGGTGCTGGATCGGGCGCTGGGGACCATGGGGCCCGGCGGGCTCTGTCACGAGCTCGGGGCTCGCGAGCTGGCCCGGCTGTCGGACGAGCTCCACGACGTCGCACGCGACGGGCTGGCGGCGGGGCTCTCGGCCGCTCCCCAGGCGGTGGAACGGCGGACGGTCGCCGTGACCGGCCCTGACACCTGGCTGCGCGACCAGGTCACGTGGGCGCTCGCCGACCGCGGTCACCTGGCATCCGATCATCCCGACGCGCTGGTGCACGTCTGCGCGCCGGAGCCGGACGCCGATCCGGCCGAGGAGCTGCGACTGGCCCGCGCGGCCTTCGCGGGCTTCGGCGGCCGGAAGGTCCTGCTCGGCTCCCGGGGGATCGCGGCCGGGGAGGCGGTGGTGTTGCGCCTCGGTGAGCCGTACGGGCCGGGGATGCCGCAGGGCGGGACGGTGGCGGAGCAGGTGCTGCGATCGTCGCTGAACCGGCCGCTGCGAGCCGATGGCGGGGTGGGGCGGCTGGTGCACGTGCGGGACGTCGCCGCCGCCGTCATAGCCGCTCTGACCCGCGGATCGGGGGTGTACGACATCGCGGGTCCGCGGCCGTTGAGCGGGCGGGAGGTGGCCGAGGCGGTGGCCGGTGCGGTCCGTCCCGTGCCGATCGAGGCCGCTCCTGACGCGGCGGCGGCGGACTGGGCGGCGGAGGAGGAGACGGCGGTAAACGTCGGGCGGGCCTCGAGCGAGCTGGGGTGGCGGCCGGAGGTGGACCTCGACTACGGCCTGCACACGTGCGCGCAGTGGCTGGCCTACGAGAGCGATCGCCAGTAGAGGCGCCCGTCAGGAGCCGCGACGACGAGCCGTCCCGCGGCGGCGGCCGGCGAGACACGGCTCGCGGAAGGGGCCGGTTCGGAGGTCGTGGTCCAGGCCGGACCCAGGTCGGTCCACTCCATGTCCTGACGATCGACCGTTCTCGTCAGCACGCGGTCACCCGCGATGGCGAACAGGCGCCCGTTCATCGCCGTCAGGCCCGTGGCCCCGCCCCCGCCGCCCATCCGGACCCAGGCGGCGTCCGCGAGCCGGCGGATGGGGAGGTACCACAGCTCGTCGTCCGAGGTGAGGGCGAACAGAGCCTCGTCCGCGGCGGCCAGGCCCGTGGCGCGCTCCGGCGCCCGGCTCACGTCCGTCCAAGGGGCCGGGCGGAGGACGGGGTCCCGGTAGCGGATGGCGCCGCCGGGGGCCAGGCCGTACAGGCCCGCCGGCGGGCCGCCGTGGGCCTCGCGGGGGGCGGCGAGCGCCAGGGCGTCGGTGACGTCGATCGGGCGCCAGGGCAGGTTCTGGCCGGACAGGTGACGGGTGCTCAGCGTTCCGCCGGACCTGGCGGCGAACAGCCGGTTCTCGCACACCACGAGCGCGACCGGCGGGTCCTCCGCGGCCGGGACCGGCGCGGCTTCCGGCGCCGGGGCCCGCCGGGCTCCCGCGGCCGGGACCAGCGGGCCGGCCGGACCGATGTCCTCCCACCGCGGCGGGCCGGGAGGGCGGGAGAGGCGGTCCATGACGTTGCGGGTGATGCGGGCCAGGACCGGGTCGCTGGCCAGGGTGTTGCCCCAGTTGATGGTGCCCGCGTTGAAGACCGTCCCGGCTCCCAGCCGGTGCACGCCCATGGTCGCCGCACCGCCCTTGCCGTGGCTGCGCCAGTGCGACAGGTCCGCCGTGGCGAGGACGACGAACGACGGCGGGGTGCCGTCGCGGCCCGTGGCCCGGGGTACGCCGTCCAGCCACTCCAGGTCGGCGGCGTCCGTCTCGTAACCGAGCGCGCCCCTGCCGAACGTGTCGCCGTCCCGCAGGCCGGTGCCCGCGTAGACCCAGTGGTCGGTGAAGCGGGCGGTGTAGGACTCCCGGGACATCACCCGCGAGTCCACCCAGCAGCCGGCGCCGTTGCGGAAGGTCAGCCCGGTGAGGATGTTCTCGGGACGGTTGACGGGGTCGCTGGGCCACTCGACGGTGGTGCGGCCGGGGTCGGTGCGCGAGAGCGGGTCGGCGACGGCGTCGCGGTAGCAGACCATCGTCCGGAGGTCGTCCTCGAAGCGGACCTGCCACCAGCAGGTGTTGCCGGAGAATATGGCGATATTTCCACCGGCCCGCGCGAACGCCTCCACCGCGTCCCGCATCTCCCACGACCAGTACTCGTCGTGTCCGTTGATCACCAGCAGCCGGTAGCGGCTGAGCAGGTCGAGACCGGCGTGCAGGTCCAGCCCCGAGCAGTAGTCGACCGCGTACCCCGACGGCCCGAGCCACCGCAGCAGCCCGAGCTCCCACTCCTCGACCTGCGGCCCCGCCCCCGGCCGGTCGAAGCTGACCTTGACCGCGCGATCGGGCTGCTCGGACTGGTAGAGCCCCTCACCGGGGACGCCGGGCCGGTTGTACGCCTCCCAGGTGGGGAAAGGGATCGACACCACCACCGGGGAAGCCGGCACCCGCCCCCGTACGACGAAGTACGCGGACCCGTCGCCCAGGACGGCGCGATAGAGCGAGCTGGGCCAGTCCGGGCCCACCTTGAGCGTCCAGGTGTCGCCGCCGGCCGTGTCCCGGAGCACGACCCGCCCCGACGGCACGTCCTCGACGGTGATCGCGCCCCCGTCCCCCAGCAGGTGGAACCGGAGGGTCTCGCCCTGCGCGCACGACGTTGCCGCCGCGTACAGGGTCATGCGGCCGCCGCTTCGACCAGCATCGACTCCAGGTCGAGCAGGAACCGTTCGATCGCCGGCGGCGCGAGCAGCGCGGTGTCGGCGTACAGCGACACCTCCATCCGCCCCGGCTCGCCGCCGAGATGCAGCCGGAAGTCGCAGATGTTGCGGTCCATGGCGTCCGTCCAGGCCAGCTCGGTCTGCTCCATCGAGGCGCGGACGGCCCGCTCGTCCAGCCCCGCCGCCCCGTCGTGCTGCACCAGCCGCTGGTCGTTGAAGCAGCCGAACGACCTGATCGCCGCTCCCACGCCCGACACCGCCTCCTCCATCGCGTACGGATCGAACTGGGCCTGCCGGTACGCCCGCAGGGCCACGCGCCAGCCCTGCCGCACCAGCTCCCCGAAAGGGGCGGTACGCAGGTCGAGGAGCACGAGCCCCTCCTGGGAGATCGTGGAGACCACGTCGCGGCGATCGGCCGCGAACCGGTTGTTGACGATCACCCGCAGGCCGCAGAACCGCTGGCCCGTGAGCCGCCCGGCGAGCCGGACCGCGGCCGTGAGCAGCACCGTCGAGGAGCTCACCCGCTCGCGGGCCGCCACGGCCCGGGCCGCCGCGGCGATCGCCTCGGAGGTCATCGTGGCCTCCCGGAACCGCGGGCTCCGGGGGACGTCCGACAGGTTCACGGGGTCCATGCGCCGGTATTCGGAGAGCCAGAAGGACAGGGCCTCCTCCGACGTGCGCCGTCCCTCGGCCGAGTGCTGCCACTCGGCGATCTCGCGCGGCGTGGCGCTCCGCACCGGCGGCAGCGCATCGCGCAGCAGGAGCAGCCGGAAGTCCTTCACCAGGAGCTCGGCCGCGTGCCCGTCGGCGGCCAGGTGGCAGAGGACCAGCACGACATGCCGGACATGGTCGCCGGCCACGACGAACGCCACCCGCAGCGGCCACTCCTCCCAGTAGTCGAACGGCTCGGCCGACAACCGGTCGCACACCGCCTGCGCGGGTTCGTCCGTCACCTCGACGTACGGCCGGGCGACGGCCGAGATCCGCTGCCGGGGCCGGTCAGGGGGCCCGATGAGGCGGGTGCGCAGCGCCTCATGCCGGGCGACGAGCCCGTCCAGGGCCTTGACGGCGCGCTCGACGGTGACGGGCCGCTTCGGCGCGGCGAAGATCCGGCCGATGTTGAGATAGTGCTCCTCCGGCCGCGCCGCCACGACGGCCCGCCAGATGTCGTGCTGACCCCAGGTGAGCGGCGAGTCAGGCATGGAGCCGTACGTAGTCCACCAGCTCGTCCAGGCTGCCGGCCGACGCCAGGTCGAGCTCGACGCCGAACTCGGCCTCCACCGCGTCGATCAGCCTGAGATAGCCGAGCGACGTGACGCCGAGATCGGCCAGCCTGGCCTCGCCCGCCAGCACCTCGGCCGCCTCGACCGCGCCGTCGGTGGCCTTCGCGACCATGTCGGCGAGCCGTCCGCGTAGCTCCTCGTCCGTCTGCACCTGGAAAAGCCCTCCCGTTTCCCGGAAATCGGGGCGAGTGTGTCACGCGGGGCTGGATGGCGGCAAGCGGCTGCCGGTAAGGGGTTGACGCAAATGTGCATTTTTTCTAGCGTCTTGCGGCAGCCCGATAATTATTTTGGGAGGTGGTTCAGTCGGCCCTTCCTGTCCCCGCTCTGCTGAGCTCACGCGCCGCCACCGCCCCCGACCACGAAGCCCTCATCGTCGCCGGAAGAGGCGGCCTGACACTCGGTGAGTGGGACGAACGCTCCGACGCCGCCGCCCACCATCTGCTGGACCGGGGCGTACGCCGAGGTGACCGCGTCGCGCTGGTGTTCGGCGGCGGCGACTGGCTCGACTACGCGGTGAGCTGGATGGCGGTGCTGAAGGCGGGCGCCGTCGCGGTCCCGCTGTCGGACCGCCTGGCCGCGCCGGAGCTGGCCGCCCTGATCGAGCACTGCGGCGCGACGACGACCATCCGGCGCGGCGACGAGCTCACGGGCGCGTCCGGCCGGCTCCCGTTCGAGGCCGACCCGCTCGACCTCGCCCAGATCCTCTACACCTCCGGCACCACCGGACAGCCCAAGGGCGTGGCCGCGAGCCACGCGAACCTCACCTCCCCGCCCGTCCACCCCAAGCGCCGCCCGTTCGCTCATTCCCGGCATCTCGTGCACGCCTTCCCCATCGGCACGAACGCCGGCCAGGTCATGCTGCTCCACGCGCTGACCGCCGCGCCCACCGTGGTCACCCCGCCGCTGTTCACGCCGGCCCGCTTCGCGGCGCTCATCGAGGCGTACGCGGCGGGGACCGTGTTCGTCGTGCCCGCGATGGCCGTCGAGCTGCTCGGCGCGCGTGTCCAGGACCGCCACGACCTGTCGAGCGTGCTGCTGCTCGGCTCGGCCGCCGCCGCGCTGCCGCCGAAGGTCGCCGCCGAGCTGACCGAGGCGTTCCCGAACGCGACGGTCGCGAACTACTACACCTCGACCGAGGCGGCCCCGGCCCAGACGATCATGATCTACGACCCCGACCGGCCGGGCGCTCTCGGTCACGCGGCCGGCGCCCTGAGGATCGCGGACGCCGACGGGAACCCGGCGGGGCCGGGCGAGACCGGCGAGGTGTGGCTGCGCGGCCCGGCGCACTCCCGCGCCTACTACGGCGAGCAGCGCGACGACACCTTCCGGGACGGCTGGGTCCGCATGGGCGACCTCGGCTACCTCGACGAGGAGGGCTACCTGTACCTCGTCGACCGGGAGAGCGACGTGATCAAGTCGGGAGCCGTCAAGGTCTCGACGCTCCAGGTCGAGGCCGCGCTGCACGAGCACCCGGCCGTGTCCGAGGCGGCGGTGTTCGGCGTGCCGCACCCGGTCATGGGCATGGCGGTGGCGGCGGCCGTCGTGTCACACGAGCCGGTGACGCTGGCCGGTCTGCGAGCCTTCCTGTCCGAGCGGCTCGCCCAGCACGAGCTGCCCACCCGGCTGCTGTGCGTCGACTCGCTGCCCAGGAACACCGCCGGAAAAGTGATCAAGCGAGAACTGCGCGGCATGGCAGAGGAGTGAACATGGTCCTGGCGTCGCAGGCGCAGCACGGCATGTGGATCACGGAGGTGATGCACGGCACCGGCACGGCCTACCACATGCCCTTCGCCATGTGGTTCGACGGCCCGCTGGACCGGGAGGCGATGCTGGCGGCGTGCCGGGCGGTGGTCGCGCGGCACCCGGTGCTGGGCTGCGCCTTCGAGGAGCGTGACGGCTCGCTGCACCTGGTGCCCGCCTCCGGCGCCCCGCCGATCGCGTTCGTCGTGGAGCCGGACCCCCGTCTCCTGGTCGAGCGGGAGATCGCGCTGCCGTTCGAGCTGTCCGCCGGGCCGCTGGCCCGGTTCACGCTGGTGGAGATGTCGCCGTCCCGGCACCTGCTGCTGTTCGTGGGTCATCATCTCGTCTTCGACGGCATCTCGAAGGACCTGCTCGTACGGGATCTGGCCGCCGCCTACTCCGGGGCCCCCTCCCCGCCGCTGCCCATGCCGTACGGGACGGCGGAGGAGCCCTCGCCGGAGGCGCGGGCGTACTGGCGGGCGCGGTGGCGCGAGGTGCCACACGTCGTGATCAACGGGGCTTCGAGGACGCCGCGACTGGCCGAGCACGGCGAGACCGTGCTGCGCGACCTGACCCACGACCTTCCCGACCTGCCCGGGTTGACCAGATTCCAGGTGTTCCTCGCCGCCGTGCACGCCCTTCTGCACCGGTACGGCAACGCCGACACGTCCGTGGCCGTGTCCATGTCGACCAGGACCGCCGAGACCCGGGACCACATCGGCCTGTTCGCCACCGAGCTGCCGGTGTTCTCGTCGTTCCCGCCCGGGGGCTCCTTCCGTGAGCTGGCCCTGGGCCTCAGGGACGAGCTGCGCGAGCTCAACGCCTTCCGCGAGGTGCCCGTGGCCAGGGCGGTGGGCGGCATCAAGCCGAGGGCGGCGCTCGCACCGGTGTCCATCAGCTACCGGCGGCGCGCGCCCGACCAGGTCTTTCCCGGCCTGAGCCTGTCGGTGGACTGGAAGATGTCCAACCACATGGTCAGGAACGCGCTCCACCTGCAGGCCGTCGACGGCGCCGACGGCCTGCTCCTGACGCTGCACCACAGCCCGGACGTGATCTCCCGGCGGGACGTCGAGCTGGCCGCGGACCACCTCTCCGCGGTGCTGCGCGCGGTCTCCGCCGATCCGGAGGTGCGGCTCGCCGACCTGCCGCTCCTCGGCGCCCCCGTGCCCGCCCCCGTGCCCGCCCCTGTGGCCGCCCCCTTGGACGCCACCGTGGACGCGCCCGCGGCCGGGCTCGCGCACGCCGGGGCCGGCGGCGAGCTCGTCGAGGGGGAGCTGATCGAGCAGGTGCGGCTGATCTGGATGGAGGTCCTGCGGATGGACCACATCGCGCCGGACGAGGACCTCTACGACCTCGGCGGGCACTCCCTGACCATCACGCAGATCAGCGCGCGGATCAGGAAACGGCTCGGGGTCGAGGTGCCGTTCGACGTGTTCCTCGACGATCCGACGATCATCGGGGTGGCCGCGGCCATCGACGGGCTGCGTTCATGATCTCCCTGGGCCAGGAGCGGCTCTGGTTCCTCCAGCGGCTCGACCCGTCCGACGCGGCCTACCGGGTCGCGGTGGTCCGGCGGCTGCGCGGGGCACTCGACGTCGAGGCGCTGACGAGGGCGTTCGGGGATGTCGTGGAGCGGCACGAGTCGTTGCGCACGAGGTTCCCCGACCAGGACGGGCTGCCGGTCGCGGTGATCGACCCGCCGGGGCCGGTCCCGGTGGAGCTCATGGCGTTCGAGCGGCCGGCCCCGGAAGGGGCCGCGCTCGACGAGGTCGCGCGGCTGCTCGGCGAGCGCGTCAACACGCCCTTCGATCTGGCCTCCGCCCCGCCCCTGCGGATCACGCTGGTCCGGCTGGCGGACGACGACCACGTGCTGTGCGTGGTGCTGCACCACATCATCGGCGACGGCTGGTCCCTGAACGTGCTGATGAACGATCTGGCCGCCTGCTACCTCGCCCGCGTGGAAGGCGTACCGGTCTCCCTCCCCGGCCTGCCCGTCCGCTACGCCGAGTACGCCGACGCGCAGCGGAGCCGCGACGCCGGCGCCGACATCGGCTACTGGACGGGCCGGTTGGCCGGGGTGACGCCGCTGGAGCTGCCCACGGACCGGCCGCGTCCCGCCCAGCGGAGCAGCGCGGGCGACGACGTGGGCTTCGACCTGCCGCCCGAGCTCGCCGGCGCGCTGTCGCGGCTGGCCAGGGCCGAGCGCTCGACGCTGTTCATGGTGCTGCTGGCCGCGTACCAGGTGCTGCTGGCCAGGCATGCCGGGCAGGACGACATCGTGGTCGGCTCACCCACCGCCGGCCGCGATCGGCCGGAGCTGGAGCCGATGGTCGGGCTGTTCGCCTCCACACTGGTGCTCCGGGGCGACCTGTCGGGCGATCCGTCGTTCACCGAGGTGCTGCGCCGTACCCGCCGTACCGTGCTGGAGGCGATGGCGCACCGCGAGGTGCCGATCGAGCGGGTGCTGTCCGCGCTCGACATCGAGCGCGACCTGTCGCGCACGCCGCTGTTCCAGGCGATGCTGGCGCTGCACAACTCCGCGGTCGGCTACGACGAGGCGGAGTCGTTCGCCGGGATGGAGAGCCTGCCGTTCCCGCACGGGGCGCCTCCGGCCATGGTGGACCTGCGGATGGATCTCTGGCCGTCGGGCGGGGGCTGGCACGGGGCGTTGTTCTACAGCACCGAGCTGTTCGACCGGGAGACGGTGACCCGCCTCGCGGCCCGCTTCCTGACCTTGCTGGCCTCGATCGTCGCCGCTCCCGAGACTCGGCTGTCGGAGCTGGACCTGCTTCCCGCCGCGGAGCGCGCGCTGCTCGACCGGGTCTCGCACGGCCCGTCCCTCGAGGTGCCGGCCGCGACCGTGGTGGACCTGGTCATGCGGCAGGCCCGGCTGCGTCCGGAGGCGACCGCCGTCTCGTGCGGCGACGACCACCTCTCCTACGCCATGCTCGCCGCCCAGGCCGTACGCGTCGCGGAGGAGCTGCGGGAGCGGGGCGCGGGGCCCGGAGCCGTGGTGGCCGTCCGCGTGCGGCGGTCGGCGGCACTGCCGGGGACGCTGCTCGGCGTGATGCTGACGGGAGCCGCCTACCTGCCGATCGACCCGGCGCTTCCGGAGAGCCGGGTGGCCTATGTGCTGGCGGACTCGGGAGCCCGGTTCACCCTGGACGACGCCCCACCCCCGGCCGCCGCCTCCGGATCCGCTGCCTCCGGACCCGCCGCTCCTGGACCGGACGGCGGGTCGGCCGCCTATGTGCTGTACACCTCCGGTTCGACCGGCCGCCCGAAGGGGGTGGCCGTGCCCCACTCGGCGCTGGTGAACCTGCTGGCCGGGATGGAGCGGCTGCTCGGGGCCGGACCGGCGGACGTGTGGCTGGGCAGCACCTCCCTCTCCTTCGACATCGCGGGGCTGGAGCTCTATCTGCCGCTGGTGACCGGCGGGCGGCTGGTGCTGGCCGGTGACGAGACCGTGCGCGACGGCGCCGCGCTGGCCGGGCTGATCTCCGCGTCGGGCGTCACGCACGTACAGGCCACCCCGTCGGGCTGGAACATGCTGCTGTCCGCCGGACTCGACGCCTCCGGGCTGGTGGCGCTGGCGGGTGGCGAGGCGCTGCCGCTCGCGCTGGCCAGGCGGCTGCGACGGAGGGTGGCCCGGCTGTTCAACATGTACGGCCCGACGGAGACCACGATCTGGTCCACCGCCTGGGAGGTCCCCGCCGAGCCCGGCCGGGTTCGCATCGGACGGCCGATCGCCAACACCCACGTCCACGTGCTCGACGGCGCCGGCGCGCCGGCGCCGATCGGCGTGCCCGGCGAGCTGGCGATCGGCGGGGCCGGGCTCGCGCTCGGCTACCTGGGCAGGCCGGAGCTGACCACCGAGCGCTTCGGGACCGGGCTCTACCGGACCGGCGACCGGGTCAGGTGGCTCGGCGACGGCGACCTGGAGTTCCTCGGCCGGGACGACGGCCAGGTGAAGCTGCGCGGACACCGGATCGAGCTGGGCGAGATCGAGACCGCCCTGGAGTCGCATCCGGACGTGCGGCGGGCGGCCGTCGTCGTCCGCGAGGACGAACTGGTCGCCTACGTGGTGACCACGCCTGCCGCCGGGGCCGCCGGTCCCCCGGGCCACCCGGCCGGCCTGCTCGACCACGTGGCCGGCTGGCTGCCCTCCTTCATGGTGCCCCGTGCCGTGGTGGCGCTCGACGCGCTGCCGATGACGCCCAACGGCAAGGTCGATCGGCGGTCGCTGCCCGAGCCGGAGGGGCCGGTCGCGGGCAGGGGAGGCAGGCCGCGCACCGCCCGCGAGCGGCAGGTGGCCAAGATCTTCGGCGACGTGCTCAGGATCGGCGACATCGGCGCGGACGACGACTTCTTCGCCCTCGGCGGCCACTCGCTGCTGGCCACCCAGGTCATCGCCAGGCTGGAGGCCGCGGGGACGACGGTGCCGCTGCGGACGTTGTTCGGGCACCCGACCGTGGCGGGGTTCGCGGCGACGCTGGAGGGCCTGCCCGCCGAACCGGGCCGCCCCCCGGTCCCGCGCCCGCCCGGCACGCTGCCTCCGCTCTCGGCCGCCCAGGAACGGCTGTGGTTCCTGCACCGGCTCGATCCGGGCGACGCCTCGTACAACATGTACGTCGTGCGCAGGCTGCGCGGCCCGCTCGACCCCGAGGCACTGCGGCGGGCGCTGACCGCGCTGCTCGCCAGGCACGAGTCGCTGCGCACCCGCTTTCCCGAGGTGGACGGGCGGCCGGTCGCCGTCGTCGAGCACGCCGCGCCCGCGGCCGTCGAACGGCTCGACGCCCGTGACGAGGCGCAGGCCCGCGCGTGGGTCGCCGCCCGCACCAACGCCCCCATGGACCTCGGTACGGCGCCGCCGCTGCGGATCACGCTGATCCGGCTGAGCGACGACGATCACGTGCTGTGCGTGGTGCTCCACCACATCATCGCCGACGGCTGGTCGATCACCGTCCTCCTGAACGACCTGGCCGTCCTGTACGCCGAAGCCCGGTCGGGCGGCACGGGGGGCCTGGCGCCGCTGATCGTCCAGCACGGGGACGTCGCACGGTGGCAGCGGGAGCAGGACGGGACCGCGGCGCTGGAGTACTGGCGGGAACGGCTCGCCGACCCGCCCACGCTGGCGCTGCACACCGACCGTCCGCACACGCCGGGTCCGGCGCGCGGTGACTTCCACCTGCTGGACATCCCCGCCGATCTGGCCAAGGCGCTGGACGCGACGGCGCGGCGGCACCGCAGCACGCTGTTCATGGTGCTGCTGGCGGCGTACCAGGCGCTGCTGGCGCGGCACACCGGTCAGACGGACGTCCTGGTCGGCTCGCCCACCGCCGGGCGGGACCGGGTGGAACTGGAGCCGATCGTCGGCTATCTCAGCACCACCCTGGTGCTGCGCGGTGACCTGTCGGGCGATCCCACGCTGGACGAGCTGCTGGCCAGGACGCGAAGGACGGTGCTGGACGCGATGGCGCACCAGGACGTGCCGTTCGAGCGGCTGCTGGCGGACCTGGACATCGAGCGGGACATCACCAGGAAGCCGATGTTCCAGACCATGCTGACGCTGAACAGCCAGACCGCGGACGGGGAGCGGGATCGGCTCGGCGACGAGCTGGAGATGGCGTACTTCGACGACGGTTACCGGCAGGCCAAGTTCGATCTGGTGGTGGAGGCCTGGCGGGCGCCGGGGCGGCTTCGGGTCGCGTTCGGGTACGACGCGGGGCTGTTCGACCCGGAGACGGTGGCGGGGCTGGCCGACCGGTTCGCGGTGCTGTTACGCGGCATCGCCGACCCGGACCACCGTCATGCCCGCCTGTCGAGCCTGCCGATGCTCACCGCCGCCGACTCGGAGCTGATCGCCTCGGCGGGCGGCGACGGGAGCGCCGGGCCGGGCGTCGACGTGCCGGAGATGATCGCGGAAGCCGTCGCCGCCCACCCTCACGAGCCGGCCGTCGTCTGCGGGCCGGAGAGCGTGACCTACGGCGAGCTGGCCGAGCGGGTCTCCCGGCTGGCCGCCGAGCTGACCAGGCACGGCGCGCGGCCTGGTGACGTGGTCGGCCTCCGTCTCGGCCGGTCGGTCGACGCCGTGGCGGCGATGCTGGCCGTCTGGCGCACCGGAGCCGCCTACCTGCCCCTCGACCCCGCCGATCCCGTCACCCGCCACCGGCACATGCTCACCACGAGCGGCGCCCGCCTGACCGTCTCCGACGGCCTGCGCGTCTCAGGCGGCCTCCCCGTCTCCGGCACGAACCGTCATCCCCACGATCAGCTCGTCCCGGACGGCCAGCTCCTCCCGGACGGTCGCCCAGGCGGCCCGGATCCCCGCGACGGCCTCGCGTACGTCATCTACACCTCCGGCTCCACCGGCACCCCCAAGGGGGTGGCGGTCGAGCACGCCGGCCTGGCCGCCCGTGTCCGGTGGATGCGCCGCGAGTACGGCCTGCGGCCCGGGGATCAGGTGGTCCAGCTGGCCTCGTTGAGCTTCGACACCCACGCCGAGGAGCTCTACCCCGCTCTGGCCGCCGGCGCCACGGTCGTGCTCGTCCCCGACGGCGGCGCCACCCTCCCCGATCTGCTCGCCGCACGCCCCGGCATCACCGTGCTCGACCTCCCGACGGCGTACTTCCACCAGCTCGTGGACCTGATCGACGAGATCGCCTGGCCGGCCGCCCTGCGCCTGGTCGTCATCGGCGGCGAGCAGGTCCGCGCCACCGCGCTGGCCCGTTGGCGCGGACGGTTCGGCGACCGGGTGCGACTGGTCAACACGTACGGCCCCACCGAGACCACGATCGTCGCGACCGCCACCGATCTGGCCGGCGACCCGGACCCGCGCCCGCCCATCGGCCGCCCGATCGAGGCCACCACCGTCCGGGTCCTCGACCCCCACGGCGCGCCCACCCCGCCCGGCGCCCCAGGCGAGCTGTACATCGGCGGCCCGGGCGTCGCCCGCGGCTATCTCGGCCTGCCGGAGCTGACGGCCCAGCGCTTCGTCCGGCTCCCCGGCGGGGACCGGTACTTCCGCACCGGTGACCGGGTCCGGCTGCGCCCCGACGGCCTGCTGGAGTTCCTCGGGCGCATGGACGAGCAGGTCAAGGTGCGGGGCTTCCGCATCGAGCCGGGCGAGGTCGAGCACTGCCTGCTCACGCATCCGGACGTGCGGCAGGTCGCGGTGCTCGCCAGGGACGGCGAGCTCGTCGCCTACGTGGTGGGCGAGGCGGCCGAGCTGGGCCGGCACGCGGCCGGGCGGCTTCCGCCGTACATGGTCCCCACCCGCTGGGTCGTCCTCGACGCGCTCCCGCTCACCGCGAACGGCAAGCTCGACCGCGGCGCGCTGCCGGAGCCGGACCGCCCCGCGGGCCAGGAGGCCACGCCGCCGCGGTCGGACGCGGAGGAGCTGGTCGCCGACGTCTGGGCGGAGGTGCTCGGCGCGGACAAGGTCGGCGCGTTCGACGACTTCTTCGCGCTCGGCGGGCACTCGCTGCTCGCCATCAGAGTGGCGGCGCGGCTCCGGGCGATCGCGGGGGTGGACCTGCCGATCCGTACGCTGTTCGCCCGCCGGACCGTCGCCGACCTGGCGCGCGCCGTCGAGGAGGCGTTGCTGGCGGAGGTGGCCGGGCTGTCCGACGAACAGGCGCTGAGCATGCTGGACCCGGAGGACACGGCGTGAGCGAGCTGACCCAGGCCCAGCGGGCGCTGCTGACCCAGCGGTTGCGGCGGCGCGGAAGCGTCGCGACGATTCCGCGGCTGCCGGAGGGACAGGCGCCGCCGCTGTCCTACGCGCAGGAGCGGCTGTGGTTCATGGAGCAGTACGCGCCGGGCAACCCCGCGCACACGATCCCGTTCGTCCGGCGGCTGCGCGGCCCGCTGTCCGCGGAGCTGCTGGGTGACGCGCTGGACCGGGTCGCCGCGCGGCACCAGCCGTTGCGGACCCGCTTCCCGGTCGGTGACGACGGGCAGCCGACGGTGACGGTCCCGGCGGACATCGCGGTCCCGCTGACCATCGCCGCCGACGACGACGACGGGGCGCGGGCTCTGGTCGACCGCTTCCTCGCCGAGCCGTTCGACCTGGTGACCGGGCCGGTGATCAGAGCCCTGCTGGTACGGCTGGCGGCCGACGATCACGTGCTGGCCATCGCCGTCCACCACATCGCAGCCGACGGCTGGTCCGCGAACGTCCTGCTGCGCGAGCTCCTGACCTGCTACGACGGGGGCCCGCTGCCCGAACTGCCGGTCACCTACGGGGACTTCGCCGCCTGGCAGCGCGAGCGGCCCGGCGGCGCGGACGACGTGGCCTACTGGCGCGAGCGGCTGGCCGGCCTGCCGCCGCTGGAGCTGCCCTCGGACTTCCCCCGGCCGCCCGAGCTGACCTACCTCGGTGCGGCACACCCTTTCCAGGTGGACCCCGCTCTGGTGACGCGGCTGGAGCGGCTCGGGCGGGAGCACGGCGCCACGCCGTACATGGTGCTGCTGGCGGCCTTCGCGGCGCTGCTCGGCCGCTACGCCGGGCAGGACGACGTGGCGGTGGGCTCCCCGGTGGCCGGGCGTTCGCTGCCGGAGCTGGACGGGCTCGTCGGCTGCTTCATCAACATGCTCGCCATGCGGGTGGACCTGTCGGGCGATCCGTCGTTCCTGGAGCTGGTGCACCGGGTGCGGGACCTGTCCATGGACGCCTACGCGCATCAGGAGCTGCCGTTCGAGCGGCTGGTGGCGGAGCTGAACGTGCCGCGCGAGGTGTCTCGGTCGCCGCTGTTCCAGGTGCTGTTCGCGATGCAGAACTACGGCGGCGAGCCGTCATCCGCCGGCGGGCCGGCCGTCGAGGGGTTCTCGCCGGGGGTGTGGGCCACGCGGTTCGATCTGGAGCTGTACACCGGTGGCGATGGTTCGTTCCTGTTCGTCTACAACGTCGCGCTGTTCTCGGCCGAGCGGATCGCGCGCATGGCCGGGCATCTCGGCGCCCTGCTCGACGGGGTCGCGGCCGACCCGTCGGCCCCCGTCTCCACGATCGAGCTGCTCACGGCTCCGGAGCGGGCGGAACGGGAGCGCTGGAACGACACCGGGCTCGACCTGGGCGCGGCCGGCCTGTTGCACCGCCCGTTCGAGGAGCGGGTGCCGTACGCGCCCGATGCCGTCGCGGTCGACCACCCGGGCGGCGAGATCACGTACGCGGAGCTGGACCGGCGGGCCGCGCTGCTGGCCGCCGAGCTGACGTCGGCGGGCGTGGGGCGCGGGGAGCTGGTGGCGGTCGTGATGGAGAGGGGGTGGGAGCAGGTCGTCGCGGTGCTGGCCATCGGCAAGGCCGGAGCGGCGTACCTGCCGGTCGACGCGGACCTGCCGGACCGGCGGCGCTTCGAGCTGATGGCGCGCGGCGAGTGCCGCGTCGCGGTGACCCAGCCGTGGCTGGAGCTCACCTGGCCCGCCGGCGTGACCCGCGTCCCGGTCACCCCCTCGACGGCTCCGCCGGCCGCCCCAGAGTGCCCGGCGGAACCGGACGACCTCGCGTACGTGATCTTCACCTCGGGCTCGACCGGCAGCCCGAAGGGCGTGATGATCGAGCACCGAGCCGCCCTGAACACCGTCCGCGACCTCAACCACCGCTTCCACGTCGGCCCGCGCGACCGGATCCTCGCGCTGTCCGCCCTCAGCTTCGACCTCTCCGTCTACGACATCTACGGCGCTCTGGCCGCCGGGGCGACCCTCGTCATGGGTGAGCCGTCGGCCGACAAGGACCCCGCCGCCTGGGCCCGCCTGGTCACCGAGCACCGCGTCACCGTGTGGAACTCGGTTCCCGCCCTCATGGAGCTCCTGGTCGACCACGCCGAGCACGAAGGCACCGACCTGAGCTCGCTGCGCCTGGTGCTGCTGTCCGGCGACTGGATCCCGCTGACGCTCCCCGGCCGGATCCGCGCCCTGGCCCCGGAGGCCGAGATCATCAGCCTGGGCGGCGCCACCGAAGGCTCCATCTGGTCCATCTTCCACCCGATCGGCGAGGTGGACCCGGGCTGGTCGTCGATCCCCTATGGCCGTCCGCTGGCCAACCAGTCCTTCCACATCCTGGACCGCGGCCTGTGCGACGTGCCCGTGGGCGTGCCCGGCGACCTCCACATCGGCGGAGCGGGCGTGGCCACCGGCTACTGGCGCGACCCGGAACGGACCGCCGCCGCCTTCGTCGCCCACCCGCGCACCGGCGAGCGCCTCTACCGGACCGGTGATCTGGGCCGCTACGCCCCGGACGGCACGATCGAGTTCCTCGGCCGCGCCGACGCGCAGGTGAAGATCCGCGGCTACCGCGTCGAGCTGGGCGAGATCGAGACCCATCTCGCCCGCCACCCGGACGTGGCGGAGTGCGTGGTCACCACCCACGGCTCGGGCACCCGGGCGCAGCTGGTGGCGTACGTGGTGGGCCGGGTCGATCCGGTACGGCTGCGCGGCCACCTCACCGAGACCCTGCCCGCGTACATGGTCCCCACCCGCTTCGTCCCCCTCCCCCACCTGCCTCTGACGGCCAACGGCAAGGTGGACCGGCGGCGCCTGCCCGCCCCCACGTCAGCGGCGGGCGACGCGGAACCGGGCGGGCACGTCGCACCCGGCACGGAGGCGGAGCGCCTGGTCGCCGCGGTCTGGGCCGAGGTGCTCGACGTGTCGGCCCGCGACGGCTCGGCTTTCGGCGTCGATGACGACTTCTTCGACGTCGGAGGACACTCCCTGCTGGCGATCAAGGTGGTGGCCAGGTTGCGCAGGGTGTCGCCGCCCGGCGCGGCGCCCATCGCCGTGGTGGACCTGTTCAAGCACCCGACCATCCGCGGGCTGGCCGCGCTGCTCGACGGCACCGCCACCGCGTCGCGCGGGCTCCTGCACGAGCTGACGCCTCGCCGTGCCTCCCCTCCTGAGCTCACCTACGTGTGCGTGCCGTACGGCGGAGGCGCGGCGGTGGTGTACCAGCCGCTGGCCGACGCCCTGCCGGAGACGTACGCCCTGTGGTCGCTCGCCATCCCCGGCCATGACGTCGGCCTGGACGAGGAGCGGCTGCCGCTGGAGGAGGTGGCGGCCCGGTGCGTGCGCGAGATCCAGGAGAAGGTCCGCGGACCGGTCGCGTTGTACGGGCACTGCGGCGTGGGGTCGGCCCTGATCGTCGAGATCGCGCGGCGGCTGGAGGCGGCGGGACGCGAGCTCGAAGCGGTGTACATCGGGGCGATCTTCCCGTTCGCCCGCCCCCGGAGCGGGCCCATGGCGGCGCTGTCCAAGCTGGCCAGACGGGAGTTCCTGCGGAGCGACCGCGGCTATGTCAACTGGCTGACGTCCATGGGTCTGGACATGGGCGACCTGGAGCCGGGACAGGCCCGGCACATCATCAGGAACATGCGGCGCGACAGCGAGGCCGCCGAGGAGTATTTCACCGGGTTGTTCGAGAGCTCGGTGGAGCGGCTGCGGGCGCCGATCATCAGCGTGGCCGGAGAGCACGACCCGGCAACCGAGTACTTCGAGGAGCGGTATCGCGAGTGGCACTTCCTCACGCCCACGGCCGCCGTGGTGGAGTTGGACGAGGCGGGCCACTTTTTCCTGAAATATCGGGCGGCTGAGCTCGCCGAGATCGTCACCCGCACGCATCTCGCCCTCGCACCGAGCGAGCCCGACCCAGCCCCGGCAGCTGCCCCGGCATCAGGACCCGTCGCAGCGCCCGTCACAGAGCCGGGGGCGGCCTCGGAGGCTGTGGGCGGGGTCAGCTGGCGGTTGCGGGAAGTGTCGCGGGCCGGGGCGCGGACCGCGCCGGCCGGGCCGCAGCCGAGCATGAAGCGGTTCACGGCCGTCGCCACCGGTCAGCTGGTGTCCCTCCTGGGGTCGGCGCTGACCGGGTTCGCCATCCCCCTCTGGATCTATCTGACCACGGGCTCGCTGGCGCAGTTCGCCCTGCTCTCCGTGATCGGGCTGCTGCCGGGGATGGTCGTCGCCCCGCTGGCGGGCGCGATCGTCGACCGGGGGAACCGCCGGGCCGTCATGCTCGGCGGTGACGCCGCCGCCGTCGGCGCCCAACTCGTGTTCGGGACACTCCTCTGGACGGGCAACCTGCAGACCTGGCACGTCTACCCCCTCCTCGCGGTGCTGTCCGTGGCGCTCACGTTCCAGCGGCTGGCCTACACCTCTGCCGTGCCGCAACTCGTCCCCAAGCGTTACCTCGGGCACGCCAACGGCATCGTCCAGATGGCCGGTGGCATGACGCAGCTGCTCGTCCCCCTCGCGGCCGTCGGGCTGATGGCCGCGATCGGGCTGGAGGGGATACTCGTGCTCGACGTGGCCAGCTACGTGTTCGCGATCGGGGTGACGTCGCTGGTGCGCTTCCCCGCCGCGATGGCCTGGCGCCGGAAGGAGCCGGTCCTGGCGGAGATGGCGGCCGGGTTCCGCTACTCCTGGGGGAACGCGGGGTTCCGTCAGATGCTCGTCTACTTCGCGGTGCTCAACATCTTCCTGTCGCCCCTGTTCCTGCTGATCTCGCCGCTGGTGCTCTCCTTCGGCACGCTGGCGGACGTGGGGCGGATCTCGTTCGTGTCCGGGCTGGGGGTCTTCGTCGCCGGTCTGACCATGACGGCCTGGGGCGGCCCGAGGCGGGGGCGGATGCGGGCGGTGCTGTGGTGCACGCTGGCGCTGGCGGTGTTCTGCCTGGTGACGGGGCTGCGGGCGGATCTGGTGACGATCGGGATCGGGGCGTTCGGGATGTCGCTCTGGGTGACGCTGCTGAACGGCATCTATGCCACGATCGTGCAGGTCAAGGTGCCGCAGCGGTTCCACGGGCGGGTGTTCGCGCTGAACACGCTGATCGCCTGGTCCACCCTGCCGCTCGGCTTCGGGCTCGTGGCGCCGTACGGCGCGGCGGTCTTCGACCCGCTGCTCGCCCCCGGCGGGGCGCTCGCCCCGACCGTGGGGGCGCTCATCGGGACCGGCGCCGGGCGGGGGGTGGGGCTGATGTACCTGCTGTTCGCCCTGGCGATCACGGTGGTGGCGGTGGTGGCGCTGCGGTCGAGACTGCCGGGGCTGCTCGACAGGAGCGCCGACGCGACCCCGGACGACCTGGTCGGGCTACAGGCCCTCGGGCGGACGCTCTAGGGTCTCCTTCAGCGCCTGCAGGAACAGGACGACCTCCCTGCCGTTGACCAGCCGGTGGTCATAGGCCAGGCCGATCGCCGCCACCGTCCGCTCCCCTTCGGGCTGTGGTGAGGTGAGGGCGACGGCGCAGGCCTGGCCGGGGAAGACGATCGGGACGGCCATGATGATGTCGGCGTCGTGATGGAGGGTGACGACGATGTTCCCGCCCGTGAGGTGCTCTTCACCGAAGCCGCCGTGCTGGGCCAGCCTGCGGAACTCGGCCAGGCGCTCGGCGATGTCCGGCACGGTCAGGCGGTCGCGGATCACCGGCACGTACAGGCCGGTTCCCATGTCGATCGTCACCCCTACGCGTGGTCGATCGGGGATGCGGACGGTCCGGTCGTCGACGAGCTCGGCGAAGAACATCGGGAAGTCGGCGTGCAGCCGGGCGACGGCCGCGATGAGCAGGTCAGGGAGGCCGACCAGCCTGCGTAGTCGCCTGGTCAGGGTCCGGGCCGTCGTCAGGGCGGGGGTTACGTCCACCTTTATCGCGGTGTAGCCGGCGGGGATGGTCTGGTGCGACCGGGTCACGGTTCGGCCGACCGCGCGCTGGTGGTTGGACAGCGCACGAGTCTGCCCGCCGGCGGTGGAGATCTCGGCGGCGAGCCGTTCGACGTCGGTTCGCCGCACCACCTTGACCTCCAGCCCGGCCACCAGCGCGGGGTCGAGGCCGAGCTCGTCCAGCAACGCGCGCGCGGGGGCCGTGACGATCGGCCCGCCCGCTTCGGGGACCGGCTCCGGCTCGGGCTCCGGCTCGCTGTCCGGCTGCGGCCGGGCGGCGGGCACCGGGCCGACTCGGGCGATCAGCTGGCCGGGGGCGCACGTCGCACCGGTCCGCACCAGCTGGGTGAGCACCCCGTCCTGCTCGCTGACCAGCTCGTCCACCGTCTTCGACGTCTCCAGCGTCACCAGCGGGTCATCCCGCCGCACCGGCGCGCCGTCCTCGGCCAGCCACTCCAGCAGTGTGTACTCCGAGTCGTTGTTGTTCAGTTTCGGGACCCGGATCTCACCCATCGAGCGCCTCCAGTACGGCCCGGCAGATCGTGCTGTCCTGGAGCACCACGTCGCGCTCCAGGTGAGCGGCCGCGGGGATCACGCTGTCGGCCGAGCTGACCAGGCGGATCGGCCGCCGGAGCGAGCCCCACAGCCGGGTGTGCAGGTCGGCGGCGAGGTGGGCGCCCCAGGTGCCGCCCGCGCTGCCGTCCTCCGCCACGCAGATCAGTCCCGCCTGACCGAGCAGCGGCAGCAGCGCGGCGGGGTCGAACGGGTACAGGCGCGACGGGACCAGCACCGCCCCGGCGAGGTCATGGGAGAGCAGCAGCGTCCGCATGGCGGCGATGGCCCGGTGCGCCACGCCACCCGGAGCGATCACCGCGTAGTCGAGGTCGCTGTCGAACCGCACCACGGCGACGTCTCCCACGAGGTCCCGGGTGAACAGCTCGTCCACGTCGTACATCCGGCGGGTGTAGAGGACCTTGTCCTCGAAGAGCAGGCAGGGCTCTTCCAGCGCGAGCATGCGGTCGAGGACGGCGCGGTTGTCGTGGAACGGCGACATCTCGAAGAGCGACAGGCCGGGCACGCCGACGAAGTGCTTCTGCAGGTTCTGGCTGTGGGTGGGGCCGTAGCCGCGATTGCCTCCCGAGGGGCAGCGGATGATCAGCGGCATGGGGACGCGCCGGCCGTACATGGAGACGGACTTGCTGGCGAAGTTCACGATCTGGTCGAAGGCGAGCGCGGCGAAGTCACCGAACATGATCTCGACGATGGCCTTCTCCCCCGCCAGCGCGAGACCGGAGGCGGCGCCGACGATCGCGCCCTCGCTGAGCGGCGTCGTCAGGACCCGGTCGGGGAAGCGGGTGGACAGGCCGCGGGTGATCTTGAAGGCGCCGCCGTAGGGATCCAGGAGGTCCTCGCCGAGGACGTACACGCCCGGGTCGTCGCCGAGCAGGCCGTGCAGGGCCTGGTTGAGATTCTCGCCGACCCTCACGCGGCGGTCCGGGCGGCCGGGGGGCGGGCGGCCACCTCTTCGGCGATCGCGTCCACGCGGGCGCGGGCCGCCGCCTCGATCCGGGCCGACTGGCCGGGATGCTCGGCCTGGTAGGAGGCGTACCAGTCGGGGCGAACGGCGTCCGGCGGGCGGGTGTCGTCACCCTTGCTGTGCGGGCCGAGGCGGTGCGTGGCGAATTCCACCACCAACGGCGAGCCACCCCGGACGGTCTCCACCAAGGGCGCCAGCTGCCGTCGTATGTCGGCGACATCCAGGCTCGACACCCGCGTGTGCCCGATCCCGAAAGCGGCGGCCCGCCCCGCGACGGTGCCCGCCATCTGCAGCTCGGTCGGCGTCGACTGGGCGATGCCGTTGTGCTCCACCACCACGAGTAGCGGCAGCCGCCAGAGCCCCGCCATGTTCAACGCCTCGTACACCGCTCCCTCGCCCCACGTCCCGTCACCGATGTACACGCAGGCGAGCGCGCCGGGCTCGTGCCGCTTCAGGTGCAGGGCGACACCCGCGGCCACCGGCAGGCTCTGCCCCTGCACCCCGGTCGACAGGTAACGGTCGCGGCGCAGATGCTGGCTGCCCCCCACGCCGTCGCACACGGCGCCCTTCCGGCCCATGATCTCGGCGAGCAGCCCTTCGGGGTCCTCGAACCGGGCCAGGTAGTGGCCATGACCGCGATGGTTGCTGAACACCCAGTCACCATCGCTCAGCAGCGGGCGCAGGGAGACGGGAACGTACTCCTGCCCGAGGCAGGTGTGGGTGGTGCCGTTGAGCTCGCCCCGCTCGAAGAGCGCGAGCAGCTTCCGTTCGAAGGACCGGATCAGCAGCAGCAGCGCCAAGTCCTCATCAGCCAGCCTGTTCATAGGCCCCTTGAGTCCCGGGAGAACCTCCAGAAAGGCTATACAACACCGACTTGTCACGTCTACGGCTGATCAGCGGAACGCCGGCGGGCGGCGCCACGCATGAGCCCGGCCAGTCCCAGGAGCAGCAGCCCGGCCGAGGCCCACGCCGCCCAGTCGCCCAGCCGCCCGTACAGGGTGGTCCGCGCGCGGCCGGGCAGTGCGGCGGTGACCGTGGTCATCTCCTTGGCGCTGCGCGCCTCGGCCAGCACACGTCCCCGCGGGTCGCTGACGACCAGCAGTCCCCCGCGGGCGGCTCGGGCGACCGACAGGCCGCTCTCGACCCCGCGGGTGATCGCCATCCGGCTGTGCAGCCAGGCGTCGTCGCCGAAGTCCCACGCGGGGGCGAGCAAGGCGGTGGCTCCCCTGCTGCGGTAGTCGCGCACCAGCTCGGGGAAGTCCAGGTCCTTACAGATGATCAGGCCCCACGTGGAGCCGGGCAGGAAGGTCAGGCTCCTGCCGGGAGTCAGCTCCGACTCCAGACCGGGAATCATGTGCTGTTTGTCGTACTCCACCGGGTAGGCCAGGGCCGCGTTGACCGTCACGTCGCCCTTGCGGAGGACGGCGCCGACGACGACGTCCACACCGGGCCCGCCCCGTGGCAGCGGAGAGTCGGTGCGAAAGGTCTTCTCCGGCAGGATCACCACGCGGGCGCCCCCGGCCGCGGCGGCCTGGATCGCAGAGGTGTAGCGGCGCGAGAGCTCTCGTCCCTGCGGGGAGCTCAGCTCGACCGAGTCGGGCGGGTCGTCGGTGGAGACGAGCGCGACCTGCCGGCCGAGGCCGTCGGCAGGGCCCGTCGAACGCCAGACTCCGTGGCCGAGCGCCAGGCCCAGGATCGCGCCCGCCGTGACGGCGACCCGCAGCCTGCCGGGCGCGCCCGGCGCGAGCACGGCGGCGATGGCGGCAGGCACCAGCAGGAGCAGGAACGTGATGCCCCAGACCCCCGTGAGCGCGGCGGTCTGCAGCACGGGTGACACGTCCGCCTGGGTGTAGGCGAGACTCCACCAGGCGCCGTGCGGCGCCGACAGCGAGACCGCGTACTCCAGCGCCACCCATGCCGCCGGCACGGCCAGCGTCGCGAGGACCTGGCGCCCTCCGGCCAGGAGGGTGCGGAAGAGCAGGGTGATGAGGCCGAACGCGATCGACGTGCCGATGATGATGGACGCCGTCACGACCAGAGGGGTCTCGATGGTGCTGGAGTAGTAGGACCACATCTGCGTCTGACCGCCCAGCCAGGCCAGTGACGCCGAGGCGAAGGCCGTGCCGGCGCCCACCCTGCTCACCACGAGCAGGACCGGCAGGAACGCCACCCAGGTCAGCCAGGGCACCGGATGGAGCCCGGTCCCCAGATGCAGGAGGAGCGCCGACAGCAGAGCGGCGGCGACAGGAGCGAATTTGTTCACACCTCGATGATCTGGACAACGCCCCGGCGGGCGCGTCAGTCGTGAGCGTGATCTCCTGTGTCACTCCCACCGGGGACGACGAGGCCGGACTCATAGGCGAAGGCGACCGCCTGCACCCGGTCGCGGAGGGTCAGCTTGGTCAGCATGCGGCTCACGTGGGTCTTGACCGTGTGCTCGGTGACGACGAGCTCGGCGGCGATCTCGGCGTTGGACAGCCCGCGGGCCACCAGCCGCAGCGTCTCGCGCTCGCGGTCGGTCAGCTCGCCCAGCCTGGCCGCCAGGCGCGGCGCGACGTCGTGGCTGGGCCGCCTGACCAGGTCCTCCAGCAGTCGCCTGGTGGCGGCGGGGGACAGCAGCGAGTCACCGGCCGCGATGGTGCGGACGGCTTCCGCCAGCTCGTCCCTGCGGATGTCCTTGAGCAGGAAGCCACTGGCTCCGGCGCGCACGGCGTCGTAGACGTACTCGTCCAGGTCGAACATGGTCAGCACCAGGACCTTGGCCGTGGTGGCGGCACAGATCTGCCGGGTGGCCTCGATGCCGTTCATGCCGGGCATGCGCACGTCCATCACCACCACGTCGGGCCGCAGTTCGACGGCGGCGGCCACCGCGGACTCGCCGTCGGCCGCCTCGCCGACGACCTCCATGTCCGGTTGCGAGCCGAGGATCAGGCCGAAGCCCGCCCTGAAGAGATCCTGGTCGTCGGCGACAAGCACACGCAGCATGATCACCATCAAACAGGAAAGGCCGCCCTGACCACGAATCCGCCGGTGTCGCCGCTCCCCGCGTGCAGCGTGCCGCCGCACGCGGCGGCGCGTTCCCGCATCCCGGCCAGGCCGTACCCGCCGGAGTGCCCGTTCGGCCCGCCGCCCCCGTCGGCGATCTCGATCTCCAGCCCCTGCTCGCCCCACCGCACCCGCACGTGGACGGCGGGAGTACCCGCGTGTTTGAGCACGTTGGTCAGGGCCTCCTGGACGATCCGGTAGGCGGCCGCCTCGACGCCACCGGTGATGGGCCGCGGATCGCCCTCGACGGTCAGCGTCGTCTCGAGGCCGGTGCGCTCGAGCAGTCCCGGCAGGCCGTCGAGGCGGGGTTCCACGAGGTCGCCGCCCGCTGAGCGCAGCGCGGCCAGCAGCCCGCGCAGCTCGACGAGCGCCCCCCTGCCGGTCTCGGCGATCGCCTCGAAGGCCGCCTCGGCCCGCGCCGGATCCAGTGGCCCCGCCTCGGCCTGCACGACCATGAGCCCGACGGAGTGGGTGACGATGTCGTGCATGTCGCGGGCGATGCGGGTGCGCTCGCCGGCCACCGCCGCGAGGTGCTCCTGCTCCAGCCTGCGGGCCCGTTCGGCCAGCTCGGCCAGGCGGGAGTGGCGGGCGCGGGCGCTGGTGCCCAGCGCGTAGGCGGCCACGAACGCGGTCCCGATCAGCCGGACGGTCTGGTCGTCCTCGGCGGGCAGGGCCAGCGAGACCCCCACCGTGGCGGCGACGATCGGGATGGCGGCCATCCGCACCCGCAACGGGCTGAGCTCGGCGACGGTGTACACGGCCACGAGCGGCCCGAACGGCAGAAACGGCTTCTCCCACATGACCATGACGGTCATCGCCGCGCCCACCAGCAGCCCCGTGGCCATCGGTGCCCGGCGCCGCCACCACACCGGCGCCGAGGCCAGGAAGCCCAGCGCCACGATCCACCAGGCGCGCGGCTCGGGCACCAGGAGGGGGCCCACGGTGGCCACGGTCACCGCACCCGTGATCGCGACTTCGGTCGTGCGCGACGACAGCACCGGCATCCGCCCACTATCCAGGAATTCCGGGACGCCGGGCATCGCTCTCAGGAGTGATCAGGCGAGTGAGCTCGCCCAGGCGGCCCCTGGACGGATCCCCGGTTCTGACACAGGGTCGAGAGTGAAGCAGACATCCCTTGAAGCGCCCGTACGGAGGATCATGTCCCACACGATCGCTGCCTTACTCCTGCTCTCTTCAAGCATCACCGGTGGCCTGGGGGCGGCCGGCCAGGCGCCCGTGGTCAGCACAGCGGCCGCTACGGGCCCGAATCTCCGCGCCTGCTTCGACGGCAGGTGCGAACTCACCCTTTCCAGGCCCGTGTCGTTCCGGGTCAGCTCCCGCTACGGCATCACCAGACTGTCCATCACCTTCACCAGGCAGGTCGTGCGGGTGAAGGGCACAGGACCAGGCGTGAGCTCACAGGCGACACTCGGCGCGGGAGCCTCCGGATCGGTCAACGGAATCGGCGTGCGCGTTGTCTCACTGACCGGTCGCAAGGCGGCGCTGCGCCTGTCCCCGGTCCGCTGACTCGCCACACAAAGTGGTACAGAAGCCAAGAATGGCGACGAAGATCGTCAAAATGCTATACAGGGGAAGATCGTCGGAAGCGCCGTGGCGGCGCCGACAGAGAGGGAGTCGCCTTGAACACTCTGCTTGCTCTGGAACCCCGTGAAGCAGGTACAAACGTGCCGGAGCCGACCGTCGGCTTCCTCGAGACCGTCATGGCGCAGGAGGGGCGGCTGCAGATCGACAGCACCTGGTCCCAGGCGGCCGACAGCACCTGGTCGTAGGCGACTGACGGCACCTGGCCCGCTGTCGAGGCCGTGCTGAACGTCCTGGGAGAAGAGGTCCGGCATGCTCTTCTGGTGTGATGGCGTCAATGTCTGAGGTGTCAGCGAGGGACTCCGAAGCCATCGAGAGAATCGTCGAAGAGCATGTCCGGACCGGCCATCGCATCCGTCTCGGACCGACGTGGCTGACGGTGCGTCCTGATGGTGTCCCGCTGCCCGACCATGGCTGGAAACTGCACGTCTCCTCCCGGTCGGCAACCTACTCGGAGCTGGTCGAGAAGCTCGTTCCGCTCCTTCTGGCCGAGGGCTGCGTGTTCAAGCTCGCACGCTCGCACCAGGTCCTCGACAGGCTGAACAACGGCTACAGCGCCCCGGCGAGCGTCGGGAAGGCGTTCACGATCTACCCGGACCAGCGGCGTGTCCGGGGGCTGGGCCTGGAGCTGGCCGAACTCCTGCGTGGTCATCCGGGGCCGCGGGTGCTCAGCGATCGGCGGGTGGACCAGGACTCCCCGGTGTACTACCGGTACGGCCCGTTCAGGAAGGCCGGCGACTCCGGCGCGCGGGGACGGTTCGCCGCCCGGATCGACGGGCCCGGCGGAGAGGAGTTCGAGGGGCGCGCCGGCCTGCACTACGAGCAGCCGGCCTGGGTCGTCGATCCGTTCACCGGCCTGCGCCCGGGTGAAGAGAGCGCTCCGGAGGAGCCGGCGGTTCTCGGCCACCACTACCGGGTCGTCGAGGGAATCTTCGAATCCGCGCGGGGCAACGTCTATCGAGCCGTCGATCAGCGCGACGGGACGTACGTCGTCATCAAGCAGGCCCGCGCCCTGGTGGACGAGACCGCCACCTCGGGCGACATCCGCATGCGGCTGCGCAACGAACGCCGGGTCCTGCAGGCGCTCAAGGACTGCCCCGGTGTCCCGCGATTCCTGGATCACTTCCGGCACGGACAGGACGAGTTCCTGGTGACGTCCGACGCCGGCCCGGTCAACCTCGCCGAGGACGTCGCCCGGAACGGTCCGTACCCGATCGACGCGCATCCCGGCGCCCGAGATCGGCGTCGCCTCGAAACGCTCGCCCGACGACTCGCGCGGATCCTCCTCGATCTTCATGCGCGCGGCGTCGTCATGCGCGACCTCGCACCGAAGAACGTGGTGATCGACGGTGACCGGGTCAGCGTCGTCGACTTCGGCGTGGCCGGCTACGACGGCCTGCACCTCCCCGGAGGGACGCATGGCTATGCGCCGGCGCGGCAGCGGCGCGACGAGCCGCCACGAGACACCGACGACCTGCACGCCCTCGCCATGACGCTGCTGTTCGCGACGTGGCACATGCGGCCGGTCACGCCGGAGGACGACTCCGATCTGCCCCGCGAGCACGCACTCCAGGCCATCCGGTCCGCCCACGGCGAGGAGCCGGCCGGAGTGATCGGCGTCATCGCGGACCTGCTCGGCGACGAGCACACCGCCCGGACCGCACTGCGGCGGCTCGCGGCCGGGGAGCTCCCGATCCCGCGGACCGCCGAGAGCCCACCCACCACCGAGAGCCCGCGCACCGCCGAGGTCTCGGGCACCACGCGGACAAGGATCCGGACGAGGACGGAGCCGTCTCGCTGATGACCGGGCCGGCCGGAATCCCGGGCTTCTTCCGCCGCCTCGCCCGGCAGGGCGGCCGGACGCCCCTTCCCCTGCCCGTCGCGACGTGATGATCCGCCCCGGTTCCGGCCAAGGAGACACTGTGCACGCTCCCGACCTCCGTACTTCTGGACGTCTCGCGGAAGATGAGCCGCGCGACCAGGAGGATCGCCTCGGTCCTCGCACCGGCGACGCGATCGGGGACATGCTGCGCGACGCCTACCGGGCATCTCTGACCTCGGACGCCGCCCCGGTCCTCCAGATCGTGGAACGCGACGACGGCCTGGTGAAGTCCCTTCCCGTCGCGCCCTGGCTCGCGCCGATCGAGCAGTGGCCGGCCGAGCAACGCCGGGCATTGGATCTGCTCCAGGGAAAGGTCCTGGACATCGGCGCCGGCGGCGGACGAGCCGCGCGCGCGTTGCTCGACCGGGGCCACGCCGTCACCGCGATCGACATCTCCCCTGGCGCGCTCGAGGTGTGCAGGCAGCAAGGGATCCGGTCAGCCGTTCTCGGCACGGTCGACGAACACGCCGCGACGGGGGCGCGTTACGACAGCTTCCTGCTCCTGGGCGCCAACCTGGGCCTGCTGGAAAGCCGCGAGCGCGCACCGCGGTTCCTGCGGGCTCTGGCCGCGATGGCCGCACCCGGCGCCGTGATCGTCGGCCAGGGCAACAACAGGACCGATTGCGACGATCCACAGCATCTGCCCTACAACGAACGGAACCTGCGGGCCGGCCGCATCGCCGGACAACGGACCATGCGGATCCGCTATCGCGACGTGGCGACACCCTGGTTCCACTACCTGTGCCTGGCACCACGTGAGCTCGCCGACCTGGCCTCCGGCACGGGCTGGGAACTCACCGACGCCACCTATGACGAGAACTCGACGGTCGACTACATCGCCACCCTCCGCCGAGTGGGCTGACCGGCGGGATGTGGCGCCCCGCCGGTCAGCCTCGTTCGGTCAGCCGCGTTTCACGGGGTGGGGGCGAGCACCTTCGGCTCTTCCGCCTTCGGCTCGGCCGGGCGGCGCCGCATCCGCTCCTTGGCCCGCTCGACCATCACGTACAGCGTCGGCACGAGCACCAGCGTCAGGAGCGTGCTGGTGATCAGGCCGCCGATGACCACGATCGCCAGCGGCTGCGAGATGAATCCGCCCGATCCCGTCACGCCCAGCGCCATCGGCGTCAGCGCGCAGATCGTGGCCACCGCCGTCATGAGGATCGGCCGCAGGCGGCGCCGGCCGCCCTCGATGACCGCCTCGACGATGCCCAGGCCCTGATCGCGGTACTGGTTGATGAGGTCGATGAGCACGATCGCGTTGGTCACCACGATGCCGATGAGCATCAGCATGCCGATCAGCGCCGGCACGCCCATCGCGGTGCCGGTGGCCACCAGCAGGCCGACGGCGCCGGTCGCGGCGAACGGGATCGACACCAGCAGGATGAGCGGCTGGGCGAAGCTGCGGAACGTCGCCACCATGATCAGGAAGACGATCGCGATGGCCGCCAGCATCGCCATGCCCAGGTCGGAGAACGCCTCCTGCTGATCGGCAGACGCGCCACCGATCTCGTACGTGGCGCCGCCGGACAGGTTCAGCTTCTTCAGGCGGGTGTCCAGCGTCTGTGTGAGGCTGCCCAGGTCGCTGCTCGTGGTCTTGGCGGACACGGTCGCCGAGCGGTCACCGTCGATGCGGGTGACCTGCGTGGGCCCGGCCACCTGCTCCACCTCGGCCACCGACGACAGCTTGACCAGGCCGGCGGCGGTGGGCAGCTTCAGGTTCTCGATCGCCTTGACGTCGTCGGGAGCGTCGCCGGTGCGCAGCACCAGGTCGCTGGCCCGTCCGTCGAGCGTGAGCTGGCCGAGGGGGGCGCCGCGGAAGGCCTGCGCCACGCTCTGGCCGATCTGCGCCTCCGTCAGGCCCTTGGCCGCGGCCTTCTCACGGTCCACCCGCACGTCCACGCGGGGCGCGCTGGCCTCCAGGTTGGAGGTGATGTCCCGCAGTCCGGTCACCTCGCCCATGGCCGCCTTGACCTGGTCGGCCGCCGAGCGCAGCGCCGCGCTGTCGGGCGCCTGCACGATCACGTCCACCGTGTCGGAGGAGAAGCCGCCGCCCGAGCCGCCGACGCGCACCTCGCCGACGTCCTTCATGCCGGCCAGCCGATCGCGCAGCGCCTGCTCCACCTTGGGGGTGTCGGCGTTCTCGGCCAGGGTCAGGGAGTACGAGGCCCGGTCCGCGCCGGCGCCCCCGCCGAAGCCGCCCTGCAGCGCGTTGCCGCCGCCCACCGTCACCTGGTACGACTCGACGCCGTCCAGGCCGGTCAGCACGCCCTCGACCTTCTTGGCCGCCGCGTCGGTGGTGGCCAGGTCGGTGCCGACGGGCATCCGCTGGGTCACCGACACCGTGTTCTGGCCGGAGGAGTCGAGGAAGTTCGTCTCCAGCCGGCTCGTCAGGCCCATCGTGCCGATGAACACCGCCACCCCGACGAGCACGGTCACCAGCTTGTAGCGCGTCGCGAACCGCAGCACCGGCAGGTAGGCGCGCTGCAGCGGGCTGCGCAGCTCCTTGGCCTCGGCCTCCTCACGCTGGGCGCGCGCCTGCTCGGGTGTCAGGTCGGGGGCCTTGAGGAACCAGTACGCCAGCACCGGGATCACCGTCAGCGACACCAGCAGCGAGGCGAGCAGCGCCACCGCCACCGTGATCGCGAACGGCCCGAACAGCTCGCCGACCATGCCGCCGACCACCGCGATCGGCGCGAACACCGCCACCGTCGTCAGCGTCGAGGCCGTCACCGCGCCCGACACTTCCCGGACCGCCGACAGGATCGCCCGCAGCTTGGGCTCGCCGTAGCCGAGGTGGCGCTTGATGTTCTCCAGGACGACGATCGAGTCGTCCACCACCCGGCCGACCGCGATGGTCAGCGCGCCGAGCGTGAGCATGTTCAGCGAGTAGTCGCCGGCCCACAACGCGATCAGCGCGATGATCACCGACAGCGGGATCGACACCGCGGTCACCAGCGTGGACCGGATCGACAGCAGGAACACCAGGATGACCAGCACCGCGAACGCCAGGCCGAGCAGGCCCTCGGTGGTGAGGTTCTCGATCGACTCCTGCACGTACGGCGCCTGGTCGAAGACCACCTCGACCGCCGTGTCGGAGGAGTCGCCGAGGGCTTTGGTCAGGTCGGGCAGCTTCTCGCGTACGTCGCCCGAGATGCTCACCGCGTTGCCGTCGGGCGTCATCGTCACCGACACGCCGAGGCTGGTCTTGCCGTCGGTACGGGTGATCGAGGTCGGCTCGGCCAGGCCCCGCTCCACGGTGGCGACGTCACCCAGCTTGACCGGCTTCAACGCCTTGACCACCGGCTGAGCCTGCGCCGTCTGCGGCCGGCCCGACTGCGGCTGCCCGCTCTGGGGCTGGCCGGCCTGGGGCTGGCCCGCGCTCTGCGGCTGGCCGCTCTGGGGGCGGCTCGCCTGCGGCTGCGCGGTGGAGGGGGCCTGCGGCTGGGCGGGCGTCAGGTAGAGGGCCTTCAGCTTCGCCACCGAGTCGACCCGGGCGCCCACCTGTACGGTCAGCGACCTGCCGTCCGAGGTGAGCGTCCCGGCCGGGACCGGCGTGCCGTTGGCCCTCAGCACCTCGGGGATCTGCGTGGCCGACACCCCGGCCTTCGCCATCTTGCCCAGGTCCGGGGTGATCGTCACGACCTCGTCCCGGGTGCCCGTGACCGTCGCCTCCCGTACACCCTTGATGCCCTGCAACTCCGGCAGCATGACCTGGCGCAGCTTGTCCGCCATCGCCCGTGAGTCGCCGCCGTCGCCCACCGCCAGCACCATCACCGGGATGTCGTCGGTGTTCCCGGCCCCGACCTGCGGCTCGACCCCGGACGGCAACTGGGGCTGCACCCGGCTGACAGCCTGCTGCATCTTGTTCAACGACGCCTCGATGTCCGTGCCGAAGGCGAAGGCGACCTGGATCTGCGCCAGGCCCTCCTTCGACGTCGAGGTCATCTGCTCCATGCCGTCGAGTCCCTGGAAGGCGTCCTCCAGGGGCTGGGTGACCTGGTCCTCCACGATCTCCGGGGACGCCCCGGGATAGGAGGCGATCACGAAGGCGCCGGGGAAGGCCAAGGACGGCAGCAACTGCTGTTTCAACTGCGGAATCGTGAACGCGCCGAATGCGCTGAGCACGACCGCGACCAGGATGACAAGCGTGCGGTTGGCGAGGCTCAACCGGGCGAGTGCGGTCATGAGGGGTCCCTCCAAGTGTTCGCCCCGAGACTAACACTTCGCCCCATACGAATATTTAGGACAAGGCGAGCTTCCTGATAAGCTTCTCAGGAAGCGAAGAGGTGAGAGTGGACGACGAACGCGAAGACCTGATCCGCCGGATCACGGAGACCCAGCGGGGCCTCGGGCGGGCCTTCGCCCGGCACCCGTCTCCCCTGTTCAGCTCCAACCTGACGATGCGCCAGCTCAAGGTCGTCATGGTCCTGGCCCTCCACGGCTCCGCCTCGGGCCAGGAGCTCGCCCACGACCTCGGCGTCGGCCTCGGCACGGTCACCGGCATCGTCGACCGCCTCGTCGCCCAGGGACTGGTCAGCCGGCACGAGGACCCCCACGACCGGCGCGTGCGCCGGGTCGAGCTGACCGCCGAGGGCACCGACCTCATCGGGCGCATCCAGGACGCCGGCATGCAGCACTACCGGCGGGTCATGGAGCACCTCGACACCGGCACGCTGCGCACCCTCGACACGATCGTCCGCCGCATCAGGGACATCGCGGAAGACCTGGAGAAGGAAGAGACCTCGCGCGGCTGAGTCGACCATCTGGCTGAGCCGTGGACGGCGCCGCACCCGACTCCTACGGCTGTCGCAGGGCCGTCAAAGGCGCAGCCCGAGGGGCGCCGCTCCCACGAGGCCGCCGTCGATGACGAGGTCCTGACCGGTGATGTACGACGCGTCGTCCGAGGCCAGGAAGGCGACGGCAGCGGCGACATCGTCCGGGTGGCCGAGCGAGCCGAGCGGCACCTCCGCCAAGATGCGGCTCTCCGCGCCGGGGTCGATCGCGGACCGGTACATCTCGGTCTCGATGTAGCCGGGGCTGACGGAGTTGACGCGGATGCCGCGGGGCGCGAGGTCGGTGCCGAGCGTGCGGGCGAGATTGTGCACGGCCGCCTTGCTGGCGGCGTAGATCGAGGCCACCGGGAGGCCGCGGTGCAGGGTCCAGGAGGCGTTGATGACGACAGCGCCTCCGTCGCCCATCAGCGGCAGCGCCTTCTGGATCGTGAAGAACACTCCCTTGAAGTTGATGTCGACGGTGTGGTCGAAGTCCTCCGGGGTGAACTCCGGCCTGAAGTCCGCGATTCCGGCATTGGCGAAGACCGCGTGGAGGGCGCCGCGCCAGGTCTCGATGCGTCGCACGAGGAGAGCGAGGTCGGCGTCGACGCTGACGTCCGCGCGGACGGGCAGGACCCGCTCGGAGCCCAGGCGTTCTGCCGCGATGTCGAGACGGGCCTGGTCGCGGCCGGTGATGACGACGTACGCGCCCTCGTCGAGGAGCCTGCGCGCGGTCGCGAAGCCGATGCCGCTGGTGCCGCCGGTGATCAAGACTGTTCTGTTCGTGAATCGCTTCATGCCGACGATCCTCGAACGGCGCGAGCCTACGCGGCAGTGTTGGCTGAACCTGGGTCTGACACCACCATCAGGCGCTCCAGCAGAGCCGTCGTTCCCGTCCCGGGTGCGGGGGTGTGCAGCGACAGGCGGTGGCCCGGCAGCTCGGGCAGCGGCAGGGTGATGGCCTCGAAGGTCAGCGTCCCCAGACCGGGAATCTCCAGGGCCTTGGTGCCGTGGGTGGGGCCGCCCACGGGGAGTTCCGCCCAGATCTCGGCGAAGGCGGGGCTCGCGGCGCACATGTCCGAGGCCAGGCGGCCGAACTCGGGGTCGTCCGGGTAGCGGGCGGCGTCCGCCCGGAACAGGCCGATCATCGCTCGCGCCGTGTCGTGCCAGTCCACGACTGCCGCCCGGTAGCGGGCGTTGGTGAAGAAGCTGACCAGGCAGTTGTGGTCGTACTCGTTGCACTGGAACACGACCTCCGCCGCGCGGTTGACCGCGAGGACGTTCCAGTGCCGGTCGATGACGTACGCGGGCCGCGGCAGCCAGCCCTCCAGCAGTCGCCGCACGGCATCGGGGACCCGGCCATCGGACGGGGCCGCCTGCGGCGGATTGAGGCCGGCGAGGAGGTACAGGTGCTCGCGCTCGGTGGGCTCCAGGCGCAGCACCCTGGCGATGGCGTCCAGGACGTCGGCGGAGACGTTGATGTCGCGTCCCTGCTCCAGCCAGGTGTACCAGGACACTCCTATGCCGGCGAGCACCGCCACCTCCTCCCGCCGCAGCCCGGGCGTACGGCGGCCCTCGCCTGCCGGCATGCCCACGTCAGCGGGCGTCACCCGGTCTCGCCGCGACCGGAGGAACGCACGCAACTCGGCACTGCGCCGCTGCCGCGCAGCTGTGGAGAGCCGGGAGATGTCCATGAGGTCATGCTAGTGACAGACCTCGTCCGGACAGCGCGCCGAGGCGTGCCGCTGCCCGGGGGTGCCGGTGACCGGCCGGGCCGTCTCGCGTGCGAGAGCGCTGTGCCCGCAGCGTCTCTCCGGACGGAGTTCGGACGACGGCCCGGCGCCTTTACAAAGTAGATTTCAGCGGTCGAGCCGGGACAGCACCTCCGGCAGATCGCCCTCGTGGACGACCGTCAGCCGGCGCGTCGCCCGCGTCACCGCCACGTACAGGTCCTGGCCGCCCTTCGGCGACTGCGCCAGGATCCCCGCCGGGTCCACCACCACGACCGCGTCGAACTCCAGCCCCTTGGACCGGGTCACGGTCAGCGCCACCACCGCCTCCTCCAGGTCGTCGCCCGGGAACAGCGCCGCCACCCGCGCGTGCAGGGCGTCCGGGCAGATGACGCCCGCCCGGCCCTCGCCGATCGCGGCCAGCTCCTCCGCCACCAGCCGGGGCAGCTCGGCGATCCCGCACCGCACCGCCCGCGGCTCGTCGCCGCCCTCGCGCACCGACTCGGGCGGCTCCTCCCCCGGCGCCACGGAGCGCAGCACGTCGGCCGCCACGCGCATGATCTCCACGGGCGTCCGGTAGTTGACGAGCAGCCGCTCCTCCCGCCAGCGGCCCTTCAGGTGCGGGTCCAGCACCCCGGCCCAGGAGGCGGCGCCCGCCGCCGAGCCGGTCTGCGCGATGTCGCCCACGATCGTCAGCGACTTGGCCGGGACCCGCCGCATCACCATCCGCCAGGCCATCGCCGACAGCTCCTGCGCCTCGTCCACGATCACGTGCCCGTAGGCCCAGGAGCGGTCGGCCACCGCCCGCTCGGCCGTGGTCAGCTCCTCGCCGCCGTCCGCGTGCCGGCCGGCGAGCACGTCGGCCCGGCCGAAGACGCCCTCCTCCAGCAGGCCCGTGGACTCCAGCACCTCGCGGGCGTACAGCTCCTGCCCCTCCCACTCCGCGCCGGCGGCACGGGCGGCGGCACGGGCCGCGGAGTCGTCCTCGCCGAGCAGCTCGGCGGCCTCGTCCAGCAGCGGTACGTCGCCGACCGTCCACGGCGCGTCCGCCGGCCGTACGAGCAGGGGCCAGTCCACCCCCGACGGGCACACCTCCCACAGCGTGTCGGAGGAGGACAGCAGCTCGGAGATCAGCCGCTGGGGCGTCAGCTCCGGCCAGAGCCCGTCGATCGCCTCGCGCACCGGCGGCTCCTGCCACAGCCGCCGGGCGGCCAGCTCCACGTCCAGCTCGTCCAGGTCGCCCTCCAGGTCGAGCGGCTCGGCCAGCTCCGGGTCCTCCAGCTCCATCTCGGGCAGGCGCAGCGACTCCTCCACCGCCCGCGCCTCGGCCCGCGCGAGCTCCTTGAGCAGCTCGGTGACGAACAGCTTGCGCGCCATGTTGTGCCGCAGCCGCACCGCGCGCGCCCGGTCGCGCAGCCGCAGGCACGTCTCGTGCGGCACTCGCAGCGTCAGCCCGTCGAGGCGCACCTCCAGGTCGCCGCGAGGAACGCGCTGGCGGGCGCGCACCGCCGCCTCCACCACCTCGGCCATCCGCGCGTCGCCCTTGACCACGGCCACCTCCGGGTCGTCGGCCGCCACCGCCCGCACGCCGGGGAACAGCTCGCCCAGCGTCGCCATCACCACCTGCGTCTCGCCCAGCGACGGCAGCACCTGGCCGATGTAGCGCAGGAACATCGCGTTCGGCCCGATCACCAGCACGCCGCGCCGCTCCAGCGTGTCGCGGTGGGTGTAGAGCAGGTACGCGGCCCGGTGCAGCGCCGCGACGGTCTTGCCGGTGCCGGGACCGCCCTGCACCACCAGCGCGCCCTGCAGCGTCGAGCGGATCACCCGGTCCTGCTCGGTCTGGATCGTGGCCACCACGTCGCCCATCCGGCCCGTGCGCCCCCGCCGCAGGGCCGCCAGCAGCGCCGCCTCGCCGACCAGCGTGCGCCGGTCGCCGTCGCTCATCTGCTCCAGGTCGAACACCTCGTCGTCCAGGCCCACGACCGTACGGTCCTTGAGATGCAGGTGGCGGCGGCGCAGCAGCCCGTCGGGGTCGCCGGCCGTGGCCACGTAGAAGGGGCGGGCGGCCGGGGCCCGCCAGTCGATCAGCACCGACTCGTGCTCGGCGTCGCGAAGCCCGATCCGGCCCACGTACAGGCTCCGGCCGGACACGTCGTCGATCCGGCCGAAGCACAGGCCGCGCTCCACGGCCCGCAGCCTGGCCAGCCGCCGCGTCTGCTCGGCGGCCGCCACCTCACGCTCCACCCGCGCCTGCCGGGTGCCGCCGGCCCCGCCGCCCAGGTGCGCCGTCCGCAGCGCCGCCTCGGCCCGGGCACGGGCCTCGTCGAGGTGGCCGTAGAGCGCCGAAACAGTCACCTGTTCCTTGTCAAGGGCTTCCGCAAGAGCATCTTGACGCTTACTCATGCCGTGGTATACTCCTATCGGGAGGTCTGTGAAGCGCAGCTCATTCTGTGTCGAGCATGCGAGCTTAACCCTCCCGTCGAGCCCGCCGCAACCACGCAGGTCCGCGGCGCCCGCGACCTTCACGGCGCGTTGAGCGGTTCCAGGTCCCTTGCCCGGAGCGCGCGCTTGACCGTGGTCATCGGCGGGTGGAGTCGCGCAGGACCAGGCGCCACTCGATCGGGCCGGTCTCATCCGCCGCTTCCTCGCCCAGGACCAGTTGCGCGCAGCGAGCTCCCTGGGCGCGCAGGTTCTGCGCGACGGTCGTCAGCCCGGCGGCGGCGGCCGCGTCGGTGTCGTCCCAGCCGGTGACGGCGAGGTCGCCGGGGACGGCGAGACCGGCACGAGCGGCCGCCCGCATCAGGCCCAGGGCGAGCTCGTCGCTCATGGCCATGACCGCGTCCGGGGCGTCCGGCCCCGCGAGGAGCGCGGTGGCCAGGGAGTCCGCCTCGCACGCGCTGTTGCGTGCGCACACCGCGACTCGCACCTGCGGCCATCGGCCGCCGGTTGCCTCCCAGGCGTCCCGGACTCCGCGCAGGCGCTCACGAGTCACACGGAAAGTGGCCTCGGCCGGATCCAGCCCGTTGCGCACCCCGGTCGTCCGGGCGCGATCGAGCGGGAAGCTGAGCACCATCGGCCGCCGGGCGCCGGCGAGGGCCTCGGCGGCGACGGCGCGGGCCGCTGCCCTGTCGTCGATGGCCACGAACGGCACGTCCCGGTGCTGTGGTCCGCCGTGCACGACGGCGGGCAGACCGGTGACGGCCACCGCCGGCAGCACGGGGTCGTCGTCGCTGGTCGTCCAGACGACGAAACCGTCCACCGCGGCCTCGGCGACCCGGTCGGCATCGGAGGGCGCCCCGGTGATGGGCACGATCGTGAGCCCCAGGCCGTGACCGGCGCACACCTCGGCGACGCCGGCCAGGAACCGGGTGGCCTGAGGATCCTCGAAGGCGTACGTCAGGTGCTCGCCCAGCACCACCCCGAGACTGCCGGTCCGTCCCCTGCGCAGCGAGCGGGCCCCCGGATGAGGGCCGGGGTATCCCAGTCGTGTGGCGGCCTCGCGCACCCTGGCCCGGGTGCGTTCGGAGACGCGATCAGGCTGGGCGTAGGTGTAGGAGACGGTCATCACCGACACCTTCGCCGCGCGAGCCACCTCCGCCATGGTCGGCCGGGGCCGAGAAGGGTCTTTGGCCATGCCTCACCCTATCTTGTGTATCGTTACACTCCATGTGTAACGATACACAAACGAGCATCCGTCATGGTCACACCCGGGCCTGGGTGCCGTACGCGGGATTCACTGTCTTCGGTGCGTTCTGGGGCGTGTGGGGCGCGTCCGTCCCCGCCATCCGCGACCAGGCCGGGCTGACCGATGGCCAGCTCGGCACCGCGCTGCTGTTCATCGCCGCCGGTGCCCTGCCCGCCATGCCTCTCGCGGGCCGGGCCGTGGACCGGTGGGGGCAGCGCGTCACGGCGATCACCCTGACGTCGCTCGGGATCGCCGGCGTCGCCGTGGCCGTCACCGCTCGCGACCTGCCGGCCCTGTCCGTAGGACTGGCGGTTCTCGGCGCGTCGTCCGGCGCCGCGGACGTGACCATCAACGCGGCGGCCGGCTCCGCCGAACGGGCCAACGGCCGTCCAGTCATCACCCGGGCGCACGGCTTCTTCTCCTTGGCCGTGGTCGCGGCCAGCCTCGTCACCGGCCTGCTGAACGCCGCCGGCCTGCCCGTGGTCGTGCCGTACTTGCTGGTCGTGCTCGCCGCCGGCGCTGTGAGCGCCGCCATCGGCACCGGCGATCGCCCGCAGGCCGATCCCGGCCGCCACGATCACGCCCGCACCTCAGCCGCGCACAGCCGGCCGGGTCTGCGCGCTCATCTGCCGCTCCTGCTCGTCGCGGGCGCACTGGGGGCGCTCGGGTTCGCCGTGGAGAACGCTCACCAGAGCTGGAGCGCCGTCTACCTCGCCGATACCGTGCGCGCCGGACCCGCGCTGGTCGGCACCGGGCCCGCGGTCTTCGCACTTGCCGTCTCGCTCACCCGCTTCGCGATCAGCGCGGTGAAGGCCCGTCGTGCCTGGATCGTTCTCACCGCCGGCGCGGTGATCTCCGCGGCGGGGACGTCCCTGCTGGCCCTCACCGCGTCTCTCCCTCTGGCTCTGCTCGGGCTGGCCCTGGCCGCCGTCGGCACCGCCGTGCTCTTCCCCACCGTGCTCGGCCTCGCCACCGCCAACGTCCCCGCCGCCACCCGCGGTGCCGCCACCTCGGTCGTGTCCACCATGGCCTATCTCGGCTACCTCGCCGGGCCGGTGTACGTGGGGCACTGGGCGCAGACGACCGGGCTGCCGGGCGCCATGCTGGCCGTGGCGGCACTCTCCACGGCCTTGGCGCTGCTGGCGTGGCCCGCGCTCAGAGCCGTCGTCCCCTCCCGGGACAGCACCGAGGTGAGCTCGAAAGCCGCCAGTACTTGATCTTGTTGCCGCCGGAAGCCCTGACCCGGCAGTGCGGGGCATGGGCCTTGATCTGGCGGGCCGGCGCGAGCGCGGCCTCGACCTCGCCCCACGCCGCATCCGGGTCAACGCGGACGGCGCCCCGGGTGCGTCAGGGGGACTTGTGCCGCTGGTAGTAGCGGGCGACGCGGGCGCGGTTGCCGCAGCGGGCGGCCGAGCACCACCGGCGGCGGGGGTGCGCGGGCAGGAAGAGCATGACGCAGTCGTCGGCCTCGCACTCGCGGACGCGCCCGGCCGCCGGGTCCGCCAGCAGGTCGGCGGCGGCCTCCGCGTGGCTCGCGGAGGCCGCCG